>CAZEIH010000001.1:0-254601 GCA_964512095.1 uncultured Oscillospiraceae bacterium
AGTTACCTTGATAATCTCATCGAAACTTGCCCTCAAATAACTCGAAATCAGTTTGTCGGAAACGGCACGCGGGTTCGAATCCCGCCCTCTCCGCCATTAAAGCCTGTAACCGCAAGAGGTTGCAGGCTTTCGCCTTTACTATTGCCTTTCGCTTTTCCGCTTCTTCCGGTGTTTGTTCTATCCAGCTATACAATCCGGCTTTTTTAAGTAAATCGCCGTGCCTGTTGGTTATATAGTCCGGGTCGATGATTTCCCCCAAAGCTCCCTTAGTTCTTTGTTTTCAGCAATTTCAGCTTTTATTCTTTCCTCAATATATGGGATTAAGGGATAAGTACGGTTACTCAAATCCGTTTTAAGCTTATCGGACGGGATATATATTTTATTCTTGTCAATCACCGCCTTTGTCATAGTGTGATTGGCTCGAAAGAATTTGTGCCGAAAGTCAAATTGAGATTCCCTGGTGCCGACACAATCACTGCGCCGCATCCCATAAAAGCCGCTGAGCAAAAATGGTTCGAGCTTAATCTTAATTTGATATCTAAATCGTCGAAATTCTCGTTTTCTTTCTTGCTTATAAATTGTGAAAATATGTACTGCTCAAAGAGGAGCATAGCAGATATCAAATTGGATACTGTAGGAAATCTACTAAGTTTCATAATCTCCTTTTGAATAATCTGTCTTATTCTTTCCCGAGTAATGCAATGCAATTTACGTCTGCCGAAATACAAATGAAGTATATTGTATCTCTGCTTACTCTTGAAGATTTGATTACAACTATCAGATTCATTTAGATACTTGATTGTGGCTTTCAGACTCGCTCTTGCTGTTTCATACCGCTTCACCTGTGCCTCAGATACCAGTATAGAAGTGTGATTGCTATCTTCATGCATATATCTAAAGATGCTGTACTTGTTACTTTAAAAGTGGACCATAATTCTAACTATTCCAGTTGAATTATGGTCCACTTTTATAATTTACCCTAGTCACGTTAAATGCAAGATGGGGTGTTAAAATTTGCCACTATGCCCGGTTGCACTGCGTCCAGAAGAGCTCCTAAAGGAACCACCGCCGCCGCTTCTTGAGTTGTTATCCGCACGCCGTACCTTTTTCACATATCTATGAAGGAATATATCCCTTTGTCCCCTTAGGACCATACTATCCCTGCGGACATATTCATTTGCGAAATTCTCTTTTCTCACAGAAGTAAGCTGCCCTCTCCACACGGCAGTCACTATGAAAGCAATCAAAAACGCCAGCACCAATGCTGCTGCTGCTCCAATCAATCGATACTTCTTGATTTCCGAAGCTGATTTCGGTATATTTCCCTGATCATAAGGAACACCTGATTCCGCCTTGATTAAAAAATCATCAACTGCCTCTGCATAGGCCATAAATGCTTCAAAGTATTGATTCTTTTTTAGATAGGGGAGAAATTGCTTATCCAGATGTTCCTGGCCGGCGGGCGTAAATACCTCAAATCCATAGCCAAAGGAGGCAAAGCCAAAATCCCTGTTCTCCATTGCTAAAAGCAGGATGGCACCGTCAATATCCTTACCATAGCCAAACCCATTCTGTTCAAAGAAATCAGCTGCATAAAGCCGCGCCTCACGATAATCCAGTGCTGGAACCACGGCAATCACCGTATCAAACTGGTGGCGTTCACTAATTTCATCCAGCTTTACTGTCAGTGTTGCCGCCTGCTCCGATGTTAACAGACCCTCCTCATCTATAAAGCGTGGTAACCGCTCACTCACTTCATTTTCTCCTGCTAGTACAGCAGCTGGCGAGATGATTGTCATCATCAATATAGCAAGGAGGATTACCACAGGAAACTTATTTATTTTTACCATTTCATATACCTCCTCCTACATAAAACTTACGACAATTTGTGAAATGACGAGCAGAGCTGCCGCCCCAATCCCAAATATCTTTAAAAACCACGACTTATATGCCGCCTTATCCAACGGCAGATCACCGGTAAACTTCCCTGTCTGTCCATTCATCGCAAAGATGAAGTTTTGACCCTGCCAGCTTGTGGAGAGCAACCACACCGGCAACAGAGCATAGCGGACACCGCCACTTTTCAGTCGAATATTTGTGTATCTTGGCGACACAGTAGTGTAACCAGTCACGGTTCTCGCAAATGCAGATTCGGCACTATTTTTCATGCGTTCATTAGCCCGGGGACTACATTGAGTAGCATCCACATCATATTTATTTGCTAAGTATCCAGCAAGGTATGCTGTTTTAAAATCCGTGGCATCTGCCATACTAAATGGCTCTATAGATTCCATGAGGGTGTTATCAATAGCCTCTGAACCATCAACAGGAACCTGGTTAAACCCAATATCTCCAGAACGAAAAATGCGAAATTTCGAAGTTTCCGTGTAATTATAATTACTATCGCTCCAGCGGCGGACCTTCGTACCATCATACTCTACTCGGACATCAGCATCAGCATCGAAAAGCCAAAAGGGAACGTAAATACCCTTTACCTCATCAAGATGGTTTCTCTCCTTAAACACACTGGGCAGAAGCCTCTTGCCGAGGTAATGCTTTTGCAGTGCCTGCAGTGCCTGCTTCTTGTCGAGCTTAAAGGGGATAACAATATCGGGGCGTAACAATCCGGCAAACTTGGATGTAATCACAACGGGATTGCCACAGAAAGGGCAAGAGGTCGCACCCACTGTCTGGTCTGCAATAATTTCTCCGCTACAGGACTGACAGCAGTAGACTGCCATGCCCTGTTGCTCGCCGTCCTGCCATTCATTGCCCTCATAACCCCAGTCAATCTCTTCAGAAGACTCTGCCTCCTGCTTTAGTGCCTCATCCATATCACGAAGCGCTTCAATGTCCATTACAGAATCACAGTACGGGCAGACCAACTCCTGTGCTCCTGGATTAAACTGAATCGCACCACCGCAATTTGGGCATTTATAATCTAATAATGCCATTGGTTATTCCTCTCTTTCATTAACAACTATATAAGATCGCCATCGTCAAAGGAATCGCCGCACTCTGGGCAAAACTTGGGTGGCTTTTTCTTGTCATTTGGCTCCCAGCCGCACTTGTCGCACTGATACTGCGGAATACCTGCAGGCTTTTTATTGCCACATTCTGCACAAAATTTCCCCTTATTCACTCCACCACAGGAACACGTCCAGCCACTATCTCCCGCCTGCGGTTTTCCACATTCCTCACAGAATCTGCTCTTGTTGCCCCTATGTCCACAGGAACATTTCCAACCCGATGTATCAGAAGGAGCAGTTGGTGCAGTTGGCTGTTGTGCACTCGCTGCTTGTTGTTGCTGTCCCATTGCAAACAGATTTTGTGCATTCATACCTCCTGCATTTGAGGCCATATTCATACCCATAAATGCCATCGCCGGACCACCAGCCCCCTGGTTTGAAGCTGCTGCTTTCATGGCATCGGCTTGTGCTCCCACCAGCGTAGCTGCTGCCATTGTTGGATCACGCATAACAGCATTCTTTTGCAAATCCTTTATCATCTGTTCGTCTTCTTTGCTGGCATTGACTGAACTGACACCTAATGAAACAATCTCCAGACCGCGCAGGTCACGCCATTTAGCAGATAATACATCATTAAGCGCATCTGCAAGTTCCGTTGTGTGTCCGGGTAGCGCTGAATAGCGAATACCCATCTCCGAAATCTTTGCAAAAGCAGGTTGAAGCGCCGTCAACAGCTCGCTTTTAAGCTGTCCATCAATAGTGCTACGCACATAAGATGACTGGACATTACCGCATACATTAGCATAAAACAAAACAGGATTGGTAACCTTGTAGCTATACTCGCCGAAACAACGAATAGAGATATCAATATCTAGTCCAATGTTTCGATCCACAACGCGGAAGGGCACAGGGTTAGCCGTTCCATATTTATTGCCAATTAACTCTTTTGTGTTGATGTAATATACACGGGTGTCTTTGCCGGGGCTACCGCCAAATTTAAAGCGTTCCCAGGCACTCTTTAGAGACGAAAGAACATTATCCTTAAAAGCATTTCCTGCGAAAATCGAAGGTTCTCCACCCATATCAAAAATGAACTCTCCAGGCTCTGCACAGATATCTAGCACCTTGCCCTGTTCAACAATTATCATACACTGCCCGTCCGCTACCGCAATTACCGAGCCATTGCTTATAATATTGTCCTCGCCCTTGGTATTAGAAGAGCGACCAGAAACCTTCTTCCACCCTTTTATAGCTAGAACATCCTCCGGCAAGGCCTCACAATAAAAGTACTCCTTCCATTGATCTGCAAGCGTACCCTTTGCCGATCCTACTGCGGCTTTAATTAATCCCATACTCCCACTCCTTTCATTATCGCTACTGAAGCGATGGTAAAATAACATATGTGAATTGAATATACATATTAATTAATTGTATCATAATGTAATGAAAATTAGAATTAATAATGCGATGTCAGACGCAACAGTTAGACAATTTTCAAGATGTTTTGCCACTTCACCTTCACTCATCGCCGGCCATTAGAGCTCAGCGGCTTCTGAAGAGAAAGATAAAAAGATCCTCTTGGCAGATGCCCCCACCTGAAATCAAACGTATACCTGAAGATTACAGGAAACCTTCAAGAATACGTTATCTAAAGCATCTGGCCTTCCGTTTGCATATGGGGCAAAAATTCTTCATATAAGTTTGCGAAACATACTGCCCGGAATGTCAGGAGGGGATGAAATGAGCACATAAACACTCTTCATATTAGTTTGCGAAACCCCTACTATAAATAGAAAACCATAATATCATCTAACAATATTTACTTCTCAGCCTCAGGTTCTGCAGGAACAGCTTCTGTGACAGTCACTTCAGCTTCTGCAGGAATAGCTGTTGCAGAAACAGCCTCTGCAGCTACAGCTTCTGCAACAGCTATTTCAGCCTCAACTTCTGCAATAGCTGCTTCAAGAGTCTCATCGTCAATAGGCTCCTTTTTTGCCTTTACCGGCTTCTTTGCAGCGGTCTTCTTTGTAGTTGTTTTTTTTGCAGTAGTTTTTTTGGTAGTAGCTCGTTTTTTAGCAGTGGACTTCTTCTCAAGCTCGAGACGCTCCACCTCACGACGCTCTTCCTCCTCTTGCAACTCCTGCTTGCGTTTCAGCTCCTCATGCTGATGCTTCTCCTTTAATTCCTTATCCATCCTTTTTACAAGACTAGCTTTCTTCAGCTCCAAATATGCTTCAAACGCAGATGGATATACAAACCTCTTTATTCCATGCTCTTCACTGAACTCCACAGTAATCACTGTTGCTGTCTGCTCAGTAATTGTTCCCATACCAAATTTACTATGCTTAACCTTCTCATTTAGTAAATCCATCTTAATTATATCTCCTTTCACCCTCTATTCTGTCAGCAATGCATTCAGACACCTGTTCTCTCTCAATACCTAGTGCAGCTGCCAGCTCTCCAAACAGAAGATCCTCGGCACACCTCTTAAATTTTTCATCCACTGATCCGAATTTTCTTTTCTGTTGCTCTGCGGCCTGCTTTTTTGCATGAAGAGACATACACAGCTCAAGTAGATTAGTACAATCATGTGTTTCCAGCGATGCTTTATAGTGTTCTGTAAGCTGGCTTATGGCACTACTATGAAATATCTTAACATCCATTGAAGGTATCATGTTGATAAGTCTTTCCGCCTCTTCCTTTGAAATAATTGGCCGCATAAATATCTTTTTATTATTAGTAGGTGCAAAAATAGTACAGTTCTGATATAACGGCGTTAGAACATAATAAAGAGTCTCTTTGCCTGTCCCCGAGATGTTCCGCTCTGTAATGTCCGTAACCTCACATACACCTGTGTTTCCATATATTATCAAATCTCCGATCCTAAACATTTTTTCTCCTCCAAGTTCATTTACCAGTGTCCACCCATGGCCTGGAACTGGCATAATACTTTTTGTGCAATATGCTCCTGTGTACACTCCTTCAACGACTGCAACCGCCTCTGGGCTGATAATATGAGCATTTCATACTAATGCAAGCAGATACCTTCAGCTCTCTGCACCGTCCATTTTCAGAAGTCCCTGGCAGTCAGGCCGTTTAAATAATTCAGCATTTGAAAAAGGTTTCAGGCCCGCCATGTTATTACTTTGACCCGAATACACCCCATACATTCAATAATTTCCAATATGCCCTGTTTAGATACTATTTTCCGAATAATAGCACCACTCCTTCTATCATCTGTCCACCCATAAGCAAGTCAATATAATAAAAAACGTGTGGTTTGCCACAACCGGATTTACGTTCCGCAGTAAGCAAACAATACGTTGAGCTAATACTATTTTAACATATTTTTAGAAAAAATGTAATAGCCAAACTACACAGTTGGCAAAACACACTATCTCTGAAGTCCAACTATCTCTCTGGAAGTAAGATTATAAAGTGATGAAAATACATCGCAAATCAACACATCCCGCCCCCCTCACTACAGTCGAAATAAATTCGCCCTACGCTACACTCCGTGCGCCACGCCTAAACGTGGTGTTTGAACAACGTCGGCTGGTCGATGACATCGTCATCTGGTCGCCCATGCATCCTGAGTGGGAGATTGTACTCGCCATTGACAGCTTTTTCAGTCGGTAACCCCCCACCTAAGAGGAGGGGGACTGTGACATTAATCAAATCTAGTAGTTCATATTTCTTTAGTGTTCGTCTTGCATTCATCTCCAATTTGAAAATGGAGACGTTATGCATAGTCCACCGTAAATGCTTCCCGTAACTGCTTTATTTCCTCGCCGTAGCCCTCCACCTCGTTGGGAGTTTCCAGATAAAACGGTAAGTGCTGCAGTCTGGGATGATTGATCACCCTGATAAATGTATCAAATCCAAGACTTCCCTGTCCGATTTTTTCATGCCTGTCCTTGTGGCTGGCAAATGGGTTTTTACTATCATTGAGATGTATCGCCCGAAGCCTATCCAGGCCAATAACATTATCAAATTCCAACAATACTCCCTCTAAATCGTCAACTATATCATAGCCTGCATCATAGATATGGCAGGTATCAAGGCACACACCGACCTTTTCATCAAGGTCGACTCTGTCGATGATCTGGCGTAGCTCCTCAAATTTGCTCCCTAGCTCACTGCCCTTGCCTGACATTGTTTCCAGCAACACCAGTGTTGTCTGGTCAGGCTTCAATATCTTGTTCAGCAGTCCAGCAGTGAGTTCTATACCTGCCTCAATCCCCTGTCCTACATGACTGCCGGGGTGAAAATTGTAATAGTTACCTGGGGTGTATTCCATCCTTATGAGGTCGTCTGTCATGACCTCAAGGGCAAATGCCTTAACCCTTTGATCAGCTGCACATGGGTTCAGCGTATAGGGCGCGTGGGCCATTATCTGCACAAAATTATTCTCACGAGCCAGCTTAAGAAAGGCCATAACATCATCCACATCAATATCCTTCGCCTTCCCTCCCCTTGGATTGCGGGTAAAAAACTGAAAGGTATCAGCTCCTATAGATAATGCAGCCTCACCCATTTTCAAATACCCTCCTGAAGAAGACAGGTGGCAGCCTATATGCAGCCTATTTTCATTACAAATGTCATTCATAATAAATACCCTCCAAATTTGGCTAAATTTATAGATTGCAACAATAGACATGAAGCAATTCTTCACTATCTATTATTGCTTATTATTCAAATCAAAACTATAATCAAAAATTTTTCTTTAGAAATGAGAGAATCGCATTGGAATATTCCTCATCTGTCCATGGCTCATCAAAGCTCTCGTCCCTGCAAATAAAGTGGTAGTCCCCCTGGCGAATAAATATGTCGAACTGTCCTGGCGCCGCTGTTTTCAGTCTCTCGAAGCTTTTATAGGGCACCTGGGAATCGCCTGTTGAGTGCATCAGCAACGCAGGTCTTCCATTAAGCTTCTTAATCTCGTTCAAGGGATTAATTTTAAGACTTCCAAAGCCATATTCAAAGCCCATGTAAAGTTTAACAAAGGGCTTCTCAATTTCTGCAATAAATGACGGCATACCCATATTTCCCATATTGTCGCAAAAGGCATCTGGCCAAGATGAAAATGCCGAAACACTTATGAGCCCGTCTATCTCTGGAATCTCTCCTACGGAGTTTATGGCTGTGGCACCGCCCATAGACACACCGAATACAATAACCGGCACACCTTCGTATTCCTTCTGCCCCTTTATGTATGCTACACCGGCCTTTGTATCAAGATATTCTTTCGTCCCCACATATATTTTGTCTCCCTGGCTTTTTCCATGAGAACGCATTTCAATAAGCAGCGATGAATAACCGTTGTCGGCTAGCATCTTAGCATGTCCAAAAAAGGCAGTTACAGATGGTTTATGTATGCCTGATAAAAATATTACAATACCCTTAGGAGCATCAGCCTTAACCTCCCATGAGGCCAGGCGCAACCCATCTTCGGTGGTAAGTCCGACTTCATTAGCTTCTACTCCGTACTCGGCGGGGGAATGAGTTTCAAAGTCCACATGGAGGCGAATCATATCCTTCATTATAAACGAAGGTATCGCTGCAAAACCTCCAATGATAAGAACTAAAAGGACTATTATAGAAATGGTCACTATTTTCCTGACAGGAGTTTTCCTTCTGACACAACTAATATTCATGTTAGATGTATAGCTCAACTAGGTCTACCTCCTATCAATATAATACAATAATTGCTAACAAAATATTATCACTAACCTGTATGTGAGTCAACCACACTAACATCAAAAATGATATCCTCACATGGGTCTATTCCATCGGCATCTGATAAAGAAGCAGTCTAGTTAGGTTAGGATGCTGATAGAAAACTCTGATTACCTATAGAAATTTCTTGCTAAATAAATAGCAATAGTGTAGTATTTCAAATAAAAGTGAATTTATTAGAGAGGTGTTTTTATGAGTTCATGGAAAATAGAAACCAAGTGCCTTCAGGATGGTTATAAGCCTGCAAACGGCGAGACAAGAGTAGTCCCCATCTACCAGAGCACAACGTATAAATATGATTCATCTGAAGAAGTTGCAATGCTGTTCGATCGTCCTGATAAAGGCCATATATATACAAGGATTAGCAATCCGACAAACGACGCACTGGAAAAAAAGATAGCAGCTCTCGAAGGCGGTATTGGCGCAATGTGCGCAGCTTCTGGTCAGTCGGCTACCTTTGTTGCTATTATGAACATCTGTCAGAACGGTGACCATATAGTCGCATCCAGCACACTGTACGGCGGAACCTTTAACCTTTTAAACGTTACACTACCCAAAATGGGTGTAGATGTGACATTTATTAATCAGGATGACTCTGAAGATGAAATACAAAAGGCCTTCAAGCCCAACACAAAGATACTCCTCGGAGAGTCCATCGCTAACCCGAAAATAAGTATACTAGATATAGAAAAATTCTCAAGGATTGCTCACAAAAACGGAGTTCCACTGTTTGTCGACAACACCTTTGCAACGCCCATTTTGCTGAGGCCTTTTGAATATGGCGCTGATATCATTATTCATTCGACAACAAAATACATGGATGGTCATGCAGTCAGTGTAGGTGGTGTTGTGGTTGATTCTGGCAACTTCGACTGGAAAAACGGGAAGTTCGCTACTCTGACTGACCCAGACCCGTCCTACCATGGCATGTCCTACACTGAAACCTTCGGAAATGCAGCATATATCGTCAAAGCACGCTACCAATATATGAGGGATCTTGGCAATACTATGAGCCCCATGAATGCTTTCCTGACCAATCTTGGCCTGGAGACACTGCACCTAAGAATGGAAAGACATTGTGAGAATGCACAAAAGGTCGCAGAGTATCTGTCACAAAATGACAAGATAATCTCCGTAAGTTACCCGACTCTTAGCAGCGATAAGTACCACGAGCTAGCAAAAAAATATTTACCTAAGGGCTGCTCCGGTGTCATATCCTTCCGCATCAAAGGTGGAAGAGAAGCCGCCGCACAGTTCATGAATAATCTTAAGCTAGCATCCATTGTAGTACATGTGGCAGACGCCCGTACAGCAGTATTGCACCCAGCCAGTATGACCCACCGTCAGCTGACCGATGAACAGCTTTTTGCCTGCGGTATCGAACCGGATATGATTAGGTTCTCTGTAGGGCTCGAAAACGTAGATGATATTATTGAAGATATCAGACAGGCATTGGAGTAAGCTTCTTTGTGGGGATTAGGGTCACAAGAAGAGGGGGCATGAGAAGAGGGTTGTACCACAGTACCGCAAAAAGAGCCCTGCCGGATTAACGACAGGGCTCCCTCAAAAGGAGATACAGACTATTTCCCGATAATACTGTAAAATGCAGCTTTAGGCTTCTGATTGTCATCAAACGGCAGAGGCCAATTCTTTCTTCCCCTGACAGGGAAATCGTTCAACCAAGTAACATCATCAGCCGCGCCCCAGAATGTAACCCCGGTAATTACGTCTTTATATTCACGAAATAGTTCGAATATCTTTGCACAGTATTCTTCCTGCATTTTCATCAAATCTGCAAGAGGGGCCTTTAGCTCAGTTCCCTTATAGTCCGGTGGAAACAGTGAAATATCAAGCTCCGTAATCTGCAGTTCAAGTCCAAGGGAAGCATATTTATCCATAGCCCTTTTAATTATGTCAAGAGTCGGACCAAAAACCGACCAGTGGCCCTGCAGACCTATTCCATGTATAGGTACACCCTTGTCTTTCAGGGTTTTAACCAGACAATAGATCTTTTCGCATTTATCCGGAAGTACAGCATTGTAATCATTATAAAAAAGGAGAGCACTAGGATCTGAAGCATATGCGAATTCAAAGGCTTTATCGATAAAATCCTCACCCACGATATCTAGCCACTTAGATTTTCTGAGGTAACCGGAAGCACTGTCATCAATTGCTTCATTGACTACATCCCAGCAATAAGTCTTGCCCTTATAATAGGTTGTCACAGTATCAATGTGCTCCTTCATCCGTAGCAGAGCAAGCTCTCTAGATGCCGGTACTCCATCTTTATCAATAAAAAACCACTCAGGCGTCTGATTGTGCCACACAAGTGTATGTCCCCTAAGCTGCATATTATTCGCCTGAGCAAATTCAACAAGAGACTCTGCCTGTCCGAAATTGTATTCGGCTTTAAGTGCGTGAATTGAACCAGGCTTCATCTCATTTTCAGCAGTAATAGAATTAAAATGCTTTTTAATCAACTCTGCATGACTTTTAATGACCCTGGGATTGACTGCTACACCAATAGGAAAATATTCAGCATATTCCTTGCACAATGACCTAATACTGTTCAATCTAAAAGCCTCCCTTTTTGTACGCAACTTTTTACTATTGACAATATTATAAAAGAAACAATAAAATAAACACATTATAAAATTCGGGAAGTTATTGGGGTATTTATCTATGTTGCTTCCATAGTTCTCATGTTGTGACTCGTGGCACATGGTGCGGCGCGCGGTTCAATGCCACCATCGAGAGGCATAATCTGATTGCAATCTATAGCACAATCTGAAGAACAATCGAGGTGATTTTGTCAGTTAACAGATTTACGCATTATGCATTAAAAAACTATTTTTCATAGTAAAACTGGAATATAATCCTTCAATTAACTTTGATTTGCATAACCCTAATTCAAGTTGACAACAAGGCACCAACTATTGTAGAATAGTTAAGCGACACAGAAAGTGTCTACATTATTGAGCATACAATCGCATGGAGAGTTCGCCTAGCTGGTCGAGGGCGCATGACTGGAAATCATGTATACCTGTAAGGGTATCCAGGGTTCGAATCCCTGACTCTCCGCCAAACGGGAATTATAAGAACACTATTTACTTTAACAGCGGGTTCGCTGTGACAGTGTTCTTATAATTCAAAACAGAAAAGAGTGGTTAAGGTTTTTGCCTTACCACTCTTTCTTTTTGTTATAAATTACTCAAGCAACTCAAAATGGAAAAATGCACCGTTTTTATTGCGAAGAAATCTATATAATTATGAGATTACAGATAAACTTCTTCGAATGCTTATTCTGTGCGCAAATCAAACAATCTACATATTGCTTTTACGCTCCCAAAATGTTGAAGTAATACATGGACTGAATCCAATGTTATAATAAAACTGTTGCGATGAACCTACATACGCCTTTTTCGAGCCAAGCAATCCGCAACGGCGAATTGCTTCTAGTACAGCCGCACGACCAAGCCCCATTTTCCTATATGCAGGGTCTGTAGCCACAGGTTCAACCAAAGCGTTTTTCGAAGCAATGTCCTGCCACATGCCACAATAGGATACAAAGTTCCCATCTGGAGCTACAACAGCGATTTTCAGTTCAAGATTAACATTCGGACGCTCAAACTCTTTTCTGAATACTTCTATTTTTTCAGATGTCGGTTCATAAGCACCCTCCCCATTAGCTTCGTGATTAAAACCTTTCCATAATACCCGCCCATACTGATAAAGGTCATATGTATCGTTCATACTGGTAATAGAAAATCCTTCAGGTAAGCTGTACTTAATATGGTCAACATCAATATCAAAAGCAGCATCAAAATCCTTACTCTGTGTTGCGATATAACCCATTTCATTTGCTGCTTTTTGAAATTTAGTGTCGCTATCTTGAATCAGAAGTTTGACCTTTCCGTTCTTTGATAAATTATTTTCAGCATATGCTATCATTTCTCGATGTAAAAATTCATAGCCAGTTTTAAGTCCGAAGAAGCAATTCCCGTCAAGCATCGTATCATAGGTTGAGACACCAACAATATCGTCATTATCATACCACATTCCTATTTTGGGTAATCCCTCTTCATTTAGGAGCGAATGAGGTTTATGGATAAATTGTCGCTTCATTATAACAAAAAGTAGTATTATAATATGGATATTGACATATATACTCAAAATATTAAAATCATAGTATGTTGACAAATTTCAACACAGCGTACTAAACTAAAGAAATTACCAAGAAAAAAATAAATGAAAGGGTGTTAAGATGAAAAAAATATTCAAAAAGGGCATATCTCTGTTTCTGGGAATAATGCTGCTTGTTTTATACTCCCTCCCTGCAAATGCAGTACAGACCTCAAATGACTATAAGACAGCGCTGCAGAGCAAATATGGAATTAAGATCTCCTTCGTTACTGATTATACGGAGAGCGAGAAACAATCGCTGTTAGAACAAATAGACTCCACCTTCACTCAATTGAGTACGGCTTTTGTAAAAGAAGTAGTCTCGTGCTATACAAAGAAGGGCTACACTACTACTATTAAGCTGGAACGGCTTATGTGGGGCAATGATTCCGGCAGCTTTGGAGTCAACAAAAAGAATGCTACACTCAAAATAATGACCTATGATAGAATGGATGATTCGCTTGAAGAATTGGGCACTTACGCACTGGCACATGAGTTTGGTCACATGCTTCATTATACCTTTGACATAAAAAAAGGCTCCAGCTATGTAAAAGATAAATGGGATGCTTGCGGTACAGGCGCTTACGTATCTGAATATGCTGAATACAGCTACCGTGAAGATATTGCTGAAACCTTTGCCTGTATCGCATCGGGAGATTACTCGCAAGCCGAGCTACTGGAAGCCATTGATAATGACTCCACAGGTGTTTTAAAAAAGAAAGTCGATTGCATGAACTCCTTGCTTGGCGAATTCACCAATTTTACTACAATACAGCAAATGTACAACTTCCAGGGTGTGGGGACATCATGCACCAATACTAGAGTGTCAGTAAACGGCAAAGAAACAGACGTTTATCTCTATAATATCAAAGGCAACAATTACTTTAAGTTGCGTGACCTAGCAATGCTGCTAATTGGAACAGACAAACAGTTTGATGTTTCATGGAATGCAGAAGAAAAAGCAATCACGCTGACTTCAGGAAGTGCCTATACAGTAGTAGGAGGAGAGCTTGCAAATTCCACAGAATATAGGGAAAAGGCGAGTCCTACGACAGCTAAGATATATCTTGATGATACCGAGGTTTTCCCAACAGCTTACAATATTAAGAACAACAATTACTTCAAACTCAGAGATATCGCAAAAGCGCTTGATTTCAAAGTGGACTGGAAGTCCTACACCCTGATCATTGATACATCAACCGGTTATGTGGACGAATAGAATATAGACTCAAATCAGATTAATCAATAGCTACATATTGTAGGATTCTATAGCACAGGGGCATATCTCACGATACGAAGTAAGGTATGTCCCCTTCCTTTAACTTATCGCAGGCAATGTTTTTCTACTCAAATTTCATTACTATACACTTAGTCTTAAACTCAAGAACCATGACGGGAAGTAATGTATCCCCGACTCTGCATTTCAATCTCTACTAAGTACTTGGTTTTAGGCCCAAACTCCATGACGTTAAATCATGCGCCCTCATCCCTACATCTCATATGGAGCCTCAGAGTATCTTTCAAAGCCGTGGTAACGTGTCCCTTGGAACGTCAGTCTCCCCATATCGCCTTCAACAAGATAGCCAAATTCATTATATGGTATACGCAGCTCTAGCCTATCTCCGCTTTCAAACTCAAATGTGGTGTAATATGAAGTCGAAGAAGATGAATGATGGTGTATACTTCTACCATGATGACTTCTACCATGATGACTGTTGCTATAAGACACCTTCTCCCTTTTGGCCACAACCCTGGCCTCAACAGTCAGCACAGGTGAATGATTGTTCTTGTTCCATTGGGTAGCACTCTGCACCATTATGAAAACAATCACCCCAAGTATTGCTATAAAAGTGATGCCGAAAAATATCAGAAAAATACCAAACATTCCACCCATTCCACCCATCAATTGCATACTCTAACCTCCGTTTTAACATTTCATAAGTGATTAGCTCTCTATATTATACTTTACTTTTCTTGAATATGTTTAGTGCTTTAAGAACTGGTTTTAGATATCGACGGTAGATACCTGTTTTAGAAACTAGTTCTAGCTACTGGTTTTACTGCAAACAAATAATACGAGTGATGTTGTGAATAAAAAGTCATTGAAAGCTTTATCGCTAACAACTTCCCTTGAACAAAATATATCAAAAAAAATTAAGCCACAACAATATACAAGGGCAGTAAAATGAAATCACCCTTCAAAGTGAACGGCACCAATCCCACAAGGGATCAGTGCCGTACTTTTCTATCACCTATTTAATGACTTTCTTACCACCCATGTACCTTTGCAGCGGCTCAGGTATATTTACAGAACCGTCCACGTTCAGATTGTTTTCCAGGAAAGCAATGAGCATACGAGGAGGTGCTACAACTGTGTTGTTCAGCGTATGAGGGTAATAGTTGCCGTTCTCCCTATCCCTTACGCGTATCCCAAGACGACGGGCCTGTGCATCCCCAAGGTTGGAGCAGCTTCCCACCTCGAAATACTTCTGCTGGCGAGGTGACCATGCCTCCACATCAATACTCTTGACCTTCAGATCTGCCAAATCACCAGAACAGCACTCTAGCGTTCGTACTGGAATATCCATCGAACAAAAGAAGTCAACTGTATTCTTATAAAGCTTTGTAAACCACTCAGGGCTATCCTCAGGCTTACAAACCACGATCATCTCCTGCTTCTCAAACTGGTGTATACGGTACACTCCGCGCTCCTCGATGCCGTGGGCACCAACCTCCTTACGAAAACAGGGAGAATAGCTGGTCAGTGCCTGGGGTAACTGTTCCTCATCGAGTATAGTGTCAATAAACTTGCCAATCATGGAATGCTCACTGGTACCTATAAGGTACAGATCCTCCCCCTCTATCTTGTACATCATATTCTCCATTTCAGTAAAACTCATAACTCCTGTGACCACCTCACTACGGATCATAAAAGGCGGTATATAGTAGTTAAAGCCCCTTTCTATCATAAAATCTCGGGCATATGAAAGTATAGCCGAATGGAGTCTTGCAATATCACCACATAGATAATAGAAGCCATTACCGCTAGTCTTTCTGGCGCTGTCAAGATCTATGCCCTGTAGCTTTTCCATTATATCCACATGGTACGGTATCTCAAAACCAGGCACTAACGGATCTCCATACCGTTCGACCTCGACATTCTCACTGTCGTCCTTGCCGATTGGTACTGAGCTGTCGATTATATTTGGGATCACCAACATTCTCTCTCTTATTTCAGCCGACAGTTTTTCCTCCAGTATTTCAAGCTCGCTCAGTTCTTTGTTAATTTCCACAACCCTTGTTTTATTATTCTGGGCCTCATCCTTCATCCCCTTTGACATAAGAAAGCCAATTTCCTTACTGATGGAGTTGCGCAGGCCCCTTATCTCATCACAACGGGTCTTTGCCTCCCTATACTGTCTGTCCTTTTCGATAACTTCATCCACCAGCACCAGCTTATGCTCCTGGAATTTCTTCCGGATATTTTCTTTTACCAGTTCCGGATCAGATCTTACAAATTTCATATCCAGCATCTTCTTACCTCCTGTTGATACTTCTATTATTCGTGCCATATAAGTCCGGGAAATAAAAAATCCTCCCAAACCCATATAACTCAATGGGACGGAAGGAATCCGCGTTGCCACCCAAATTGCCGACGGTTGTGTCGACCACTCGAAAGTACGTTAAAGGGTACAAGCCTCCGACTCTTCATCGACAGCTCCAAAAGTGGAAAGATCCTATCTCCCGCCGGTTCGCACCATCCACCGGTTCTCTGCTGAGAGCCATAGACCATTGCTTTTTTCATCGCCATGATTCTTAAAATATACAAACTGTATTATTGATTATTATATACTATTTTTCAATGTTTTCAAGAAAATTATAGATTCATTTTTTTCTGTTGCAGTTGAAATATTATTTAACTTGGTGTATTATTATAACTTGTATGGTAATTTATGTAATTATTAGGAGGGATTGCTTTGAACAAATGTGTAAATCTATACGCCGATCAGGGTATAGAAATATCAGGCCGGAAATTATGCACCGGCGAGAAAGTTACTCTTACTTACAGTGGGCTACTGGCTTCGTCAGGCGCCGACAAGGTCTTTGCCCGTTATGGATATGGTGATTCATGGGATGAGCAGGAGCAAAAAGAGATGTCAGCTTGCAACGACGGATTTGAGGCAGACATATATCTGAAAGTACCTGGTAGTCTAAATATCTGTTTTAGAGACAGCGCCGGCAATTGGGATAACAATTCAAGTGAAAACTATTCCTTCAAAATATCCGCTAAAAAAACAGCCGGAAAGTTAACCGGAAGGTCTACCGGACGGTCAAGAAAAAAAGTCCCCACAGTGTAGCCTTTCATATTTTTTAGAGGGAAGTGAAATGTTTGGAGGTTGTCAGTACACTCAGAATTACAAGCATCAGCCTCAAAGGAGACAATCGTGCCTACGGGTATGTACTCATAGTATTTACCCAGGAAAGGATAGGGAGCATTTATGCCAAAGCTATCCGCCAGGGGTGGCGGGAATCGATATTCTGCAGAAAACGGAGGCTAACAGTAAAAAATAATGAGATAAAAATACACTTGAAAAAGGGAGACACTATCCAAAAATATATAGATTGTATCTCTGGAATTGTAAACAAGATAAAAAGTAATATGATGGCTTCGAGGCATTTTAGAATGAGGCAGCGTATGAAGAATATAAAGCTGATAAGAAAGCTGCCATCAAAGGTTTACTACCTCGCATGCTGTAAAACCATAAAAAAGGCATTGTGACTCTTAATACTCTACTTAAGGCCATATAGGCATCTGCCTATATGGCCTTTTTTCATCATTAGACTACTGCACGTACGTCAACATCTTTTGAACCTAGCAATAATCGCTATCATCCACAATGTCCTTTATCTCTTCAAGCTTGAACTGTAATAGCATCTGAAGCTTTATTAGGTTTTTGATACATTCGCATACAGGTTCATCTATGCTGATAAAATCCTGTATTTCAAGCCCGCAAACATTTATTGCCTCACAAATCTTCCTAGCCTCTGCATCAAGGATTCTTGAAACTGCTTTTTCCTCCATGGCAATAGATTCGATTACATCTGTAATAGCCTGCCTGCGGCTGACCGGTTCAGTGTCACCTTTGTAGCCACTACCTACCATTTCGATACCTCTACATCATGTCATTCATATATCTTCACAATTTTACCTTCAATCACTTTTTGAAGCAAATTTGTACCCACCACCAAGGGTTTTCAACCTGATGATTGAAAATACATGCCATACATTATGTAAACGGCATGTATTAGGATCCAAGGAATTCTATTTAGAATAGTTTGCTGCTGTCAAGCAGCATTGTGACAGGTCCATCATTGACCAAGCTAACCGCCATATCCGCTGCAAAAACTCCTGTCTTGACTTTAGCTGCTGCGGTTTCGCGCAATTTCTCTACAAAATATTCATATAGGGGTCTGGCCTGCTCCGGCCTTGCGGAGTCTGAAAACGATGGCCTCCTGCCCTTCCTGCAGTCTCCATACAAAGTGAACTGAGATACAGCCAGCAGTTCACCTTTGATATCCTTCACTGAAAGATTCATTTTCCCGTCATTATCTTCAAATATTCTGAGCTCCGCAATCTTCTCAGCCAGGTAGACAGCATCGGCTGTGGTGTCATTGTTACCAACGCCCACTAGTATCAGAAGCCCTTGGGATATTTCTGAAACGACTTCTCCATTTATAGTAACACTTGCACTTTTTACTCTTTGCACAACAGCTCTCATACACTCACCTTTCAATTTCCAATGGGGGCAGGCCCCCATCCCCCTAGCTACGGTCGAAATGAATTCGCCCTACGCTACACTCCGTGCGCCACGTCTAAATGTGGCGTTTGAACAACGTCGGCTGGTCGATGACTTCGTCATCAGCTCGCCCATGCATCCTGAGTGGGAGATTGTACTCGCCACTGACAGCTTTTTCAGTCGGTAACCCCCACCTAAGAGGAGGGGGACTGTAACATTGTTCAATTAATTATGGTCATATTATCTCAAAAAACCTCAGTGAACACCAGTGCAGTATTTCTAATTAGGTTTGACAAAACTATCATGCAGTAGTATGCTATTTTACAACAGTTGCGTACGCAACTAATATACAAAAATCCTGGAGGCAAGTATGGGAGCTTTAATGAGATATATAAACAGGATATCGCGCTGTGGCATTCTGTTCAGAAACGGGAAGCTAGAGCATGAGGGGATTAACGGCTATCAGCATACATACATCTTGAATATATGTAGAAATCCCGGAATCTCACAGGATGCGCTGGCCAAAACCATATATGTGAACAAAAGTAACGTTACCCGACAGCTTGCACTTTTGGAAAACAGCGGCTATATTAGCAGAATCACCAGCGAAAAAGACAAGCGTGTCCTGCAGGTCTACCCAACTCAAAAGGCATTTGATATCCTACCTAAGGTAAAAAGCCTTTTAGATGAGTGGGAAGCTTACGTCACTGAAGGCCTCTCCAAAGAAGAAAAGAGTGTTATGGTTCTTATGCTCCAACGGGTAATGGTAAAAGCAACTCAAAAAATTGGTGAGGACAATAACGACACTTGCAATAGTTGATGAAAACAGCAAAAAACGGAATCGAACCTGAAGGAATAAAGTGATATGAAGAAAATATTTACATACCTCAATCCATATAAATTAAAGATGCTAATAGGACTGGCGATAAAAAAGCGGTAGATTCTTATTATAATGCAGATTACTACGCAAGCGTGTTTGGTCCCTCAATAAATTTAGTAAATAACCTTTCTCTTGCCCTCATCAGTGTATTCGGAGCACTGCTATTTCTCTTTAACCGAATTACACTTGGTAACCTATCCTCCTTCGTCCTGTATTCTCGAAGATTCTCAGGGCCTATAAGTGAGATGGCCAATATCGTCAGCGAGCTACAATCATCCTTCGCTGCAGCAGAGCGCATTTTCCGATTAATCGATGAAGCTCCAGAGCCAAAGGACATGGAGGGAGCAGCTGTTATTGATGATGTAAGAGGAGAAGTAAATATGGAGGACGTTAACTTTGGGTATTATCCAAATCAGCCGGTAATACAGAATCTTAATCTAAAAGTACCTGAGGGCGGCCTCATCGCTATCGTAGGCCCTACAGGTGCCGGTAAGACTACGATTATTAACCTGTTGATGAGATTTTATGACCCAGACAGCGGTACACTCTCCATCGATGACAAAAACATCAGCGAGGTCACTCGAAAAAGCCTGCGGCTTTCGTATTCCATGGTATTACAGGATACCTGGCTGTTCCATGGTACAATTTATGAAAATATAGCCTATGGAAAGAATAATGCAACCCTTGATGATGTTATAGCTGTTGCAAAAGCAGCAAAAATACACAATTATGTTATGCGGCTGCCCGAAGACTACAACACTGTTCTAAGTGATGACGGCATGAGTATATCCTATGGACAAAAGCAGCTGCTTACTATTGCAAGGGCAATGCTTCTAGACTCAAAAATGCTGATTCTTGACGAAGCCACCTCAAATGTAGACACCAGAACAGAGCAGCAAATACAAAAAGCTATGCGAAAGCTCATGGAGGGCAGGACCTGTTTTGTCATCGCCCATCGCCTGTCCACCATACGCAACGCCGACACAATACTTGTCATCAAAGACGGTATGATCGCCGAACAGGGAAACCATAAAGAGCTTATGACTCATAACGGAGTCTATGCAGAACTCTACAACGCACAGTTCAACTGAAACATAGGGACGTATCTACTGTTCCATTTTGGAACATGGGGACAGATCTCTTGTTCCTACTTTGGGACAGGGGGATGTATCTGCTGCTCCACTTTGAAACACCGGAACAGATCTCTTACACAATTCACTGCAAGCAGGAAATCCGATACTCACTCGCAGTACTACACAGTCGGCTCCTGTCTAGAGTAACATCCCAATTCCTTGACCAATAAAAAATGAGAAGGCATTAGCTCCAATTGCAAACAATACAGGATTACGGATCTTATCTCCATACGATTTGTAGCATAATGCCTCTACAACTACAGCAAGCACTTCAAGTACAACCAATACTAGCTTGCTTCCTCCCCTGCTGACAGTTAGGTAATACAAGAATACTACAACAGGATTTGTGAGTACGTTTACAAGGCATACCAGCAGTAGCTCCTTCTTGCTTCGTATCCTGAAAACAAGAGCAAATATGAGCTCTAAAGCAAGTGTCATTCCAAGGGATATTGCCAAAATTATAAGGATCTCAAAGCCCATAAAATCCACTCATCACACCATCATCCCTCTTTCACAGCCCAATCACGGTGCTTTTTCTGCATCGGCGCCCTTTGCTGTTTTCTCTTTGAATAACACCCGTATCAGTATAAATGTCCCAGCTACAACAACCACTACCAACGCCGCAATCAGTATAACAATATTGGATCCCTCGGGCTGCGGTGTTATAATATCATCCGGCTCCAATACCGCATCCGCATAGGAAACAAAGCAGGTTGCCATAATTAACAATAGGCAGAGGCAAAACATAAGAGTAGACCTAATTAGTAGTTTCTTCTTCATCCCAAACACCTCTTTAACTAATTTTGAATTACTTATCACATTACACTAATATCATCAGATAGAGTTTTGCTCTCTTCCGATTTTGTGCTAATCCACCCAACACCAGCTATTATAAGTCCTACACTTAGCAGAGCAACTGAAACCACAGAAGCTAAGGCAAAACCAAGCCCACCTGTAAACAGCGGATCCAAGCCCAAATATACAGGAATGAAACCCAGAAACAACCCAAATGTTAAAAGTCCAAAGGTAAAGCCCTTACTACCAGGCAATATCCGTGAGACAGCCCATAATGTTATAGGCATTGTCATATTAAAAAGAAAAATCGCTACTATACCGGCTATCGGATATTCAAAAAATAGAAACAGTATAGCTGATAAGCCAAGTGAAACCACCGTCGTTTTCAATATACCGAATGTGTCTGCCAGTATACCCCCTGCCATCTTTCCAAGGACAACCCCACTGATCAGTATAATCCCCCAGTAGCCCTCTCCCTTCCATGGAAAGGCGAGAGTCAGCCCTACATATGACCTGAGGCAGACCACAAGAAACATGAGCACCAACGCGCCCACTGCTGCAGCCACCTTGAGTTCGTTTTGGCTGGATGTCACTGCAAGACTTGCTGTCCGGAATGATACCGGTTCATTTTCAGATTTAAAGGTGCGTGCTGAATCATACTGGAGCAACAGCAATAGCAGCGAAGTCAAAACTAGCGCAATTACAATGTAGACAGCCGCATCCACACCCTGCTTTCCGTATATTGTACCAATATACAGACCAAAGGCTCCCGGGGCCACAAAAACACCTAGCATACCACTTTTTTTATGACTAAGGTTCAGTACATCTATACCTCCACCGACATGGAACATGCAGTTCCCCAACCCAGCTATAAGAGCCGCAGCAATTGGAATGCTCCCGCACCCATACGCTATAACCACAAGTATACAACCCACCGCCGCGCATACGGCATTCCGGTTCCACCTATCAGCTAGATGCCCTATGGGCATTTGAAGGGCAAATGCACAAAAATTATAGAGCAAAACACAAACAAACCACTCCGGGGTCCCTCGAATTTTGAGAAACAGTAGATACGCGCAAGCTAAATCCACAAGTAAATGTGTGATAGAATACAACATTACCTTAGTGTAGGAGCTCTTCAATTTAATTGCCTCCTGCCTCATCTGATGCCGTCTCGGTGTATGTTGAATCCTGATTACCCGCTGATAATGCTGCCTTTGCTGCCCTCTCCTCTTCTATTTCCTTCAACTGTCTGAGATAATTCTTCTGCGTTTCTGTCTTTCCTTCCATTTCCTGATCAACGGCTCCTTTGCTGGAGTCGGCCCCTAACAACTGGCCCATTCTGGCAGCATGCTCCTCCTGGGTTATCACCTTATTTAGTAGTGCAGTATTGCATTGCGCAATAGCCTTATATTCCTCAAATCGTTCTTTTTCAAGCTTTACACCGTATTTGCATACAGGACACAGCAAAAGATATTCAGTAGAATATGGAATAACGGGTATGAAAAACAAAGTGAACCATGTCCTCTTACAGTACAAATCCCAGTGTTTGTCATTATTGCAGTGATCACAGTGGTACTTTAAAACAGGTCCAAAGCTTTTTAACGTTTGCCGGCCCCATCCAAATATTATAAACATAAGTACGCTCCCTTCACAAAAAATATAATTTCCACCACCAGTATATCATTTCATTAAAAGATTTTCACCTCACCGGGACAGACCCCCTATGTTCCGCATATACTCATACGCACTGCTGCTAGCAACCCGAATCAAATGGGTCAACCGGAGCAGGAATATCAGCTTTAGAACCATTCACATCAGTAAAGGATTCCGTCCATTGCGGAAGAGACGGCTGCTTACTCTCCTTCAGTAGCTTCTGCCACTCCTCATCGCTTAATCGGGTACTATTTACAAACTCGTAATAGCTGAAAGCCGCACCTCTGGTAAGATAAAGCTTTCCTCCTATCGGAACAACGGCAAATATCTGTGAAGCAGTGCCTACACCTTCCTCTAGGTAACCATCCGAGGAGTTATGGACATCAGCTATGACTGCCATATTCTTATCAGTTTCCGATGTAATCTCAAACCAGCTGACGCCACCTTCAACACAAGAACTCGTCAAGCTCTCCAGTTCGCCTCCATAAAAAAGGATACGTTCATACTCTTCCTTTGTGAGCTCCTCATTTCTAAGTTCCTTTATAGAACAGTCAATCAGGAACTGAAGCAGACGTTCAAATCGTTCCATGCTGTTCTGCATATCATCACTTAGCATTTCTCTTGCCTGCAGGTTTTCTCTAGAATATTTGGTCAGCCATTGAAGCCTCTCATAAACCTCTATATTTGGTTCTACATAACCCAGGACATACGGTGTCTCTTCACCTCCACCGCACTCAGCACCGCTTTGTTTGCCGTACAATATAGTGTCATGCCTCAGCTCCGACCAGCTTGCCAATGCCGTATTAAGCGATTTGTCCTGCCATGCCTTACCTGTCATAAATGATGGATAACCCGTATCGAAAGGATTCAGTAAGCCCTTCAGCACCCACAGCCAACCATAGTACATATTGGAACGCCAGGTTTCTTCAGGCAGCACAGTAAATTTATCCTTCATCTCCTTAAAGTTCTTCGGGTAATCCACCCATTTCTTGTCCTCATTATATGTTTCTGTTAATATCTCACTAGCTCTTTCAGAACCAAGAACACCCATGATATCAAGCCCTTTGGGAAAAGGCCTAACTATAGGCTTGCTCATTTTTTGCAGTATCTCCGAATCCGGGATATATCTCTGACCCATGAATCTAAATTGGAGCCCTGTAGGTGTGTCTATTCCATTAAGGTCTACATCCCATTCGGGCTGTATTTTGGGCTGTGGCATTTTTTTGGCCTCAACCAACAATTTCTCCAGCTTGTCGCTATCTGTAAAGGTTTCAGGATCAGGCGAGGTACCATATACTTTGACTAGCATATCCTTGTACTGATATATAGTAAGGTCATCAGCACTGCCAACATAGAATGCAGTAATGTCGTATATGTTTTCCCATAGGTCTATATCTGGCTCCCCGCTACCCTTCGAAAAAATGCAGCCTGTAATGAGCAACGCCTGCAGTGTCTCTGGAACAACAAGCTGCTGTTTACTATCAAGCAACGCAAAGGGCGCCTGTCCATACCACATCACAGCTTTGAAAAATCGTTCAAAAAATTCGTTTCTGGTATAATGGCCCCTGGGTTTATATTGACTATAATCAAGCTTAAAACCAAATATCGGTGACACTTCATAGCCCTCAGCATTAGAAATCAGCTCAAACTCTGCTTTCGCCAGCTCGAGTGCATCATTTGGAATATCTTTGGGTAGCTCTTTTTCTAACGCCATTTGTGCAGCGGCAAAGTAAGCTATGTTCTTGAGTGCTGCAGCCTTTACCTCAGGATTCCCGATACCTTCATACACTCCAATGGACTTATTCAGCATACTGTCATTGAGTTGTTCAAGATCATCAAGCAAGTATCCCAGCTCAATTGATCTAAGTGAGTAGTCAAAAAATATATGGTATACCTGAAGCACTGAATCCGTAGTTATCAAGCTGGGGAGCTTCAAATACTCATTGGTTTCATAAATATAAAAGAGCTGCTCCTCATCAGACGGTACTACAAAAAATCCGTTATCCGAGAGCCTTTCTGTCTGCGCAGCCGAGAAGCTGCCGAACTGTTGGACATTCTCCACATTGGAAAGATCCCCTTTAACCTTATATGGAGCTACCTTTTTATCATAGCTGCTCGGCTGCCATTTCACATCAATATTTTTCTGTTCCCTTCCAGCATCAAATGTTGGAAAGACACCTACATTCAAAACCTCAACCTCATTGCCTCCGACGGTCTGACTTACTTCTTCACCCACCTTGTCGTTGCTACTTTTCTCCTGTGGCTGAGGCAAATTTTTCTTTTCTGGCAATTCTACCGAAAGCGTGCACGCCGCTAACGCCACAACGCACACCACCATCTGAACCAACGCCAAAACTGTTGCCAAAATTCTCTTACCCATTCTCACTTCACCACTTTCTTCGAATTTGGAACACGGGGACGTATCTCCTGTTCCACTTTGGAACACGGGGACAATCTCCGCCAATCCTTGAAACAACTTATTCACCATCTATTTCTGATAATTCCCCATTATAATGGATCAATTTTATCCACTGCTCCTGTCCATCAACCATAACGCATGCACTTACAGCCTGCTCCCCTTCTCCTGTTGCCTCACCTCGCCTTATACTGAGTATGTCACTATAAGCCTTACTCTCACCAATACTCTCAAAGCCAAAGCCCTTCCAGGAGTAGGAATTGACTGCCTTTTTTCCATCAACCAAGTGCTCAATTGATATAATTTCATCCGCGCCATCAGAGTTTATATCCATAAACACATAGTCATCAAAAGGTCTTGAAAGTCTTGACCCCAGCCACTTCGGTGAAATAGAATCACCCTGCCAATTATATATGAACGGCCTCTTTGCCATAACCGGGTGGAATCTGGCCGTTTTGTATGCACCTATCGATATATCAACGCTACCGTCTCCATCGACATCACAGGTCTGAACCTTCCATGGATTAATATACGACATATCCTTTTTATAGATCACCTTCAATTGAATAACTTCATCTTCTATTCCACTGTCTGCAATAATATCTGATGGCCTGCTCTCCTCAGAAGCCGCCTGCATTTCAAGTATCAAAAGCTCAGTCCCGTACTGGCTATCACCATTACCAATTATCAGCAGAATTTCATCTGTTTCATCCTTATCTAGGTCGGAAACACAACTGCTTACGATTCTGTCCCCACTATCACTGATTTTGTAATCAAGAAGTCTTACATTTTGATTATCAAAAATCACCATTTGATTGTCTCCAAAGAAGATATTGTATGCTTCTCCAAATGCTCTGATACCTTGATCATAGCCTTTTACACCATTGCCTACACCACCACATTGTGCAAAGATCATCATCTCGACACACAGACATATCACTACAGCTAACAATATATATAAATATCGACCTCTATCTTTATTAGGAACCATTTATCTCCTCGTTATACAGCTTCGCCAAAAATAACACATTACTCGTTAGACATAATTAACCAATAATATGTTCCCCTACAAAAATCTTTAATTTCATTATGCGTTAGAAGCACCGGATTACTATTTCACCTAATTATGTACCACAATATTCCAGCGAGTGTGACGGAGCCAAGAATCAATATGGATTTGCTGATTTTGTCGGTCTTTCTTTTATGCCTTGCCATATTAAATATCAGACCGATGATACATACAGCAAGATTCAGCACCATAATGCAGAAGGCGTACAGGAGGATATTTTCATTCCAATAATCTCTTATTGAAACATTGAACTGGCGGTCAAAAAAAGTTGCTGACTCTGGTCTTGCAGTGTCGAAAAAAACCAGCAACACTAAGAAAAGCGACCAACTAATGCCCGTAGTCCACCAAACAGCCTTAATTACAGCATCAGGCCCTTTTCGTTTCTCTCTAACTGTTTTCTTTAACTCATCCATATTTACCACCCTGTTCCATTATATCATAACAAATAAAAGGAAACTTTTCGTTTATAGAAAAATTTCCTTTCCTCTGTGATTATCACTTGTGATTATCACAAGTGATTTTCAATTGTGACGTTTCAACAAGATGAAATCATCTCTAGCCTCCACATATCAAGCTATCAAAATTGATCAGTCCACAGGTATATCTATAGTGTCAGGGCTAATATCTGTGTAGCGGATAAATTTCACATGAAGCTCCAGACTATCTGTACCATTCCCTATTGCTTCAGCTACAGTGTCACCCTCAGACTCTTCTGATGAGGTATTATCAATAGAACCAGTTGAAGCGTCTTCCTCACCCTCCACTAATGCTTTAAACCTAAAGACTCTTTCCACAGGTTCGACACACTTTGCTTCAAGTTCAAATTCCTCCACATTAATCTCCTCCAGCTGTTGCTCCTGTGTGAACAGCCCTATAACAGGAATACCCCGGCTAGAAATTGATACGCATATCTCCTGGCCATCGCGATACACGCTATTTATAGTCATATCTTCTGAAACCTGCATACCCTTTGTATCAGCATTCACCACCACTACTTTATCAACCAGTTTCGCTGTTTCTATTCTAATGTTTTTAATCTGTAACGTCTTGAAATCCTCTGGCAATGCATCTCCTTTACCGTCGAATGTAATATTGCTGCCTGAAGCACTCTGTCCTCCGGAAAATCGCATCACCATACCATCATCCGACACTAGGTCGTACTCCAAATGAGGTATTTCCATACTACCCTCAGCGGTTCTGGGGTTAAACCTCTCCATAGCTTCATCTGACTGAGGTATAATCCTCCCTTTTAACACAGAGCTCATAGTAGATGCGGTTAATTCGTCAAAAACAATTCTGTAATCTCCGATAACTGCCTCGGCATTTAGCTCCAACCTAGCGGTCCTTTCCATAGCTCTACTTCTGTCAAGGGTAAAGTTAACCAATTTTCATGATATGCTTCCTCATGAATACTCTCCAGAGCGATTACCCTGTCTTTTTTCCGGAGCATCCCTTTACAAAGATTCACAAGTATAGTCTTACTCCAGGAGTAAAATGCATCTGTGCTTCTGAGTTTTCTTATATTATCGAATAGCTTTACAGTCATATCCTGTATGGAATCCAATGCGTCTTCTCTGTTGCCAGTGTATGTATAAGCGAGGCGATAAAATTCGTCCTTTTTCGCCATAATTAGTGCGATTAAGGCATCCTTGTCACCCGACCTTGCCTGATTCAGCAGCG
Source organism: uncultured Oscillospiraceae bacterium (assembly GCA_964512095.1). Taxonomy (GTDB): domain Bacteria; phylum Bacillota; class Clostridia; order Acetivibrionales; family DTU013; genus DTU013. The sequence continues at coordinate 28,318 of CAZEIH010000001.1, forward strand.
CTGCTGTGTCCATCCGCTTCCCCCCTTATACTAGTAAGAGTGTTTAGCTAAACAAAAAGTTCATTTAATTTTATCACAATACCAAACTTCCTTTATATAGCACCTGCCGTAACAAATCAGCCCTTCCAAGAATACTATGAATATAATGAATAAATTAATAGAGGTACCATGCAATGATCATTCATGTTGTCAGTTCTGGACAGTCCCTGTGGACAATTGCCAATTTTTATGGCGTCTCCACCAGAAGTATTATAACTTCAAATGAGCTAACCTACCCCGACCGTTTGGTTATAGGGCAGGCATTGGTAATCCCGACAGAAGATTCTTACCACACTGTCAGAGCAGGGGAGTCCCTTTGGAGTATTTCCCAAACTTATGGAGTAACTCTCCAATCGATTCTACAACGTAATCAGATCGCTGACCCCAGCAGGATTGCACCTGGAGATGTGCTATACATTCCTGCACCAAGACATAGAGTTCAGCCTGGCGAAACACTCTACCAAATCGCTCAAAGGTACAATGTTTCCCTCCGTACTCTTATGACTATTAATAATATTACAAATCCCAATCTGATTTATCCTGGCAACGAGCTAAAAATTCCCATTAGGCAAAGACGTGTAATGGATGTCAACGGATTCATATACATCCTCGGGCAGCGGGGTGCTACCATAGTTAGAGGTGACAGCCGCTATCTGACATACGCATCGCCCTTTGCCTACAGAATCAGAGAGGACGGTTCCATGGAACCTATAGACGATCTTCCTGCCATAAACGCAGCTTATGCTGAAAGAGCTGTCCCAATGATGTCAATAAACAATTTTACTTCCACAGAGCTTGGAGAGAATATCGCCCATGCAGTTCTAAGTAGTATAGAAATATCGGATCGCCTAATTGACAATATACTTGCCATAATGGATCAAAAGGGCTATATGGGACTTAACGTCGATTTCGAAAATGTTTTGCCTGAGGATCGAGAAAACTATAACAGATTCATACAGCGAACAGTTGACCGCCTACACCCACTTGGCTATTTTGTCTCAAGCTCATTGGCGCCAAAGGTCAGCGCGGAGCAGTCAGGTTTACTCTACACAGCCCATGACTATGCTGCTCACGGAAGAATAATGGATTTCGTTGTTTTGATGACGTATGAATGGGGTTACCGCTTGGGGCCACCGCGTGCCATTTCACCAATAAATGAAATTAGACGAGTGCTAAATTACGCTGTTTCCGTTATGCCTAGATTCAAAATATTCCTGGGCTTTCAGATATATGCTAGAGATTGGCTCCTGCCCCACGTTCAAGGACAGGAAGCTGAAACCTTTAGCAATAAGGAGGCCCGCGACAGAGCCATTCGTTATGGTGTTAACATACAATACGACACGGTCGCCGCATCACCCTTTTACCGTTACCGTGATGAGCAAGGCAGACAGCATGAGGTATGGTTCGAGGACGCAAGAAGCGCACAAGCTAAATTTGACACCGCAAAGGAGTATGGCCTTGGTGGTATAAGCTATTGGGCTTTGGGTTATCCCTACCCGGAAAACTGGGTCCTGCTTGAAGATAACTTCACTATACGCAAGCTACTATAAAAGGGTATTGGCATAACTTTCCAGGTGTTGTAATACGATGGGTAATTGCAAAAGCGTCTCTGTGACATTCAAATCGGAATGTCAGTCTTATTCCAGTGCCCCAGTATGGCTTTTCCTGCTTAAAATTATGCTGGCTAGAAAACCCGATATTCCGGTATACCCAGATAATCAGATCAGAGCTCGTCATGGAGCTTCCCCTTTGAACCGAAGAATGTCCTGAAAGTCAATTCGCTTCGCTCAGGGAGTCAGGATGAGACTGAACTCCACCTGATCAAGGAAGTTAATTAATTCGTCTTCTGAAGACAAAGATAAAAAGCCCGACCATACAGACCTGTTTGGAACTGTATAATCAGACTTATCAAAATTTCACTGCTGGTCCTGTTTTACTTCAACGGCATTTTAGCCTTATCTCTAAAGCCTCCGATCAAAATGACTATAAAGTCGATAAGGGCGCCAACCCCGCATAGACCTCCGGTAAACAACCAAATAAGGCCTGTGCCGACCTTGCCCACATAAAACCTGTGTACTCCCAATATCCCAAAGAAGAAGCACAACAACGCTGCGGCAAGCTTGCTCTTGTATGGATAATTCCCGCCGGCTCCTGCCGTGTTAGTATTGGTATTACTATTTGCATTATTTATAATAATATTGGGATTTGTATTCTTGGCAGCAGCAGTTTCATCTCTTGCTTCTCTGAGCACATTTCCTACATCAGCTTTGCAGTACATTTTACCATTAGCCTCTACCAGGCACTCACTACAAAACAATTTACCACAATAAACGCATGCACCTTCTGCTTCTCTACCAGCATGATTGTAACAGTCCACCACGCTCACCTCCAGCATTAATTATTAATAATTATATAACATATTGACAATATCGACAATCATAATAATTTATCGACACAAAACCAGCCATAATAAGCTAATACAGTGCCCTAATCCCCAAGATCCTCTTTAGAATACACCTTTATATCTCCTAAGCAATTCTCAATAAGCTCATGCTTCTCACAGGCATAGTCATAAAAATTCTTGCGGTAGTCTGCTTCATCATCAAGCTCTTCACAAAGCTTTCCTAACTCGTCTGCAGCACTAGCTGAAATGTTAACACCTGCACCAACAATCTCATGAAGCTCCTCTAGCGTTTTACGATATTTTTCAGTAATTATACCAATCTGCTCCTCGCAAATTTCATCGCGCCTGTATGGATTGTAGGCCTTCATCCATTCCCTGTAGCAATATAGCAGCCTGGCTAGGCAGCTAATGCTCCTGTTATATGTTTCATACTTGTCTTCCCAGGTTTTTTGTGTCTTCAACTGCCTAACTGACATGAAAAATGTCAACCTGGCAGTTATAAATGCAACGATCAAAGAAGGTATCAAAGCAATTAATACACCTTTAACTATATCACTCATACAAACTCCTAAACCTCCCACATCCTTCAGGTAAACAAATCCGCCCTTGTCGAATACCCATGACAAGATCTATTTATAACCACGAAAATGTCGTTGTAATTAGTTACTTCACAATTATACCATATATCCATATGTTGGATACCAATTTTGTCAATTCTCACATACTACTATTGCTAAACTCTCGCTAATATCCAATGAAAATCTGTCCTAAAACTCTGCTGCTGTGCCAAAATCCAAGGTATAGATGGAGGAATCAAAGGCAGTGCGGCACAAAAAAAGCAGAGTAGTGATATTTGCCGCTACCTCTGCTTTATACAATCAAATAATATTTATCTATATCTTCAGAAGACGCTGACCTCTATAGGTCGGCGATGAGACGAATTAATTAACTTGCTTGGTCAGGTGGAGCTCAGTCTCCACTTAACTTCCTTGTCATTTATTCTATAAATCCTTGCACAAAGGTAACATCTGCACACGGATACATTTTACTTACGTATCTCAGCCTATTGAACAGCAAGGTGGCAGCTACCTGTGCTAGGGTAGCGTTCCTTATGCTGAATATTCCTCCACTTCGCTTTCTGCCACCGTTTCATCGTTTCTTTTACTATTGCCCGAGAAATAAGCCTTGTCCGCAATTAGCTCAACAGCATAGTGCTTCTTCCCTTCCTGATCGTCCCATGACCTTGACTGAATTCGACCTTGTACAGTCAGGGAACCGCCCTTTCCAAAGTGTTCCGAAATAAACCTGGCAATGCCGTTCCATGCTACCACTGGGATAAAATCCGTTTTCTTCTCACTGTTCCCATCGAATGGATCCCTTTCGACGGCAAGTGTGAAATTTAGGACAGGTATTTGTTTTTCCGTTACATACTTCAGTTCTGGATCCTTTGTCAGCCTCCCCGATATAATTGTATTATTCAACATAGTACAACCTCCTAAAAAAATTATCTGTAAGATTAATACAATTATATTATAATTTGGTATTATTTGTCAAGCAAACAGGCGGCATTTCCAATCCAAACCCTATGTAAGCAACCTGGAGTGTGCTCATTCTACCTTCTCTTAACCTTATCTATTGTCTTTGTTATATATGAATAGAGCTTTTGCTGGAATATTTGCTCTGTTATTTCCATCTTTTCTATCATGACCAGACCTTTTTCCCAGCTGGCAGTCAAAGATGGATTCAAAAGCTCGCGAGCAGAACGGCGCACTATTTCAACGATCTTCTCACCCTTTTGCGAAGGTGTGATAATCCTAGTCTTATTATGAGTATTAATATATCCGATATTACAAAGCTTCTTGATTATCCCAGAACGTGTAGCCGAAGTGCCTATACCACAGGTTTTTATCTGTTCTCTCAGCTCCTCATTTTCAATAAACTTACCTGCCTTTTCCATGGTAATAATCAGAGAGCCGTCCGTATACCTGGATGGCGGTTTTGTTTCCTTTTCTTCCAGATCAAATCCTGTAACGTCACACTTTTCTTTTTTCACAAGCTTATTAATGGGCGAATCGGTTATCTCCTCCTCACCTTTCCGTGCCGAAACCTCATATATTTCCTTCCAGCCTGGTTCCTTCATTGTCTTTGCGTTTGATACAAATAATTCACCTTTGATCTCAGTTTCAACCTTTACCGTATTGAACACCGCAGGTGGATAAAAAGCTGCCAGAAACCTTTTCACAATCAGCTCATAAACCTTCCTTGTATCAGCATTCAGAGATGAAAGCTCCACTGTTTGATTCGTCGGAATAATTGCATAATGATCGGTCACCTTGCTGTTATCTACATATCTTTTATTTGTTTTGTTTATTTTAAAATCGCCAAACTCTTTAATGCGCTTGATGCATTCCTTAAATGCAGTATTTTTGAATAATCCATTCAAGACCTTTGGCAATTCAGGCAAAACATCTGTCGATATTACCCTGCTATCGGTCCTTGGATAGGAAATAAGCTTTTTCTCATACAAACTTTGGGCAATTTCAAGTGTTTTATCTACCGGTATTTTGAATTTTTTAGTAACCTCCGATTGAAGCTCTGCAAGATTAAAGAGCAGAGGCGGCTGTTCATTTTTGAGCCTGATTTGAACCTTCCCGACAACCGCTTCCTGTCCCTGAAGCCTGTCAATAAGCCCCTGTGCTTCTTCTTTTGTTATATATCGTGCATCTTCTCCGGACCCCTCAGACTCCTTCTTTGCAGCTTCTTTATCAGCTACCCATCTACCTTTGTATGAAATGCTATTTTCCCGCGAAACAAAGCTTGCTGTTACTCCATAATGAGTTTTAGGAACAAAATCTCTTATCTCCAGCTCCCTATCGACAACAAGTCCCAATACGCAGGTCATAACCCTTCCTATGGCAATTACAGAGGACTTGCTTTCCTTCAACTCATTTGACAAGCTTCGAGAATACTTACAGGTGAATATCCTGCTAAAATTCATTCCAAAAAGCCAGTCTTCCTTTGATCTCCAATAAGCGGCTTTTCCAAGTGAGTCGTATGCACTTGAGTCCTTGGCTTCATCAATCCCTTTTTTTATTGCTTCATCCGTCTGGGATGATATCCAAACTCTTTTAACCGGTTTGGTGCTGCGACTCTGATTATATACAAGCCTGAAGATATATTCCCCTTCGCGTCCGCTATCTGTACAAGCATAAATCACGTCTACATCTTCCCTGCACATCAATCCACTTATAACCTCAAACTGTTTTGCAGCTCCCTTATCCTCCAAAACCACATACTTATACTTTTCCGGAATAATCGGAAGATGCTCAACCTTCCATTCCTTATATTTAATATCGTATGCATCTGGAAACGCCATTGTAACAAGGTGTCCAAAGCACCAGGTAACAATGGTATCATTTGTTTCTGCATATCCCTGTAATCTGTGATTTTTCTGGATCTGTATGCCAAGCACACTTGCAAAGCTTGCGGCAACAGACGGTTTCTCCGAAACAAAAAGTCTTTTACCCAAGGCTATCTCCTAAATTAAATATGCTCTGTTTTTATAAATGTCCGACAGAATATACACACCATGCCAATGCATCGCCATACATTTACTTTCTGGACACCAAATTAGTCAACTTGAACCTTTTTCTCGTTTGATGTTCTTCATCAAGCTCGGCTTTTCTTGCTGGTATGCCTGTAAGCACCTCTAGCTCATCCTGTGCTGCAATTACTCTATCCAACCACGATTGCTTATGCTCGTCAAAATGCCGACAGCCTTTCGGAATAGTAATCGGTTTACCAAATATCAAACGATTCTTAGCTCCCTCAACAGCTTGCTCAATAAAGGCTGGTAAAACAGGAATACCAAGCCGCCTGGCCAACCAGAATGCACCTTGTTCTATATCCTCTGCTTTATCTTTATTAATGTCATAAATTGTACCTTGTGCGAATATCAAAAAATGCTTTGGTTTTCTATTATCGGAAAACCACTTCCCTGCGGCTTTCATTGCCGCCATGGACCCTCCAAAGCTTTTACGGTTAACTGCAAAGACCTTCTCCATCTCCAAAATCGGCATGAATTCTTTAGGTATTGAAACACCATTAAAACAATTTTCTTTGGCAAAAATAAAAAGCTCCGGATAGGTATCAATTACCGTATGCATCAGCTCGTAATAATAACTCATTATTAACGGAGCATCAGAATCGGTTAAATGATTAGTTGCTATTATGTAAGAGGAAGTAGTAAAATCCTCTGGTGTATTATAAGCTGTGAAATTATAAGCTTTTATAAGCGATTTCTTTACTTCAATCAATTTGTTTCTTAACTTCTCAGGATCATTAATTACATCAAATATTTCCTCTTGAGAAATCTCGCTAAACAACGTACTGGCATTAAACAAATGCATAATATTCTCCTGCTCTACATGTGCTATGATAAAATATGGCATTATTATATCTTTGTAATCCATTATTTGCAATAATGCATTCTCTCAACATTTTCACCAATCAAATCTGGGCAAGTTCTTCAACCAATTATACCACATCTCCATATGCCGGATGCCCTTCTTGACAAATCTTACATGCAAGTGCTAAAATTTCGCTAATACCCGCTGAAAACAAGGGACGCTGTTAATAATGGAATATCGAAAGGAATTGATAGACTATGCTGTTAAGTAAACTACTAGGTGAACGGTTCAAGGAAAAACCAGCCGAAGCAACATTGGCAAGCCATGTATTCCTGCTTCGAGGCGGGTATATCAGGCAGGTGTCCAACGGCATATACTCGATGCTTATGCCTGCAAAAAGAGTAGCTGCCAAAATAGAACAAATCATTCGAGAGGAAATGAATAAAATAGATGGGCAGGAGGTCCTGTTCCCAGTTGTGTTGCCATCTGAGCTTTGGAAGGAGTCTGGCCGCTATGACACCATCGCAACTGAACTTGTCAGGCTTAAAGACAGAACCGGTCATGACATGCTGCTAGGTATGACTCACGAAGAGGCCGCAGTCCACCTGGCCAGAAGCGAAGCAAGATCCTGGACCAAATACCCCTTTATGATATACCAAATACAGACCAAGTTCAGAGATGAGCTAAGATCAAGGGGCGGTCTGATAAGAGTACGGGAATTTACAATGAAAGATGCCTATTCCTTCCACACTAATCAGGAGGATCTGGAGCAATACTATAAAAAAGCACTGGAGGCTTATCACAAGATTTTTGAGCGAGCCGGCCTTCCACAGGTTGTATCTGTGGGCTCCGACAGCGGTATGATGGGCGGAAATGTATCTCATGAATTTATGCTCCTGACAGAAGCAGGGGAGGACACAATTGTTATTTGTGAGCAATGCGATTACAGAGCTAATGCAGAAATCGCTGTATCACATGTTAAACACGAGCCATCGGTAGAACAGCCTCTGGAAGAGGTTTACACCCCGGATATTAAAGACATTGAATCATTAGCCAATTTTCTAGGCATCACCCAGGACAAAACAATGAAGGCTACTGTTTTTGCTGTTGAAAATAGAAAAAAACCGCTTGTGGTGTTTATACGCGGCGATTTACAGGTCAATGAGGCCAAGCTAAGAAATTCCATAGGGGCAGAAGTGTTTCCGCTTACGGATTATGAAAACATTGATCTGTGTTTTGGTTTTATTGGTGCTATTGGCCTTGATACAAATAAATCTGATATTTTGTATGATATTTCACTGGAAAATGAAAACAACCTGGTGGCAGGCGCCAACAAGCCGAACTATCATATAAAAGGTATAAGTATGGTAAGGGACATAAAAGCTGAAAAATATATTGATGTTTCAAGGGTAAGCGACGGAGATTCATGCTCAAAATGTGGAGGTAAGCTGAAGTTGAGCCGGGGTATCGAGGTAGGCAACATATTCCAGTTGGGTACCAAGTACACAGAAAGCATGAATATGACATATACTGATGTGGACGGCAAACAAAAAACTCCCATAATGGGTTGCTACGGTATAGGGGTGGGAAGACTTCTTGCCAGCATCATAGAGGCTAGTCATGATGATTACGGTCCAATCTGGCCTGCTGCTGTAGCCCCCTGGCAGATACATATCTGTATCTTGAACAGTACAAAGGAGGATGTCCACCAAACCGGCATTAAGCTGTATGAAGACCTAGGCCGCAACTATGAAGTTCTCCTTGATGACCGCAATGTCGGGGCAGGAATTATGTTCGCTGACGCTGATCTTTTGGGCATTCCCATAAGGCTGATAGTCAGCACCCGCAATTTAGAAAAGGGGGAAGTCGAGATAGCAACCCGGGACAAAAAAATTAGAAAATCAGTTAAGCTTGAGGATATTCATACAGCCATAGAAGATATTTGTAGGGCTACATCATAAATACCAGATAATATGTACGGTGTGCTAAAATGCATACTTGCTATAACCAGTTAACAAAGGCTTTCGGGTAACCCGGAAGCCTTTGTTTTGTAAATAACGGTCCTTAGTATCGTTTATCCCTTCAGTAAATCAATTCCTCCCACAAGCTGTATAACTGCTCAAGCTCCTTCTCTACCTCCTCCTTTTCACAAAATAGCCGCTCCAATTCCTCAAAATCACTTGCAAAGGCCTCCATTTCCTGACTTAATTCCCTCAACTGTATTTCAGTAAGGTTGATTTTTTCTTCACAGGTCTTTATCTCCCTGTCCCTTTTATCAGTTTCGGTCATAGAATTACTGCTACCTCTATCCGATCCTTTCCCGCAACGGGACATTTTATTGCCGTCTCCCACCCTGCTATTGGATTTGCTTACTGATCTTTTGTCTGTTATTTGGTCTGACTGTTTGGATTTTTCCTGGTTCGCAGCTTTGGCCTGCCATTGGCAATACTCGCTGTATGTACCCTTAAAATCAGTGATCTGACCGTCCCTCATCTCCCATACCCGAGTTGTGAACTTATTGATGAAATACCTGTCATGGGATACAAACAATATGGTTCCTGCGAAACTAGACACCGCAGCCTCTATCCACTCTCTAGACTGTATATCCAAATGGTTTGTCGGTTCATCCATTATAAGCAGGTTAATATCCTGCTGCATCAGCAGACATAGCATTAGCCTGCTCTTTTCTCCTCCCGACAGGCTCCCTACTATCTTTTGCACATCACTGCCCCTAAAATGGAAATGAGCCAATACCTTTCTTGCTTTCTCCTCACTGGTTTCAAGGGCATATCTCACCGTTTCCAGTACAGTAGCTCCACCATTTTCAAAATCAATGACCTGTGGAAGATACGCCGTCTTAATACTATTACCAATCTTCACAATACCCTGATCGGCTGTTTCATCTCCCGTCAGTATCTTTATAAGGGTTGATTTCCCACAACCATTGGCGCCTATCATTGCAATCCTGTCATCCTTGTGAATGGTCAAGTCTATTCCATTTAATACAGATCTGTTCCCATAAGCCTTGTATATCTCTTTGAAAATAACCATATCTTCACCTGTATGGCCATTCTCTCTAAAACCGGCGCTGATTTTTTCCAATTCAGTAGGCCTTTCAATCCGTTCAATTCGCTCTATCCTTTTTTCTATTGCGAAAGCCCTTTTGTGCAAAGCCCCACTGTCTGCATTCCTCGCCCATTCATGGACACTCTTGGCTGCCGCTTCCAACTGACCAATCTTTCTTTTCTGTTGCTCGTACATCTCACTTTGTCTGTTAAAGCGCCGAATCTTCTCCTGTGCATAATAGCTGTAATTGCCCTCATAAAAGTTCAACCCGCTTTCATCGAGCTCAATAATTGATGTCACAGCATTGTCAAGAAAGCATCTGTCATGAGAAATAGCAATGATAGTGCCTGAAAACTCTCTGAGGTACTCCTCCACCCACTGCATCGATTCAAGATCAAGGTGGTTTGTAGGCTCATCCAGAAGAAGTATATCCGCATCCCTTAAAAGCACCCTTGCAAGATTGACTCTAGTCTGCTCGCCGCCACTAAGAATAGCAAACTCCTTCTCACGCATTGCTGCATCTATCCTCATACCACTACAAACCTTGTCTATCCTGCTCTCAATCTCATATCCACCCTTTGCCTCATAAAGGGTTTGCAGGCTTCCGTAGCGTGACAGCAATTTTTCATACTGTCCATCAGCCTCATAGAGTTGTTCACACATATCCCTCTTCTGTTCTTCAACGTCCCTATGCCGCTCTCCAGCATTTCCATCTTGCAGTGCGACGCAAACAGCTATCTTTTTCTCAATTCCTCGCATCTCATCAAAAATACTGGATATGTCCGCGAATGCACTATGCAGAACGTTATCGACAGTCCAAGCTTCTTCAAAAACCGGGATTTGCTCAAGTATTTCAACTCTTGAACCAGACGCTTTAATTACATTGCCGCTCTCATATTCCTCCAGCCCGGCAATTACTTTAAGAAGAGTAGACTTGCCCGAACCATTCCTGCCTGTCAGTCCGACTCTGTCTCCCCTATTGACTTCAAATGATATGCCCCTTATGACATGGTTGCTCCCATAGTATTTATTCAATTCCTTGACTGCTATATCTATCATAACTTCTCCTCTCATGCCTGGGTCTCATATGTTACCTTTTGTCGGTAGCATAGAAAAAACTGAGTCAGGTGGATGGTTCCTGCGCCCTGGGCTGTTAACCTATGTAATGGAGTATGATAGAACTTGGATTCATCATGGACTACATTCCTTGCGGGATCCTCTTATCTTCCACTAATCCCTGCAATAATGACTAACCGAATAAAAAAAGCCAGGGCTGCACGATCACCCAGGCATATGTCTTTTCGATGTTATAGGTAAAATGATGATCCACCAGCTCGTTATCACAAATATTCATTTTTGGACATAGTTCCCCCTTCGACAGCATAAAATGCTGAAATATGAGCGACATAGTTATCCAATCTCTCTAGAATATCATGATAGCCTGATGTATTCACCGTTTCACCTCCTTGAATTGAATTGTAGCACCTATTTGAGTTTGTTTCAATACATTCTATTTGCTTATTTATTTTTTTATTTATCTATGTCTTCAGAAGACGCCGATCTCTATAGGTCGGCGATGAATGAAGACGAATTAATTAACTTCCTTGGTCAGGTAGAGTTCAGTCTCCACCTGACTCCCTGAGCGAAGCGAATTGACTGTGCATCCATTTGTGATATAATAAAACTATCAACATTCAATCGGTATTTGGGAGGTATATAGATATAGATAAAATTCTTTTAGCACTTGCAATTATCAACCTTATAGGCTTTATTATAGTTGCAGCTGATAAACACAAAGCCCGCCATAAACAATGGCGTATCCCAGAAAAAACAATTTTTCTGTTTGCAATAATTGGCGGTTGTGTAGGAGTTTATTTAAGTATGCTTATATTTAGGCATAAAACAAGACACTGGAGCTTTATGGTTGGTATTCCGCTGATCCTTGTTATTCAGGTCGTTGCTTTTTACTTCCTATATCCTACACTATAAATGAAACCTCTTAATTAATTCATCCTTATACTTCTTGTCTCCGAAAATAAGCATACCAATCACAGTAATAAAGGAATAGAATGCAGAGAACACACTAGGCCATATTGCAGTAACTAGCCCTACTACACAGAATATTATAGGTAGAAAACCCATTATCACCATAACTGTTTGGTATACTGCATATTCACGCCATTTTAGCCTTTTTAAGAGTATTACGAAGGTAATGAATAGTGTTGATGCTATGAAAAGAAAAGGCGTTACATAGGTAAGACCCCAGCCCTGGGTTTCGGTGGCCAGCTCAAGTGAATAAACATATATGGCTGTTGCAAGAGTATTTAGAACTAATATTTGCCCAAGCTTTCTTTTTTTAATCACTGGATACCCAACAGTTACCCAAATATAAAGAAGGGTTCCTACTACATACCCAGACCACAATACGCCATCATAAGTCAGGAAATTGATAAGAAGGCAGCTAGAAGCAATTACAACAGATATAAACAAAAGCAACCTTAAGGTAAAATTGTATTTGTGAATGGCCTCTTTCGGACCTTCAGGATACTTTGAACTCACATTTTCAAGTCCGTTGCTGCCTTCATCGGACAAGGTCTCGGATGCCAATTCCTTAGCTCTACAAAGCTCATCACCATCGAATACCTGTACTTCAGTCTCATTACCTGTATCTATAGGCTTATGCTCAGTGCCCACTAGGCAACCTTCATCAGCAAGCACAGCTGAGCATAGAGGGCATCTTATATAATTCATATTAATTTTTACCTTGCATTCATCACAATACTTCATAATAACACCTAATTAGTTTCTATAGTTACATCAATTCCTTTATTGGCTAGAAACCTAAAGAAAAACCTTTCTATATCATTCTCATATACGAGTTTTGTAAAAGATATCAGCATCGTATCACCGAAAGAGCAAATCGTACTGTTTAAAAGGTTCGTCACAGGAGGTCCTAGAATGAACTCAAATCTCTCTACAAATTCTTTCATTTCTTCAGGTACACTAATGCTTCCAAGATTCGACAATGAGCACGAAAATAATGACTCTCCAAATGCATTATATGCCGTTCTTAATACAACATTTTTCAATACAAGAGGCGCAATTCTCATAAAAATATTCCTCTCCGCATTGACATTGGCACTGATTTTCTCAACTAGCTTATCATGCTTTAACTCATTCTTCATCGTTTCAGTAACTTGTTTCAAAATACTTTCAAAAGACTGATTCTCATCAGTAAAAACTATTCCCACATTAACATAGGACGAAAAGTTTCTGACAGTCCTTGAAGGGAAATAGTTTCTCAGGTTCACAGGAATAGATATCTTCACAGGCGAATTATATATCCTGCTGTTGAGTTGAGTACTGTAAATAGAATAGATTATAAGTGCTGCAATATACCCTGTAACCGTTGCATTGCTTGCCTTGACAAGCTTTCTGAAGCTGTCCGTGGAAATGATGCCGTGAACTATATCAAGCTGCCCGGCGGGAAGCCTTGTACCTCGGACATGGTAAGCTTTTTCCTCTATCCATTTACTTTTGATTTTTGGATCAGAATATTTTCCAAAGCTATCCTCAGTTTCACTAATGGATGGGTGAGCTTCACAGTCAAGTATCCCCTCTCCGGAAAAAAAGCTATTACCTGATAATGTTAGGTACTGAGCAGTCAAGGTCTTCAGAAAAACCATGGCACCCGTTCCGTCAGTAAGAGCATGGAACACCTCAAGGCTAATTCTTTTTTTATAGTGGCTAACCCTAAATAGGAAGCCATTGTTTTCATCAACCTTAACAGCCCGGCAAGGCGGTGCCTGTTCAAGCGTTACCCTAGGTACCTCATTATTTGAATCAAAGAAATACCAGAACAGTCCTCTCTTCATCTTGACAGCTAAGGTTGGAAAACGAGGAATCGTCATAGCAAGAGCTTCCTGAAGTATATTCGGCTCCACCTCCTGCCTTAGTTGAACAGCAACTCTAAAAACACTGCCTCCTCCCGGACCACTTATGGCAGGATAAATCTTGGCAGCATTATCCAGCTTGTACCAATTGCTCTCATTCTTGAAGGTTTTAGACCTAAAAGCCATTAATCTCTCCTCTAAATGTATGTCCTCTCATTTTATCATAAAGTGTGGATATTTATAACTCATCAGCTCAAAAGCTAACTCTTTAATTGAATCCTCTAACTTTTACTATGTTTGCAAAGATAAGCATATTTCGCCCCTGTGTCATTCTCCAAGAAAAGTACCTGCTGAATTGTACTATTCCCTATTTAGAATTCCTAGTAGCTCCTCTAGCATGCTTTCAGTGAATTGCCCCGCAGTGTACATAATAAGCTGTCTGATAGGTGTTTCAATAAGTATCAGCTCTCCGGCAGACTCTTGCGCTTCTGTCACAGAATATCCAAATGCTTTTTCAATAATGGCTCTTAGGTATTCTCTCCCATCTGGAACAGACATAACTTCACTTACAGTAGAATTACGCGTAAATACTTTCCTCTCAACATCTAAGGAGCTTAATGTAACAACGGATTCAAGACGTATATCCCTGGAGGAGCTACCTACCAACACCTTGAACTCGCCATCCTCAACGACCCAGTCCTTCTTGTCAGTACAGTAGTACGCAAATGCCCTCTTTCCAAGTCTGAACATGACAGTCTTTTCCTCTCCCGGCAAGAGCTCTACCTTCTCAAAGCCCTTTAATTCTTTCTTAGGGCGAAGCACCTTGCTTTTTACATCAGAAATATATAGCTGAACCACTTCTTTGCCGATAACACTACCAGTGTTTTTTACAGTAACGTTAACCAGCAGCTCATCATTTCTATCAATAACGTCCTTATCTACTGAGATTCCCATGTAATCAAAGGTAGTATAGGACAGTCCATGCCCGAATGGAAACAGTGGCTCAACCTCGGCAGCATCATAATACCTGTATCCCACAAATATTCCTTCCTTGTATTCAACCCTTGCTGTATCACCTGGGAAATTTAGAAAGGATGGATTATCCCTAAGCTTTTTGGGGAAGGTCTCAGCCAGTTTGCCTGAGGGATTTACATCCCCGAACAATATATCAGCAACCGCTGCGCCTGATGCCTGACCTCCAAGATACATCTCCAGTACTGCCCTAACCCTTCCTATCCATGGCATCTCTACTGATGAGCCATTACTCAGAACTATCACAACATTTTTCTGTACCTTTGCTACAGCTTCAATGAGTTGATTATGACCCTCAGGCATCCTCATGTGCTTACGGTCAAAAAACTCCGATTCATATGTATCAGGAAGACCTGCAAATATCACCGCTACATCTGCTTTAGTCGCCGCTTCAACAGCTTCCTGTATAAGGGCTTCATCTGGTTTATCACATACAGATTTGAATGGTTGCTTATCTAATAACATACTTTCTTCATCATTTCTGTATCCGGCGGCATAAAGAATTACTGAATCCTGTCCTGCAAGCCTTACTATCTCATCATACGCGTTATCAAGCTTCGTAGGATTTACATGTGAACTGCCTCCGCCCTGATATCTTGGTTCCTTGGCAAATGCTCCGATTACAGCTATCCTACTATTTTTCGAAAGAGGCAAAATGCCCTCATCATTCTTCAGCAGAACTGCACATTCTCCTGATGCCCTTTTGGCGAGTCGGTGATGCTGGTCCATATCACATTTATAGTCCACCTGTAGGTTGTCAGCAGCTCTAATAATAATATTAAGTAATCTTTCTACTGCCTTGTCCAACACGCTTTCCGATAGCTCTCCATTTCTTACAGCCTTGACAATTTTTTTATCTCCTTCTCCGCCGCTGGTAGGCATCTCCAGCTCAAGACCAGCTAACAGTCCATCAACTCTCTCATTCACAGCACCCCAGTCTGACATAACAACACCTTCATGACCCCATTCTTCTTTTAATATATCCGCTAGGATATATTTGTTTTCGGAGCTATAAGTCCCATTGATCTTATTATATGAGCACATTAATGTCCAAGGCTGGGCTTGCTTAACCGCGCCTTCAAAGCTAGCCAAATATATCTCCCTAAGAGTCCTTTCATCTACCACAGCATCAATCATCAGCCTCCGTGTCTCTTGATTGTTAACAGCATAATGTTTAAGAGATGTGCCAACTCCCTGGCCTTGAACCCCTGTTATATGGGCTGCTGCAATCTCTGATGAAAGATATGGATCCTCTGAAAAGTATTCAAAATTCCTGCCACATAGCGGTGAACGCTTTATATTAGCCGCAGGTCCAAGAATAATAGAAACCTGCTCCTTGAGACATTCCTTGCCAAGAGCCTCCCCTACCCTTTCCAGCAGGCTCCGATCCCAGGAGCAGGCCAGTGCAGCACCAGTAGGAAAGCAGGTTGCAGGTATGCTTTCATTCAGATCCAAATTGTTGGTGGCTAGCTTTCTCAGACCGTGTGGGCCATCAGTCATTAGTATGGATGGTATTCCAAGTCTTTCAACACTCTTCGTATGCCAATAATCAAGTCCGGAGCAAAGGCCTGCTTTTTCCTCCAGTGTCATTCTGGTTAATATATCTTTTACACTTCTATCCAATATACTCACCCCATAATCATATTTACATTATTATTATATCAAAGGTTCTGGCATCCTCAAAATCCGGAACAGCCACTGTCCGTTTCCATACCCACTACTTCAATGCTAGGATATTCTTTAGCAGCTACAAATCCCCAAATTGTTTATGTATACATATAATAAAACTTAGCCAGTTTTGTAGAAAATTATTCAATCTATTGTTATAATCTCTTTAAATGAGTAACGCTGCTTTATTGTATTACATGTATGGAAATACTAGAATGCAATGAACCGGTAAAAAGGAGAATATGAATGAATGGGTCTGACAAAAAGATTAAAATATCCATTACTGGTGACCTCGGAAGCGGGAAATCCACTGTTTGTCGGTATATCAAAGAGAATCACGGCTTGAATGTATATTCCATTGGCCAAATCCAGCGCTCTCTTGCGCAGAAGTACAACATGGATATCTTGACCTTTAATAGATATATGGAATCACATCCTGAGATTGATGAGGAGATAGACACTGAGCTTGCAAAAATTGGCAAACGTGATGAAAGTATGGTGCTTGACTCAAGAATGGCATGGCACTTCGTACCGGATTCATTCAAGGTATATCTATCTGTGGAGCTTGAAGAGGCAGCTCGCAGGGTCATCAATGATCCTCGGGGCAAGGTGGAGACATACAAAGGTCTTGAGGATGCTATGAAATGCCTTGTTGAAAGAAAAAAAAGTGAGAACCTTAGGTACATTACAAAATATGGTGTCGATTGTTCAGATCCAAGTAATTACGATATTATTATCGATACAACGTCTATCACGCCAGAGCAGGTTGCCGAAAGAATAATGGCAGCTACCATACAGGCATAAAAACATCAGACTATTATACGAAAATTTTATATGTCCAAAAAGAGCGGAGCATTAGCTCCGCTCTTTTTTATGCACCCACCATTTAATATATGCTGAGCATACCATCAATATAATTTCCCTGCCAACGTTCCCAACATATAAGCCCTTTCATATTATGTACTATCTATTTATGTAAATTGAAGGGTGGTAATATGGATTCTTTAAAAATTGGAGACTATGTCGCAAGAAAATCTTACGGCAGTGATATCAGCTTCCAGATTTCAGATATATTTATCAGCAGGAACGGCCGTAAAGTATATTTGTTAAAAGGCATGCTATATAGGATTATAGCAGACTCGGATGAATACGACCTGGAATTCAAAAGACCAGATGATGTACGAAAGGAAATTGACAGCAGACTATCCCAGGAGGGCATCCATCATATGGGGCGCAGCATCACACCCTTCCAACTGATCAAAGGAGTCAGGGGTAAACCCGGAACAATACTACACATAGACTCAAGCTCCGAATTTCTGGAAATGTGTATGAATTACTACCGTGACGCAAAAGTCAAGGCTCATGGATACATTATTCCCGAAAGTGAGCAGCCAAAAAGAGTAAGCTCTCTCCTCAACGGAACAAAAGCCGATATATTGATAGCCACAGGCCATGACGGTTTGAAAAAGAATGCGGTGAAGATGAACTCCTTGGATAGCTACAGAAACTCACGATACTATATGCAAACAGCTCTTGAGGCGAGAAAGTATGAACCGGATCTAAACAAGCTCTGTGTGTTTTCAGGCGCATGCCAGTCTTACTACGAAGGCATCATGCAGGCCGGTGCAAACTTCGCCAGCTCTCCCGGAAGGATATTGATACACGCCCTTGACCCTGCAAAGGTGGGAGACAGAATCGCACTGACAGATTCGAGGGTCTTTGTTACACCAGAAAAAATAGCAAGACTAACACAGTCAGGAGCCAAGGGTATTAGCGGATTAAAGACAAGAGGACACTATATTGTAAAATGACAGGTAGTAGTATTTTCAACTGAACAAAAGAGAGGTGTCTGTGAACCATCAACAGACACCTCTGAATATATTCGTATACCCTTTCTCATGGGCTACTTACAATACCTTAGTTATTGCTGCAGGTAGTTGTAAATAATTACAGCACTTTCTCCCCTGGAAATATTCCTCTTAGGATAGAAATTGGTTCCATCACCGCTTACTATACCAAGACCAGAGGCTATAGCAACATATCCATAAAGGTCTTCACTTATACTTGCGCTATCTTTAAAATCAATATTAAAGATTCCGCTAATATCAGCAACCTTATCATACTTAAGAGTCCTTATTATGTACTTCACCGCTTCTTCCCTCGTCACCACACTATCAGGAGACTTCTCGCCTTCTGCTATGATACCATCCCTGATCAGGTAAGCATACAGCTCATCTATTTCCTTTTGTGTACTCTTTTCAGTGATGATGGGGCCATAGTAATTCAGAGTTTTGGAAAGGTAGGCAAGGAAATCCTTCTGTGTTATTGCCTCTGACGGTCTGAATTCACTGCCCTCCAGATAAATACCAAACTCAGCAAGAACACTTATCTGCTTCTCGGCAAAGTGGCCTTTGATATCAGTGTAACTGATACTTTTTGCTTCCGTATACTTTTCACCAGTCCTGTATACGACATTACCTGTGAGTGCATCTATGTATAGCGGTTTTCCGGGCTTCAGCAAATAAACCAGACTAGTTTTTCCACTAGCTTGCCCCTCTTTTAACATCATGGGGCTAGCCTCAGATGGGGATTCATATCGGTACTCCAGTCCAAGCCCAACTTTTTCAAACAAGCTGTCAACTGCAGCTGTCAGCTCTATTACATTATCAACCGATGGAAATTCGATCTCGAACCAGTTCAAACTAAAGCTGGTAATCTCTCCTGTGAGGTTGTCATAACTGAAGCTGACCCCATTGTCTGGGAAAGGTACTCCCTCTACCAGTCTGGTGTATCTAATATTATAAAAACTGCTAGGCACGGTTTTATCCATCAGATACTCTTCATTAGCAACCCTGTCATACTCAAGTAGCTTGTAATATTGAGGATAATACTTGGAAAGGAATGCATCGGTAACAGCCCTTGCCTTTGCTATGTCATTAACGGGCTGTTGTTCGTCGCTACTGTCTGCAGAGTTTCTGTAAAAGCTAAATATCAAACCGGTTTTTGCATTTATTGATACACTAATGAACTCCTCACCAAGCTTTTTGTCTTCTAAAGTCCTTCTGAAGTACAAAGACCAGATGTATTCCTTCTCATCAGGCCAACTGGTATTCAGGTGATAGCTCTGGAGCTCATAATCATCGGAAATATTAATAAATTCAGATTCACGGGCGATTTTCTCGGCCTCTTTCTCGTCTATCAGCTTAGCTGCTTCTCCAACAGCCTCTAATTCCTCAGGACTGAGCTGTACACCTGCTGCATTCCGAACATCAAATTTATCCTTTGCAACCGAAGCACCATAGCCCCCATCAGCTTCAGTGAAATAAAGTCTTAACGACAGGCGATATCTTTCACCTGTGAAAGCGTTAATAGCAAACTCATTGTTATCATATATTGGAGCATATAATGGGAATGCACTGAGTATGCCCTCATTCGCTGTATAGCCATATATCAATTTTAGTCCCAGATGCTTGGCATAGGCTGCCTCTGCTTCTTCAAGACTTATCGAACCTTTTGTCAAAGAGAACTCCAAATCCGTGGACCAATTGCGGTAATACCCCTGCAAATCACCTGTTTCACGGTTTATGGAAACGCTTACTCCATCATTGTAATACGGTACACCATTAACAATTCTATAGTATTGCAGATAATAACTAGAATCCATTATACTATCCTGGTAATTATCCTGGTACACTATTTCCTTGGAAAGTCCAGGTGTAATGTGCTCAATGTATCCATTGGCCTTTATCCTAGCCTCTTCCCTACTGACAGAAGGAAGCTTTTTGTTTTGTTTGTAATCATCAGGAGAATACTTATTATAATTCAAGATGTTACCCTTATCATCAACCGAGGCATTAATGCTACTCATATTCAAGGAATCATTACTGCGCCAACTGAGATAATAAATCTTTGAAGTCTCAGATGTGCTTATGCTTGAAGTGAACTTGTAGTCATCCGGTATGGAGAATTTAGTCCTCACAATTTTAATCGCGTCCTCAAGCTCCTTATCCATTTCAGCGGCAAAGCCCTGTAATGGCATTGCTAAAGTAAAGATGAAAATCAATGCTAATAATGCAGCTATCTTTCTACTCATCACACCCACCCTTTTCTTCCAGTTTTTGAACAAAATATACAGTCGTACAAACATTAGACGAATCACTCAGGAAAAGTGTTCCATACTTCACTCCAGCAGCACAAGTATACCTCCAGCAACCTCCCGTTCCTGGCCTTTATGGGAAGGCTTGTTCACCAGCCTACCCCCCACTAGCATGGCTGTTGAAGCTCCACCGTCAAGCATGGCTGCGTCCATAGCACCGCAGCTTGTCAGGTAATCAGCAAGCTCCCGCCCTGTAAAGCCTGCGCTATATCCTGGCTGCCTGCCATCCACAGTCAGTAAAATGACTGTCCCGTCCTCCTTGATACCTACTGCAGTCCTTGGATCGTGGTTTGTAAGCACACCTACCCATGGATCTCTCTCCTTGACGACTGAAACACCATCCTTTACAAGCCAGCAGCCACATTCATATGCCTGCACACCTCCGCCCATGTCAGGGCTGTGATTTAGCTTAACAGCATCTCCTACTTTTATTGGCAATTCAATCCCCGCATATTTTGCATTATCGTATATAGTAATCAGCATACCATTTTTCGGTATTGCCGCTTCCTTCTCGTAATCAGCTATCCTTGTAACAATGCCCTCTTCAACAGTGATTGTAGTATTTTTCCTGGTAGCCCTGTTAGCTCGACCATAAACAGGCGTGTAAACAACTGTCTGTTTCCCAGTAGCAGGAAAGTTTATATTATCGACATGAATTTCATTGGGCTCCCCGCCTGCTAATGCTACCTCATCACCATATAATACAGATAATTCGCTATCTATCTCCCTTAGCTCCGCTCTTCCCTCTCTGATGATTAACACGGGATAGTCCCCTGTGGCCGCAGAATGAAGTACGCCATCTATCACCACCATTCCTGAGGGCAGTCCAAAATCCCTAAAAAACCCTCCATTGACAGCTGCATATGCATCCTTCTTAGCAGACATTTCACTTAACAGCTCATAGCCATATATAAGATCATGGGACAAAACCGGCTTTATTTGCACCCTAGAGTCCCCCGGATGTAGCTGGAGAATTCTAATCTCCTGCTTAAGACCATTTATGGTCTCAGAGCGATTAATATATTTGACAAGCTCCTCATTAGGCACCTGAGGCTGAGTCAGTGGAATTTCCTCCTCCAAATCCGTCCCCTCCACCTGTGGCTCACCAATTTCTCCTTTATTACCGGAGAATAAAAAATGCCCTGCAGCAGTTAATGCAAGGGCTGTAATCAAAATTATGAATATTGCCTTTTTATATTCGCTAAATATCTTCTTCAATAGAAACCCCTTGCTTTTTCTTAATCTCACTTGCTGCTGAAACCGGTCTGCCGTACTGCCTTGACAGCTGTTTGTAAAGAGAGTCTGCAAGACCCAAGCCTCCGGCTTTTGCCGCCTCAGAAGTAAGCTCCTCGTCCAGCATGGATTCAAATATCTCTCTACCTGGCTCCGTCTCCACTAAGTCGGATTTGATAACTGTGGCCTTCATCTGTTTATATATCATGTCAAGCATGATTGCCTCAAATTCCTGACATGCCTTTTTAAGTTCCTTATCATCGTTATTCCTAGCAGCAGCCTCCAGCCTCGCAGCAAAGTCATCACTGGCAGATTGGGCTGCGGCATTGCCGGCATTTTTTACAACACTGCTCATAATATTGCTATCAATTTTCCCTATATCCATAATAATCAGCGCCCTTTATTAGTATATCACATTAATTCTATCTCTTAAGACTATTTGCTATACCAAGCATTTCATCCGAAGACTGGATTGCCTTGGAATTTAGTTCATAGGCCCTTTGTGCCACAATGAGCTTCACCATTTCCTCAACAGTCTTCACATTTGACGATTCAATAAAATTTTGCAGCATAATACTAGTCTGGGTGGAGTCAAACGCAAGCACTGGCTCTCCTGTGGCCTGTGTCGCTTTATATAGGTTCCTTCCCATTGCCTCAAGACCGTTGGCGTTTTCAAAATAGGCAAGCCCTATAATCTGCCCTAAAGGCACGGACATACCCTCCTCATCTATATAGCTCATCTCACCCTTTTGGTCAACTATTAGATCAGACAGCTCAACGTCAATGATTATCGGCATACTTGACTCATCAAGCACAGCATATCCGTCTGATGTAACCAGCATTTTCCCCATATCAGTCAAGCTTACTTTAAAGCTACCGTCCCTTGTGTAGTTTATATCCCCTGTTGGTCCCTGTATCATAAAGAATGCATCACCATCTATATAAAAGTCCAGAGGGTTTCCGGTCTCTTCAGGGCTTCCCTTTTCAAAATCCCTTACTGTAGCAACAGCCATCGTACCATGACCCACTTGGAGATTCACTGGTCTGCCGCCGTCCTCCAGTACACGTGCTCTGTCCATCGTTTCATACAAAAGATCCTTAAACTCAATACGTTCCTTTTTGTAAGCCGTTGTGTTAACATTGGCCAGATTGTTTGAAATAACATCCACATTCATCTGCTGTGCCTGCATCCCTGATGCTGCAGTCCAAAGCGCTCTCATCATAATAAATTACCTCCTATAAGCTGTATGCTATAACCCATATACCAAGCCACTATCAATTAATTAGTGGAATCAGAACCTCATTCTTGCATATCCTTCTTGCTACAACTACATAAAACTAATTCCTTACAGGACTATTCCTTTATCTAACTACTCCAACCTGATTGACGGCCTTTTCCAAGGTGCTGTCAATTGCCTGCAGTACCTTCTGATTGGCCTCATATGATCGCATTACTGTGACCATATCAACCATCTCACGTATAATATTCACATTTGAAAGCTCCATAAATCCTTGCTGGACTGTTCCTGTGAATTCGCGAGTTTGTGCGTCCTGTCCGGCTTGCAAAAGGTTATTACCATACTTTCTCAGGGCAGTGGTATCTTCAAATTCTGTGATAAGCAATCTATCGATTACTGATTCGCCCTGAACAATCGAGCCATCGTCACTGACAAAGAACTCACCTTCCTGAAGAATAATGGGACCATTTTCACCTAGAACTGTATATCCCTCGCTTGTTACCAAACTTCCATTTGCAGACCTGGCGAAAGAACCGTTTCTCGTGTAAAATGCCCTAAAATTTCCGCCATCATCAGGTACGGCAACTGTGAAAAATGCACCATCACTATCCCTGATAGCGATATCAAGGTTATTTTCAGTCCTATTTAGCTGGCCTTGTGTATAGTATGTATGAACTGTACCCACATCGTTCCCAAGCTCCATAGTACCTATACTATACGGTCTGCCGGAGGCTGTATTGTAATCTCTAACAATATTAGTCATCAATGATGGAAAGCTCTCTAAAATGACTGTATCCTTTTTATATCCATTGGTGCTGGAATTGGCCATATTATTTGAAACCACATCCATCTTCTTCTCTAGAGCCAACATACTCCAGCCTGAGGTGTATAATCCACGTACCATATGTACTCCTTAGTAGCACCCGACATTTGCAGCATTTATGTGTGCAGCCTGCCCATGCTAATTTTTTTGAGCTATTATGACTCATTATTATTATCGGAGAAAAATCAAACCTTCTTAACATAAAAAAGAACCAGTATTCATTAAGGCCACTGAAAACTCATGGTTTTCAGTGGCCTCATATTGTCTTTCTTCATATGACCTATAATTCCTCTTTATGTCACTTGCTTTTGTACCTACCTTCAGCTATAGCATTCTTCTCTATTAACTCTATATTGTTGAGAGTTTCGCCTGTACCTAGCGCTACACATGACACAGCCTCATCAGCTATTATAACATTTATACCAGTCTTCTCCTGTAGCAATTTATCAAGTCCGTACACAAGGCTGCCACCGCCCGTAAGCACAATTCCCCTGTCACTTATATCTGCCGCCAGCTCAGGAGGAGTCTTCTCCAACACAGAGTGGACAACCTCAACAATACTGGACATAGGTTCCTCAAGGGCTTCCATCATTTCAGAGGACGTAACTGAAATTGTCTTCGGAAGTCCAGATATAAGGTTTCTTCCTCTTACGTCCATTGCTACTTCCTGCACCCTTGGATAAACAGTGCCTATACTTACCTTCAGCTCTTCTGCTGTACGTTCCCCAATCATTATATTATGTTTCTTTCGCATATATCTAACTATTGCTTCATCAAACTTATCCCCGGCTACCTTTATTGAGTTGGAAACAACAGTGCCCCCTAGAGAAATAACCGCTATATCAGTAGTGCCGCCACCTATATCAACCAGCATACTACCACATGCCTTAGCAATATCTATACCCGCCCCGATAGCTGCAGCTATCGGCTCCTCTATCAGATAAGTTTTCCTTGCGCCTGCCTGCATTGCCGCATCAATAACCGCACGCTTTTCAACCTCTGTAACGCCACTGGGGACGCATATTATTATCCTTGGCTTAAATAGCCTAAATAGCTTACCACCGCATATTTTGCCAATAAAGTATTTGAGCATCCTCTCAGTAATATCATAATCAGATATGACACCATCTCTCAATGGCCGGATTGCAACAATGTTCCCCGGTGTCCTGCCAAGCATCCTACGTGCTTCCTCGCCTACTGCAACAAGTCTGTTTGTATTCTTATCAATGGCAACCACAGAGGGTTCCTTTAATACTATGCCTTTTCCCTTAATATAAACTAATACCGATGCCGTACCAAGATCAATGCCGATATCCTGTCCCAAACTCAATAAAAACACCCCTTCATTCATTTACCCTCTATCATACAAAGCAAGAACTCCACTAATATAAATAAAATGCTATAACTCAGATAGAATAATCTTATCATATTATTACAAATATGCAACAAATTCTACAATAAATTATAAAGCAGAACGCATTAGCCCTTCTCAAGCTTATATCCGCTCCCCACATCGTCTGGATATATCCAGAACGTCCATGGCCCTTTCTGTTTTGTCCCTAAGGCGTCAGTAGATGACACTTGTTGAACAATTCCGCACCTTGTCTTCGTTTTTAAGCACTTTCTCAAAATTCTCTTTTAAGATGCCAATAATCTTATCCTCCAATGGAATAATGCGTTCAATGTTTTCTATATAGTTTTCACCCATTACAAATTCGTTTTTCATGTAGGATTTGCACAGACGCCCATTTAATATATCCCATTGACTAACGCAATCATCTATTGTGTTGAGAAGCTCGTCTCTTTTAGCAGTACCTTCAATTATTTCTTTACATAATAAATACTGTTTCAGCAGTCTTCTTTTTCCTTTGATGTTCCAGGTTTTCCAACCCAAATAGTCTATCATGTTTCTATCCCTTGTGGGAGCTTCACTGTTCAAACGCAAATGTCCTGCTTTAAGCAAATCTATTAGCTTCAGCAATGCATATTTTCCATAGTATGTTGTTATTCCCTTATCCTGCGTGCTCTCTTTAGAATAGTTTTTCACACTATCGTGAAGGATTTGTGTTGCGTTTTTGCTCCAATTCTCAAGTTCAGTATAGTTGAATTTGCATGTAAAAACCATCAAATAAAACTTAGCTGTATAATAAAGCAGCCTTTTATTTAGCAATCCCACTTCCCTATTATATCGTAGAGTTTTATTCTTCTTATGAGCTATCATTTCGGGATTATCAATATAGTAGAAATTCTTTTTATCCTCCCCTATAACTAAAAATGCATGGCTGTTTCTAGTCCTATTTTCATTAAAATTCACATCGTGGAATATAGAAAATGGAAGCATTTCTATTATAGTATCAACAATTGCAATTTCTCCTGTTTTCAGTATCTCACTTATTACATCTACAGGATGCATCTTCTCCTGTTTATGCTCTACTAAAGAAAATAAACCCCTATGGTAACTCGAATCAATTGTGTGTAAATTTGTCAAATTATTGTTTTCATCTGTGCTAAGCAATAGTGTTGACTCATTTAGAAAAAGCTCCTCGTAATTTTTTATGTCATTACCATGCATGCTTTTTAATATCATATATGAGCAATGCATATCACAGCTTCCAAGCATATCAGCAAACTCATTCCTTGTTCCGTCACTATTATAAAAGAAATTCATTCTCGTATAGTTTTTCATAACAATCTCCATTCTAATATTATTTGAAGCTCCACCCGCTGGCCGAGTTCCCTTGCCAGTCTATAGAATTCTATTTTTGAGACCGGGGGTTTCTCCCAACTAAGTAGCACTTATTCTGTATTATTCAGTAGCATTTTCCACATATCAATTTCTTTTAATAATAATGAGGTGCATGCTTTGTTAATATCACAAATAAGTGATTCCCTATTGTCTGAAAAGTAAATTCTCACTAATTTATTCTTAACTAAAGTCCATTCCTCTTGTAATTCTCTACAACATTGCGAAATTACACTTCTGACAGGCAGACTCAACACCTCATCTAACTCTTCGAAAAGCAATTGATTGGCAATTTGTCTGTTTATAATCTGAAAAATCTGAGTAGATAGAAGGTCACACATATGACCTCCATTAAAATCCTCTTCAGATAATTCCCATAGAGTTAAGGGTAATATCTTATTTATTTCATCGACTATTCTTTTTGCATTTTCTTTTACTTCACTAAAACTAAATTGGAACTTTTCTATTCTTCTTGCTAATTTAAACATATACCCATGAGGGCTATCTTGACAGTTCATTATTGCCGTTATAAACCTATCCTCCGGAATTTCAAATTCATTGTATCCACTAAAGCTTTCATCGAAAACATAAAATACTCTTTTTTTATTGTCATAACCATTAACAAATGAGTAATGCGTCCAGTGGTGTTTTTTCCAGCAGACGCTATTGGGAATCCAATAAAATAAATCCACTCCCACCACGACTACTTTGTTCCTCTTAACAAGCCTTTTCACTATATCCACGCAGTGCAATTTGTCTTTAAAATCCAGCGGCTTTCGTTGAGCATACAATACTTTCTTGTACTTGTCCCAATATTGCGCCGTGGGTTTTACACACAAATAATTATACTTTGTCATATTCGGTGTCTGCTCTTCACCAACCAAGTATGAATAGCTGTTAAGTAAAGGGGCCGGTTGATAGCTTGGTTCTACAGAAATCAACATAGAAACCAACGTATTAAATTGACAATCTATCCAAAATAGCTTAAATGGCTTAAAGTTCTGTCTTAATCTCATAGGTCTTCCCATCCTCACGTAATACAATTGCTTACATATATAAATATACGTTGCTGTATGTGTTATCTAACCCTCATTAAGCTTATATCCAATCCCCCATATTGTTTGGATATATGCAGAATTCCTGTCGTCTTTTTCAATTTTGTCTCTAAGACGGCTGATGTGCACATTAAGAGTGTTTTCATTTCCCAAATAATCCTCATTCCATACGGCATTAAATAGCTGATTTTTGGTGAAAACCTTATTTGGATTTTCTAGAAGTAACTTTAATATATCAAACTCTTTGGCTGTCAAAAATGCAGTTCTATCTCCAATCTTAACCTCTCTCTTTTCAATATCCATTTCAATATCCTTGTGCTTGAGTACAACTGAGCTATTCTCACTATCACCGCTATAGTACAAATAGCGTCTCAGCAGCGATTTTACCCTGGCCTTGAATTCAATGTTTCTGAAGGGTTTACTTACATATTCATCCGCCCCAAGGCCAAGACCTATCACCTTATCATACTCATCGCCCTTAGCAGATATAATTATAACAGGCATAAAATTATTTCGTCTGATCCTCCGGAGGATTTCATATCCATCCATGCCGGGTAACATAATATCTAAAATAGCAAGATGGTATCTATTATAATCCAATAGCTTGATAGCATTTTCCCCACTATAAGCACAATGAATACAATACCCCTCTTTGCTGAGTAAATCCTGTATCAGTCCACATATCTCCCTGTCATCGTCTACAACTAAGATGCTTATCTCATTCGGAATACAGCCTGCGATACCTTCATTTGTCATTATACAAGCCCTCTTTAGATTTTCTGTAACTACCTCAAAAACTAAGTGCCCTGCCTTCAGTCAGTAGCTTCGCTTTGCCAGCAAGCGTATATGGCTTTATCATTATGCTCATACAGCTATATACGCTACTGTCCATTTGATGTGTATTCCCCGCTACTTTCTAACTTCAACCACCATCGATTTGCTTTCATCAAGTGCATGATAGGTTAACACTAGAAGCAAAAGCATTAGTATCACTAATGTATTTAATGAGGCAATAGATGGCCATCTATTACATTTTATTGAAGTATACTTCCAGTGTCAACCATATATGTTAATCAGTTTTGATATTTTTGGTCGTCTTTACAGCTTCATATATTTATATAGAAATAGAGGCGATGTATTCGTCGGCAACAGTTTTATTAATTATATTAACAATATCGCTATATTTGTCATTAATGAAAAAGTGCCCTCCTAAAAACTCATATATTGAGCATGACCCATTAGTATAATCCTTCCATTGCTCCGCTTCGGAAGCTAATACTTCCTTATCATCGTATCCATTGAGGATGGAAATATTGCAGTTCAGTTTTGTATCTCTTTGTGTATATTCATATGTATCTATGACACTATAATCTGTCTTGATAATCGGTGTAAATATATCTAGCATATCCCTGTCTTCTATTATTTCCTTTGATAACCCCCCATATTTTACAATTTCCTCAATGAACTCATCATCTGGTAGCAAATGAAGCTTCTCCTCCTTTTCTATATGGGGGGGAACTCTTCCGGAAAGGAACATATGAAGGGGTTCTATGTAAAGGTTGTCCTTAATCCTATTTGCTAGCTCGTATGCTAGCAGACCTCCCATGCTATGACCATAAAGCATAAAATTATTTGTATCTTTCAATTGACTTGTCACTTGAATGTAGACATCATCAAGGACTTCTTTAAAATCGTTATATTGAGGCTCCTTAAAACGCCTTCCTCTCCCTGCCAGCTCTATTGGCAATAATTCAATTCTACTATCTAGTTGCTTTTTCCATTTCATGTACATAGTGGCTGATCCTCCAGCATAGGGGAAGCAAAAAAGTTTTATTTTATTCATACCAATACTATTTCCTCCTTTAGATTGTTCAATTGTACTATGTTATCAGCAAAAATACCGCTGGATAGCCTATGTGTTACCATTATAACCGTACGCCCCTTTAGCTCCTCCTTCAATTTGACAATAATGTTCTTCTCCATTTCCTGATCAAGGGCAGAGGTGGCTTCATCCAACAATACAATAGATGATTTTTTTAGCAAAGCTCTAGCTAGAGCTATTCTCTGCTTTTGGCCACCTGACAGCTTTGATCCATTCTCTCCTGTAATATAGTCATAACCATCTGGCATTTCCATGATAAAATCATGTGCATCTGCAATTTGTGATACACGTACTATTTCATCATGGGAAGCGTCAAGGTTGCCTAACCGAATATTCTCCGCTATAGAACAGTTAAACAGAAAAGAATCCTGTGGCACATATGAAATCAATTCCCTCAGCTGGTCCAAAGAATAATCGCCTATGTTACATTTATTAATGAATATCGATCCCGAATCGGGTACATATAAACCTGCAATAAGCTTTAGCAAAGTACTTTTGCCACATCCACTGGGGCCGGTAATAATGTTTAGCTTTCCCTCCTCCAGTTGTAAAGAAACATTTTTAAGAATACTCTGGTTCTCATAGCCAAATGTCAGATCCTTCATGGTAACCCCGCCAAAGTCACATGCTTTGTCATCCGCAGGTCCACCCTCAGCCACTTCAGCAGGCTCATCCATAATTTCGAAAACTCTTCTTGCACCTGCTAGAGATCCCCTAATTTCTCCAACAAATCTTCCTAAACTTGTAAACATGTGCGATACCCCGCCTTGCAGACTTATACATGCAATAGCAGCACCCAGATTGTTGATATCCCTGATAGATTGGATTATACCAAATGCAATAATCCCTACAAAGCTGAGTATGCTGATAACATAATTG
This sequence comes from uncultured Oscillospiraceae bacterium, assembly GCA_964512095.1. GTDB lineage: Bacteria > Bacillota > Clostridia > Acetivibrionales > DTU013 > DTU013. Next base: position 58,838 of record CAZEIH010000001.1, read on the forward strand.
ATGCTATCAAGCAGCCCCTTCCGTTTCTGAAATAAAAGCACCTTATTACTAATTTCCGTATTCTTTTTTTGAAATATTCCTGCCAGCTTATCGTTGATGCGTAGCATTTTTATAACGCTGCTACCGGATAATATGTCAATAAGACTCCCTGTCATTTTGCCCATAGAATCCTGAATAGAAGAGGATATTTCTCCCAACGGCTTAGAAAAAACAGTGTTTACAAGAACAGCTATAGCACCTAGTATTATTAATGCTATTGATATCTCCCAGTTCAGGAAAAACATAACTATAATTGACCCAATCCCCAAAATAACTGCCATAAGAAGCTTGAATATGGGGAAAAAATACATATATTGCATCATTCCCATATCATTAATTACTCTTGAAACAACGGTGCCACTATGATTACTGTCAAAGTATTTCATAGGTAACTCTGTTAGGTGTTCAAAGAGATAAAGCCTAACCTCAGTCATAGTTTTCTGTATGCATTTAATGCATGTATAGATCGAGGAAGGTACTAGAACACTTGATAAGACTATCATTATCGCAGCAAGCCATACACTTTTTTGAAGTAGCTCCATGTTATTACCTACTGCTGCATCGGTAATGTCTCTTAGGATGTAGGCCATAAAGATATCAAGACATATCGCAAAAACTGAGCTTGACAGAAGCAGGGTTAACCAATACAATGCTCTTCTCTTTTTCATAAGAGACATCATTCTTAAAAAATCCCTAATCTCACTATTACTTTTTAACTTTAATATTAGCTTTCTCACAATAATACCTCTATTTTAATTAAATAAGCAGCTCAATTAAAATTCAGCTTACTATAATACCCCTTCATTTTAATCAAATCATCATGTGTACCTCTTTCTACAATGCAGCCATTTTTCATAACAAACACCGTATCAGCCTCCTTTACTGTAGAAAGCCTGTGTGCGCTAACCAAAACAGTTTTCTTCTCCTTTAAGCAATCTATAAGAGCTTTAATGGATTCTTCTGTGTCCTGGTCTAGTGATGATGTAGGCTCGTCCAGCAGTATGACAGGAGAGTTCTTGATAATGGTTCTGGCAATACATATTCTTTGCTTTTGACCACCAGAAAGATTGCATCCCTTTTCTCCAACAATAGTGTTGTACCCCTCTGGCAGCTCTATTATGAAATCATGAATGTTTGCAGCCTTTGCAGCTTCTATTACCTCTTCCTCTGTTGCGTTCTCCTTTGCTAAAGCAATGTTTTCATATATGCTGGACGGAAACAAAAATGTATCCTGGGACAAAATAGATATGCACTCCCTAATATTCCCAAGATTTTCAGACCTTATCTCCTCGCCAAACACATTAACACTGCCTGACTGTGGCTGATAAAATCCGCATAGAAGCTTGAATATCGTACTTTTTCCGCTTCCGCTCTCTCCCACAAATGCACTTAGGCTTTTTTCAGGTATTTCTAAACTAATGCCATTCAAAGCAGCTACAGATATGTTATTGTATGAGAATGTAACATCCTTTAATCTAATAACAGCTTGATCTGCATTTTGATTTAGTCCTCCTTGAATTTCCCCAACACTTTCCTCAGGGATATCAAATACTGAGAACACTCTTGCAAATATTTGCCTTGCTGTAAACAGCTCACTAATCAATTGAGGCAACATAGAGGCAGGCGCAACCAGAAACCCAAAAAGGTATATAAAGGCAAGCAATGAGCCTGTTGTTAGTCTGCCCTGTATCACAAGATAGCATCCAAATGCAATACACATTATCCTTGGAACTGCCCTCACAATTATACTTAAAGGAGTGAGCCATGATATTTTCATATCTATCTGCATACTCTTGTGAAGTACATTATTAATGGAGCTTTGATATTTTTGATACATATATTTTCGAAGGCTGTATGCCTTTATTACATTAATTCCAGCCAGAGAATCAGCCAGTATAGCATTTATTCCTGCCCAGTGCTGCTGAAGCTGATCTGTACTCTTTGCAATGGTTTTACTTAAAACTATGTTTAATACAATTACCGCAGGAATAGATATCATACTAAACAATAGCAACTGAGGGTTCATGAAAAAAAGATATATGAAAATACAGGTAAACACTAGTGGCTGATAAATTAGGTTAGGTAAAGTATTGTCAAAAAAATTCTGTATCAATGGAATATCATTTGTTAAGCAGGCTGTAATATCTGTAGTACCCTCACCCTCCAAACGCTGTATATGCAAACGTGTAGCATGATCTGCCAGCTTCAACCTAAGATTTTTCATTGAACCTGTACTAAACTTGGCTATAAAGTATTTACCTAAATACTTTATAGCTGCACCAATAGGCAACAGCATTACAACAAAAAGCAATCTTCTGTACAGACTGTCGTGCTGGCCACTCAGCATCATATCTGTCATATCCTTTAATGGCTCGGCCATTAGTATCTCTACTATTGAACCAACTACTGAAACAAGTGTAAATAATACAACACAATGATCACAGCTGGTGTATTTACGGAGTCTCGTAAATGTTTGCCTCATGCTCGGAATGTTTTGATCCAATCTGAAAATCCCACCTTTACACCATGTAATACAAACCTTTTAGCTAATTGCCCACTTCCTCCTCTAACAGCTTAATGATGTCAGCATAGGTTTTAAATTTCGTAAAATCAAGATTTTCATCATCAAACTCAAAGTCAAATTCATTTTCAATTGCAACAACTGCCTTAATAAAAGAGATGGAGTTCAAGCCCATTGACATAAGCTGTGTATCCATTGTCCAGCCGTTAACATCTTCATCCTTGAGTTCTAACACTGCCTTCAGGCAATTTCTTAGTCTTACATCATAATTGTTCATCATCTTTCTCCCCTTGTAATAAATTTTTTGAATAATGTCACAGTCCCCTTCCTCTTAGGAGGGGGTTACCGATTGAAATAGCTGTCAGTGGTGAGTACAATCTCCCACTCAGGATGCATGGGCTAGCAGATGACGAAGTCATCGACCAGCCGACGTTGTTCAAACGCCACGCTTAGGCGTGGCGCACGGAGTGTAGCGTAGGGCGAACTCATTTCGCCCGTAGCGAGGGGGTATGGGGGCCTGCCCCCATTGGAAATTAAATAATAACTAGTAAAGATCAGACCCTGTCAAATTTCGGTAGAGACTGTTATGATACTGAACCTCCAGCCTAACTATTTCTTTCAACAAGTCATAGATCTCCAAGACCTTTTTTTCACTTGACGATTCAGTATACAAAAGCTTAGCAGTTTTTGCTCTTGCAGTAATCCACACCTTATTAATCTCTTCTATTAAACCTGTAAGCTCTGCTTCCTTTCCGAATAAGCCTTCTACCTTCAAGCTTTCAACCTGCTTTGCATTTATGATTTCATTGAAGCCTATTATGCATTCCTCAAGGTATTGCGTTGATATTCCAAATGCAGGATCGTATACCGCAAACTCTTGACTAATCATTCTAAATATCTCAATACCCTGAATCATCCTTTCTTTATTATTCACAATATTACTTCGGTAAGCTTCTATGCTCTTACTCAGTTGCTCCGCTTCGTCAAAGAGCCTCTCCTCAAATAATTCATAATAAGTTGTACCTGTATCATCCTCTGCCAGAAAATTGCTTATAAATCCACTGTATGCATCAGCAAATTCACTATATGGTATAGTATATTTACCGTATACAGGACTTTCTCTTCTTCTATGGTCAATAACATGGAAAACCTGCTTTGCATCATTGTATCCATATACAAGCAAGGTATGAGGGAAGTGAAGACTCTGGTATGTATCCTTTCTTTCGGAGACATAGAAACAATCAATCTTTACAATACAAAGCCTTTCCTTCTTTATGGCTTCTTTTACACTATGGATAACATCATCAACTATGACCTTGACTTCCCCGTTTATCCCCAGTTCTTTAATGATGCCCAGTAAATCTGTAAACTGTATATACTTTGAGCTGATTCGTCCCGAAGCATTAAGGGTATAAACAAGAGCATCGTTTGAAAGAATTGGTATTATGCTCCTTTTAAAATGCTTTATTACCGGGAATAGTGAGTTAAATACGCAGTTTTTATAGAAAAAGTCACTAAAGGGTTCAATATCATCAATAATTACGTCGTCAGGATCATAATTATCATCCTGGACTGTGACATCAGATGAACTATTGATATCTCTTAGCCTCTTTTCTGGATTAGTATAGATATCGTTTAATATAGTGATGAAATCCTCAGCAAGCTGGTCCATGGTTTCCTTTTTGAAAAGCTCGGTACAATACTCAATTGCTAGATCCATTTCATCTCCCTTCTCAAAAAACTCCAAGGTCAAATCCAGCTTTGATACCTCGTTGAGCATTTCTGGTGACTCAAACAGCTTGCTCTCAGTGTCCAGCGCTGACCTATCATAGTTCTGCAGCATGAGCATGGTATCATAAAGAGGGTTTCTGGATAAATCCCTTGCTATGTTAAGCTTTTCTATCAGCCGGTCAAAGGGATAATCCTGATTCTCATATGCACTCAGACAGTTATGCTTGACCTCCTGTAAAAACTCTGCCAAGGAGCAATCCCCCCTTGGTCTGTTTCGTATTGCAAGGGTATTTACAAACATGCCGATAATGCTCTCAAGGCCTGGGCGGGTTCGCCCTGCAATCGGCGACCCCACAACAATATCTTCCTGACCGCTGTATTTATATAACAGGATATTATATGTGGCAATCAGAGTCATAAATGGTGTCATACCGGTTCTAGCTGTGACTTCCCTAACTTTATTGACAAATTCCTTATCCAACCTGTAAAATATCTTATTCCCCTTGTAGCTCTTTTGACTAGGCCTTGGATAATCATAAGGCAAACTAATAGTGGGAACGCTTTCCTTATAAACATTAAGCCAGTAAGCCTCTTGACGCTGTATTTCTTCCGACTCGAAAAGTACTGTCTGCCATTCTGAGAAATCCTTATACTGTAATTCTAATGGTTCTAGCTCCTCTCCCATATACAGTCTGGCAAGATCACTAACTATGATATTCATCGATGTGCCATCTGAAATAATATGGTGCATATCAAGTGCAAGCACATACGTTGCTTCCCCTGTTTTTACAACCTTCACTCTAAGAAGCGGTGCATTGGCAAGGTCAAAGGGACGTACAAACTGTTTCATCAATTCCTTCATATTAATGCTTTCCATTTCTTCATACTCAACATAAAAGCTCACGGTATCGTGTATTTTTTGCATGCTTTCGCCATCGATAAAATGGAATGAAGTTCTTAATGATTCATGCCTGTCGATTATTTTGCTAAATGCAAGTTCGATTTGTTCCATGCTTATTTTATCTCTGATAACGAGTACAGAGGTATTGTTATATGCTGTACTTAAGCTATCAATATAGTTAATGACATGTAACCTTTTTTGTGCAGCTGAAGAATTATAGTATTCCTTTACCGGAGCCTTTCCCATCTCTATATATTGGCTCTTCTCCATATCTGATATATATGCTGCCAGCTTTGCTATTGTTGGGTAATCGAACATGTCTGTCACCGTTAAGGCAACCTTACAATGGGCATTTAGGTCTGATGCCAGGTTAAGTGCAATAAGAGAATTACCTCCAAGCTCAAAGAAATCACTGTCCACATGAATCTCTTCCATTCCCAGTACATCACCCCAGAAGCGTCCTACAACCCGTTCCATATCATAATAGCCATTCTCTCTTCCAGTCAGCACTACATTTCTTACCGGTTTCTTTGCTTCGGACAGCACCATGTCGGCTTTTTCCCTGCCGATTGAATTGTCTATATTTATGTAACTCAGCAGTTTCCCTGTATCTATAAATGAATTTAAGGGAAGGGCAGTACTGTTTGTGTCTCCTACAACTACTTTTGGAAGATTAGTGCCTGCAATTTTGTCAAAAATATCAATAGCATTCGCAATAGAAAGGGGTTGTATGATAGGTTTCATTCGCGATGTGCTTTCTGCATACATCCCTACCTCCTCCCATGCCGGCCAGCATATGGATATTGTTTTTTTACAGTTTCTATTCCTTGATGTACTAAAAGCATCCAGATACGAATTGGCTGCGGCATAATCACCCTGCCCCGCGCCACCGAAGACAGATGCAATGGAGGAGCAATAAATCATAAAATCCAGTTCCTGATCCTTTGTAAGATCATCAAGCACCCACGCACCGTATACTTTCGGAGAAAGAACGCTCTTAAAAACATCCTCATCCTTTTTGAGAATAAACCCATCGCCAGCTAATCCAGCACAATGGATAATACCGTTTATACCTTCATATTTAGATATTATATCCTCCATGACATCCTTCATTGTGGAGTAATCGCTTATGTCGGCACTGTAGAAGGAAACCTCTGTCCCGTTTTTCTCCATACCGCTAATCTTAATTAGCCTTTTGCCCCACTTATTACCACGACTCTTTATAAGATCCTTCCACTGTGAACGGTCAGGCACCGGCGTGCGATTAATAAAAATCAGCTGCACAGGCCCCTTGGATGCCAGATAACTGCTTAACTCTAGCCCGATGCCTCCTGCACCTCCCGTTACTACATAAACGCCATTCTTCTTTATTGGAAGACTTCCTTTTTCTTTATTACCAATATCAATTCTCAAGAATCCCTCTACATATCTTTTCCCCTCCCTATATGCTGTGGCATACTCTTCTGAGAAGGATGACAACTCCTGTATGAGAGCGTTGTGACTTGTATGCTCATCAATATCTATGCATCTACAGGAAAGGTTTCTATTTTCCTGCCCTATAACCTTTCCAAGTCCGTACATTGTAGAGTGTTCAGGATGGATGGGTATTTCATTTTCTGTTACACCATTCGTACAGTTGGATACAATCACCAGCTCCACTTGGTTTTTTATGTTATGCACTGCCAGGGCCTTAGTCAAGTAGAATAAGCTCATGACCCCATTTTGCAGTTCAAATGTCAATTCATCATAGCTGTTAACCTTACTGCCTTGAGAAACAGCTGCCAGGTGGATAATCTGTGTAATGTTATTAAGAGGTATTTCATTTAGTAGGGTTGTATAATCCTCCTGGATGTTTCTAATGCAGTATCTGTCTTCGCTGGTTTTTACATACTCCTCTCCAAAGCTAATACTGATAACATTATTCCCCTGCTCCTCATAGCTGCGCCGTATTTCACTACCAAGTCCCTTAGCATCCTCAAATATAAGAATATCAGTATGTCTGTTAGATTGCTTGGTATCCGGCAAGGCTCTTGGCTCCCAGACAGTTTTAAAGAAACCCACATCCTCCGCATTCCTGGGAATTTCAACCCAGCATCTCTTTTTGGTATAGGGATAGGTTGGGATACTTATTTTTCGAATTTTTTCACCCTTATAGAAATTGTCCCAGTCAATATAAGCTCCTTTAACATACAGAGAACATATATCAGTCAAAATATCCCTCTGCTTTTTACCCTGGGTGACAAATTGATTAACCTTCTCGTTTGCCTGTTGACTAACTGCCATCGTTAGCGCATTAGCGCCATTATTGATACCAAAAAATATGCCTCTTTCCGCATCCATATAAGTCGATTTTGTGTGTACACCTTTTATTTTCTCTCTTATATCTTCATCCTTATCAAGAATAACTATAATTCTATAACCATAGTGTCCTCTGCCAATATTTGATGTATAGCAAAAGCTTGTGGCAGATGGCATTACAGCATTATCAAGGAATTCCACATATCTCTGAAGCATAATGTTAAGCGACTCTTGTGTCTTAGCAGAAATCGTAAAAATCTGAAGCCCATGATTGTTCACGGACACGATATCTGTATCCAAGGCTTCCTCCAGTACAACATGACAATTGGTACCGCTCATACCAAAGGAGCTGACACCACATCTTCTTGGTGTTGCTTCCCTTCTCCACTCCCTTAGCTTATCGTTAACATAAACAGGAGAGTTTTTAAAATCAATAACTCTATTTGGTAAATTAAAGTTGTTAGTAGGAGGTAGCTTTTTATTCTTTAAAGCAAGTACAGCCTTAACCAGTCCGGCAATGCCTGCAGCAGCATCCAAGTGGCCAATATTGGTTTTAACAGCACTAATTGCACAAAACTGCCTGTCAGACGTAAATTTACGGAATGCCCTTTGTATTCCATCTATTTCAATGGGATCCCCAAGCTTAGTAGCCGTGCCATGTGCCTCTATATACTGTATTGTCCTTGGATCTATGCCCGCATCCTTCCAGGCTCTGATTATAACCTCCTCCTGAGCTTCAGGCTTTGGTGCTGTCATACCATTTGAGCTACCATCCTGATTAATAGCAAGGCCCTTTATAACAGCATATATGTTATCTCCATCTGCAATAGCCTTCTTTAGCGGTTTGAGCAGAACAACACCTGACCCCTCTCCAACAGAAGTTCCATCTGAATTATTGTCAAATGTCCTTGCTCGGTAGGTGGAAGACTCAACACCAACCTTTCCCTTTTCCTTAGTAGGCGAGTACATTATTTTGATACCGCCTGCAATAGCCATATTACATTCACCATTCTGTAAGCCCTGGCATGCATAGTATAATGCAACCAATGAGGAGGAGCATGCGGTATTGAAAACTACTGCCGGCCCCTTTAGGTCAAATAAATAAGATACTCTTCCTGCAACTATAGACTTGATATTTCCTGGTGCAGCTATTGAAAACTTCGATGGTTCGGTACCCATAACCAACGATAAATAATCTATGCGTTCAAAGTCACTTGAGCTACCAACATACACTCCTGTTCTTGAGCCCTTTAACCTGTTCCCTCCATAACCACCATCCTCAATAGCTTCCATTGCAGTTTCCAGGAAAACTCTTTGATATGGGTCCATTAAGCTAGCTTCCTTAGGTGATATGTTGAAATAATGGTAGTCAAATTTGTTAATATTGTTTATGTATCCTTGCTCAATAAATTCAATATTTCTTGTATCTATCTTTTTATGCCTAAAATAACCCAGCAAGTCAGTGAGTCTATCTTCTGGAATCTTGCTTATACAATCTGTCTTGCTGGCAATATTGGTCCAGAAATCATTCGAATTCTCAGCCATTGGAAACCTTACAGCTACTCCGATAATTGCAATATCATCTTTAGCTCTAATATCACCCCTCTTAATGGTTTTCAACAGTTCGACAGCTACCTTTTTTTCAATCCCGCCGTTTGTCGTATTCTCTACAATTATCTTGTACAGCTTCTCCATATCTATTTACCACCCTCCGATACTAGCTTCTGAACAACATCGTCAACACCAATACTACCTTTCTCTATTTCATCAAACATACTATATATCTCATCTTCCAAAGATTCATCATCATTACTTGCTTCAGGAACTAGCTCCTCCTGTGTGGAAAGAAACTCAGCAAGCTTGGATATGGTTGAATAATTAAATAGAACTGGAATATTTATCTTACCAGGATATTTGTCATCCAGAGCAGCATGAAGCTTAACCAGCATCATGGAGTTGCCCCCTACATCAAAGAAGCTATGATCGACTCCTATTCTCTGATTACCAAGAACCTCCTGCCATACATCAAAAAGCTCTTGCTCCAGTTCGTTTGATGGTGCTTTATATTCTACTCCGGTATTAATATTCTCGGAAGGCTCAGGTAAAGCTTTACGGTTCACCTTGCCATTTGATGTCTTTGGTAAGCTCTCTAGTTTTGTAAAGAAGGATGGCACCATATAGTCTGGCAATTCCTTTTGTAAATGCTCTTTTAATTCATTTACTGTCAACTCCCTATCAGATACATAATATGCGCAAAGGTTCTTAATGCCGTTCGCATCTACACACACTGAAACTACCGATTCTTTGACCTCCTCGTGCTTTAGCAAACAGCTTTCTATTTCACCCATCTCTATCCTGTACCCTCTGATTTTTTCCTGATTATCCATCCTTCCCAGATATGCAATATTACCGTCGGGCAGCCACTTAGCAAGATCTCCTGTCTTGTACACCTTACTTTCAGTCTCAAAGGGCAGATCGACAAACTTCTCAGCAGTTAACTCCGGCCGATTATGATAGCCCATTGCAACACCATCGCCTCCGATACATAGCTCCCCTGCAACGCCCTCCGGTTGAATATTTCCATGCTTGTCAAGGATATAAATACGAGTATTTGCAATAGGTCTTCCAATACTAATCTCATTTTCATGGGTCAGCTCTTTGTATGTTGACCATACTGTAGTCTCTGTCGGGCCATACATGTTTACTATTCTGGATTGGGTGACTTTTTTCAGATCCTCCAGAAGAGCAGGAGGGAAAGCCTCTCCCCCAACAAGTATGTACTGAGCCTGCTGTAAAATCGTTCTGCTGGCTTCATATCCCAAAAGCAGCTGCATCCTGGACGGCGTGGTTTGTATAATATCTACATTATGTTTAGAAACTATTTGACTAAGAGCCACCGGATCAAGCTGCTGTTTTTCATCAGCAATGACCACCTTCATTCCTATTGTAAAAGGCAACAGGGATTCTAAAGCAAAAATATCGAAAGACATTGTAGTGATACATAAGCATGCCATATCCCGTGAAAACGCACATATTTCCCTCATACCCAGTATAAAATTATATATTGATCTATGCTGTACTACTACTCCCTTTGGTTTTCCTGTGGACCCTGATGTATAAATGACATAAGCTGGACTTTCACCACTATGAATTACAGGGAGATTCTTTTCCTCATACTCCTGAAATGATTCTAAATCAACATAAATTCTTTTACCCTCAAACACAACATTATCATCTATATTCTTTTGCGCTATAAGAACACAGGCTTTACTGTCCTCCAGCATGTACTGTATCCTATCAGCAGGGTATTCAGGATCCAAAGGCAGATAAGCTCCTCCTGTCTTTAATATTCCTAAGATACCAACCATCATTTCAAGAGAGCGTCCTGTCATTATGCCAACTATACTGCCTTCTCCAACCCCCTCTTCTCTTAGCCGGTGTGCAAGCATATTTGCTTTTGCATTAAATTCACGATATGTAAGGGTCTGGTCATGGAATACCAGGGCAACCTGTTCAGGTAACTCCTCAGCCTGCGACTCAATAGCCTCATTGATTGTCAGACCTCTAGGATAATCAAGCCGGGTTTTGTTGAACTCTACCAGGAGCTTATCTTTTTCAGCCCTGGATAGCATATCTAGCTCAGCAATGGTTGTGTCGGAATTTTCCAACACCCGACTTATAATTTCAAGAAAATATCCTCCGAACCTTTCTACTGTAGATTTTTTAAACAAATCTGTATTAAAACCAAATCTTGCTTCAATTATGCCCTCCGTTTCCATGCACTGGAGGCTTATGTCCATCATGCTTCCAATTTCACTATCCATGGTAAGGTTGTTAAAACGCTGGAACAATGTAGAACATATAGGTGTTCTGCTTCTATCCCTCTCAGGATTTAGCTTTGATACAATAAGATCAAATGGATATTTGGCATTATTGTAGCCCTTTAAGGATTTGTCCTTTACATGTAAAAGCAGATCCTTGAAAGTGGCTGTATCCTCAATATTACACCTGATACATATAGTATTAATCAAAAGACCTACAACAAGCTCAAGCTCTTCGTTATCTCTTTGAGTAATTGGAATACTAACGATTATATCATTATCACAGGTGATTTTATGAAGCAGTGTAAAGTACATTGCCAGCAGCAAAATATTCATTGTGCAACCAGCTTCCCTGGCCAATCCATTCAGCCTCTCTACAAGGTTATTGTTAATCGTGATAACAACATAATCACCATTATAGGTTTTACTTTCTGGTCTTTTAAAGTCAGTTGGCAGGTTTAAAATTGGCAATGGTAATGCCAACTCATTCATCCAGTATTCTTCCTGGCCAACAGATTTTGGTGATTCCAACCATTTTTTCTGTTCCAGCATGAAATCTATATAGTTGGTTTGTATAGGAGGCAGAGATATCTGTGAGCCGCTCTTAAAGGCAGTGAGCACATGGTATAGCTCTCCTTCAATGATGCCCATACTGATTCCGTCAACAATAATATGGTGTATGTTGAAATAAATGCAATTCTTGTTGTTATTGAGCTTAAAATGCTTCATTCTCAGCAAAAGCTTACTTAGGTCAGAAGGCTTCCTGTTCTCCTTCTCGATCAGGTCCTTCAACTGTTCCATTGCATCATCACAGTCTGAAAGGTCAACCGTCTCAATATTAAAATCTGGTTGGGATAGAATAACCTGCTTTGGTATTCCATCCGTCTCTACAAAAATAGTCCGTAAGGAGGGGTGTCTTCTTAAGATAAGCTCCATTCCCTTGGTGAGTATCTCAACATTAATCTCAAAGTCGAATATGTGATGTAATGACATATTATATGCTACAAGGTCTGGATCATATTTTTGAAGGAACCACAATCTCTCTTGTGAGTTTGAAAGTGCATATTCTCTGTCCTCATCCTGCTCTATACAGCTGTCTGTTATAACAACATTGTCAGTATTCGTGCTTGCTTGCTCATCAATATGTTTGGAAAACTCGTATACAGTGAGGTGTTCAAATACATCTCCCGCATTTATTTCGCAGCCCTTTATCTTGCTGACCATATTTGCCACCTTTATTGCCTGGATAGAATCACCGCCGAGATCAGAAAATATGTCATCCACACTTACCTGAGAAATACCTAATACCTCACACCATATAGAGGCCACCTGCAGTTCTGTTTCTGTATAACTGTAACCCTCACTTTCCTTAAGGCTTATCTTTTTCTCCTGGACGTTCTGTACGCTTTGTTCAGGCATCAGCTTTTTAAACATCTCCAAAATATCATTACTAAGCTTTATTGGGAGATTTTCAATTATCATAGGTGTCTTTGAATTTGAATTAGGCTCAAACAAAATGACTCTACTCATATCTGTACCCAAAATCTCTTCCAGTCTTTGAATACCTTCTTTTGAAGTAATCGCCTTGCTGGGGTCGTATCTTTCATCAACTCCCATGTTGACAGCCATACCTGTTTCCTTCCACAAAGGCCAGTTCACAACAAGTGTGTTACTATCGAACCTATTCCTGTATTGCACATATGCATCTATATAGGAGTTTGCTGCCATATAATCCGCCTGTCCTATATTGGGAATTAATGTAGCGATGGATGAGCACATAACAAAGAAATCCGGTGCATCTTCTCTGGTAAGGTGATCTATCAGCCAGGTACCTTGTACCTTTGGCGATAGAACTGCTTTTATTGAGTCCCTCTGTTTATTGATTGTAATCTTTTCACCAGCAACACCGGCACAATGGAATACACCGGCTATTCTTCCAAGTTTTTTCCTGACATCTGTGATTACTTCGCTTATTTGTTCATATTCAGAAATGTCAGCGCTATAGTAGACTACGTTTGACCCTTTTGACTGAATATCTCTAATTCCCTTCAATTTGTTGCACAAGACAGTATCTCGGCCTAAATTTATTATTTCATCCCACTTTTCACTTTCAGGTAGAAATGATTTTCCTATGAGCACTATATTAACTTTTTCCTTTTCAGCCAGAGTTTTGCCTATTTCCAGGCCAATACCCCCTGCTCCACCAGTAATTATATAAATGTTGTCCTTGGATACTTTAAAGTTGCCTTTTCCCTCCTTTGATAAATCGGCCTGTTCCAATAGCTCTATATACCTTTTATTATTTCTGTAGGCTATAAGGTAAGCCGAATAACCGTCTTTGATTTCTTGAGTTAGAGTATCCATGCCTATGTTTGTATCAATATCAATACACCTGCACCTTATGTTGGGGTTTTCAAAAAAGATAGCGTTTCCAAAGCCAAACAGTGTTGCATTTTCTGGCTTTAGTAGCTTTTCATTCCCCGTAACTTCATTAGCATAATCGGCGATTAAAACAATATCAAGCTTCTGTCTAAGACTGCTTTGGGACAATGCACATATAATGTTCCAGAGTCCATAAGAGCTCCATCTCAGTGCTTCATCAAGATCAGCACAATTTTTTGCTTCATCGTTCTCAATATTTACAGTGCTCATATATACAATCTTAGAAATGCTATTATTTACGTTTTCATCAAAAAGCCTTACATAATCACTTCTGGATCCGGAAATCGTATATGAGTGTTCACTGGGGTTCGAGTAGCTGTCCTTGACCTCCACCTCAATAACAGTGACTCCTTTTTTCCTGAAGGCCTCAGTCAACTTTGTACCCATCTCTCCACGGTCTTTAATTACCATGATGGAACCTGAAATGTCATTTTGGAGTGAGGGCATTCTATTCTCCTCAACCCACTTTGTTTTGTAATATACATTGGCAAAATTTCCACTAAGTGCTTTTTCAGTAATCCTAGAAGTATCAAACCAGCACCTAACCTTGTCATAAGGATATGTAGGGAGACTTATTCTTCTCGAACCTGTACCATTGTAGAGATTATCCCAGTCAAAAGCGGCTCCCTTCACGTACAATTCACAAGCTTCACGTAGAAATAAATTACTCTCTCCATCAGCATTAACATGACCTTCCAATATGCTTGTAGCTTTTAGGCCCAGCTCACGGCGCTCTCCTTCTGTAATCTCATTTTTAGCCCTAGTCTTTTTTGTAGCTCTTATTACTTTATGCTCACCATAATAAACATCCTCTATATTTGTTTCATTCGATTCCGTCTCGCATAACTCACACAAATGAATCAGCTTTTGCTTCAAGTCCTGCAAATCGTTGAAGATAACAGCCCCTCTGTACATATAATGACCTCTTCCAGTATTGGCCGTATAACACATGTCATGTACACAGATATCCCTTTGATCATCCAAATACACTATATACAACTCCGCCAGACGCCTAAACGAACTTAAAGATTTCGCTGAAATAGTTAAAAGATTAGGTGTTCCATTATTGACTTCTACTACTCTTAATTCATTATTTGTTTTGACCTCCTCAATAATGACATGGCTGTTTGTTCCTCCGGCCCCAAAGCAACTAATCCCTGCTCTCCTGGGCTTGTCCGATATTTCCCATTTCCTTTGTTTTGTATTGACAAAAACAGGTGAAAGCGGAAAGTCAATGCTGGTATTTGGATTGATAAAATTGATAGTCGCAGGTATCACACAATGCTTTAAGCTCATAACAATCTTAATCAACGATGCAATCCCAGCAGCACCAATTGAATGACCAATATTTGTTTTTACCGACCCTATACCGCAAAATTGTCGTTTATCAGTGAATTTTGCGAAGGCATCCGTAATTCCTCTAATCTCAATGGGGTCTCCCAGGACAGTGCCTGTTCCATGAGCTTCAACATAGGAAAGAGTTTCCGGATGAACACCTGCATCTTTCCATGCTTTCAGAATAACCTCCGTTTGTGCTTCTGGATTTGGAGCAGTAATACCGTTTGATGCGCCATCGTTATTGATAGCGCTTCCTTTTATAACAGCATAAATATTGTCTCCGTCTCTAACAGCCTTTTCATAAGACTTTAGCACTACAACGCCGGCTCCTTCTCCCCACGAAAATCCAGCACAATTCTTGTCGAAGGATCTCGTCGCCCCATCAAAGGATGTTATAGCCGATGTAGGCCCTACGACACCGGGATCAATAACCAGATTAACTCCACCGGCAACAGCCATATCACAATCATCATTTTTCAATGCCATACATGCCTCATGCAAAGCAACCATACCTGATGAACACGCTGAATCAATAGTCATAGATGGTCCCCGCAGATTGAAAATGTAAGACAGGCGGCTTGCTACAAGGCTATTCATGGAACCTGTAAGTGTCAGGAAGCCATTGTCTCCGGCCAGCGCCGTGTACAAACCCTTATTACTGGTATCAACTCCTGCATATACACCAGTCCTGGTATTAGCTATTTTTCTCCCGCCGTACCCCGCATCTTCTATTGCACTGTAGGCTACCTCCAGAAATACTCTCTGAAATGGATCCAGCATCATGGCTTCATTTGGTGATATTCTAAAAAAGGATAGGTCAAACATATCTATCTCGTCAAGAAATCCTC
This sequence comes from uncultured Oscillospiraceae bacterium, assembly GCA_964512095.1. Taxonomy (GTDB): domain Bacteria; phylum Bacillota; class Clostridia; order Acetivibrionales; family DTU013; genus DTU013. The sequence continues at coordinate 74,777 of CAZEIH010000001.1, forward strand.
CTCTTGCTTCAGACAAACCTTGTTTCACAGCCTTACGTCCAATGTCCTTGGCACGACCTTTGGGAAAGCTTTTACTACAATGAATACCTTTCATCAGACTATCCCAAAACTCATATTTGTTATCTGCACCAGCAAACCTGCATTCCATTCCAATGATAGCAATATCAGATGGCTTTTTTTCCTGAAGCTTCTGTATCCTCATTATTATGCTTAGTGCAGTATTTTCATCGATTCTGCCATCACTAACCTGCTCTAGTATAAACCTGTTAAATTCTCTAATACTATTCATCCTGTAAAAACCTCACTTCATCTATCATATCCAAGACTGCTTCCATGTCGGATTGATTATTTTTTAATTCCTTTATTAGTACAGATAACTTATCTTCAGACAACTTGCCTCGATCACTCACAGCCTTTGATTCCTGGCATGAAGACTCTAAACTAACTTTTCCTGCTATGTATTCAGCCATCTGAGCAATTGTAGGATAAGAAAACAAGTCAGTAACACTAATAATCCCCGGGTACTCATCTTCAAGTGCCTTAAGCAAGTTAGCTGCCATAATAGACTCCACTCCCATGTCATGGAAGTTGTCATATACATCAATTGTATCCATGCCAAGTACAGATTCCCAGATTATCATCAATTTTTCTTCTATCTCACTATTACCTTTCTTCTCCCTCCCCCCAATTTTGACCTTAGGCTTTTCTATTGTAGGTTTTACCTCGATTTCTTTGCTTTCTGCCTTATTAATTTCTTTGTTTATTTTTAGCCTTATTTCAGATGAGAGCCTTATAGTCTTTAAGAAATTACTTAGAATAAATGCGTTTTTATAGTTGATTTCGCCGACTGCAATTCTATTAACTGACTTACTCATAATATTGATTAACATACCCAGGGCTTCTTCAGATGAAATAGACCTAAAGGCGCCATCCATACTGGCGGTACTATCCAGGGCCATTCCTGCTTCACGCCATACCGGCCAGTTTATACACACAGTCTGTAGTCCTTTTCTATTTCTATATGTAGAATATGCATCCAGATATGAATTTGCCGTTGCATAATCGCTATGCCCAGGAAACCCAAACAAAGAGGAAACTGACGAAAACAATATCATGTAGTCTGGTTTATCTGCTCTTGTAGCTTTATCTAGAATACATGTACCCTGTACCTTTGAAGCTAAAACCCCGGCAAATTCACTATCAGTCTTGTTTATTAGCAAATTTGGTCTTATTACTCCTGCACAATGGAAAATACCTGCAATTCTGCCTAACTCATTTCTTATTCTTTTTGTTAAAGCCTCCATCTGCTCCGCAGATGATATATCTGCTGTGTACAAATGTACAGCTGAGCCATTTGCTTCTACTTCCCTTACCGCTAGTATTTTTTTGCATAATCCCTTATCCATACCAGAATTCAGAATCTCATTCCATAAATTACGTTCTGGCATTACAGATCGGTTAATCATGGCGAATTTCATTTTTTGATACCTAGATATAAACTTAGCCAGCTCAAGTCCCAGACCACCCATGCCTCCCGTAACCACACACACACTACCTTCCGCGATATCGAGGGCATCATTCTTAAGAGAAGAAACATCCTTTTCCCGGATGGTCTCCACATATCTGCTGTCGTTTCTAAAGGCTACAGAAAAATCAGTATGGCCGGCCTGGATTTCCTTGAATAGTATCTCCCAACTTGTATCATAATCCATATCAATACACCGGCACCGCAGGTCGGAGTTCTCTATGAATACACCCTTCGCCAGTCCAAAAAACGCCGCATTTTCAGGAATGACACAGGGCTCAGTACCAATTATTTCATTAGTGTACTCTGAGACTAAAACTATATCAATATTTCTGTTGTATTTGGAATGCTTCAGAGCTTTTGCCATATGGAGCAGAGAATAGACACCGTATCCAAGAGCTCTGTCCAGTTCTTCTGATGTTTGAATCTCCTCTCCATGGTTAAGTGTTGCCATATGAATAATACATTCAAGTCCGACACTCTCCAATTGGCTGAATAACTTAATATAACTATCTTCACTGCCATCTATCACAAATTTTTCACCACATACTTTTGAAAACCCATCACCAATACTAGCCTGTATTACACTAATGCCCTCACGGGCAAGCCTTTCAATAATCTCATTAGCTCTGGAGTCCTCATTATTGATAACCAGAACACAAGAAATTGGTTGAACAGTTACATCCTTCAGCTCCTCTGGCTTCCAAAAAATTTCATGGCAAGGAATTGAAGGCTTTGTAGTAGTAGTCCTACTACCCATTTTCTTTGGTTTGTCACTCCAATATCTCCTATATTCATATGAATAGGTCGGCAGGCTAAGCCTTAATGCACTGGTTCCTTCATACAAATCCGCCCACTGTACATCTGCACCCTTCACATAATACCGGGCCAACTCATCAATCATTTGAGCTTCAGTTTCTTCAGGGTTTAGATACTGTTTCAATATACAAGCTGCATCATTGCTAAGCCTCACTCTTTCACCCTCGGTTATCTCATTTTCCTGCTTTTTTGCTTTATTTTGCGGTACCAGCCTGTGATATCCAAAATAAATGCCCGACATATCAGCATTTTCAGGAAATGTCTCTGACAAAAGTTTTATCCTTTCAGCCAACTCCTCCACATTACTGCAGGATATCGCCAATCTGTAGCTGTAATGTCCTCTCCCAGTTGCAAGAGTGTAGCATATATCTCTTAACGCAAGCTGCTTACCGCTTTGAAATAAACTGTGATATTTTTCTATAATCCCCTTTAGTGAAGCTTCACTTTTTGCTGAAAGTAAGAAAAGATACTGACCTTGTACATCCTCTGGCTCAGTGCTACTTTCAGGAGGCTCTTCAAAAACCATGTGACAATTTGTTCCGCTAAATCCAAAGGCGCTTATGCCAACTCTTCTCGGAGTATCAGTTTTAGGCCAGTTCATATGTCTAGAACCTACATATAAAGGGGATTCTATAAAATTAATATATGAATTCGGCTCAATGAAATTCAATGTTGCCGGCAGCTTATTATGCTTAAAGGCCTTAATTATTTTTATGGCTGCCGCAATTCCTGAGACTGACACTGTATGTCCAATGTTTGTTTTAACCGTACCTATTGCACAAAATTGTTTCTTGTTGGTAAACCTTCTAAAGGCAGCAGTGAGCCCGCTAATCTCAATAGGATCGCCCAAAACAGTGCCCGTTCCGTGGGATTCCACATATGAAATGGTTTCTGGATTAATTTGTGCATCGCGCCATGCCTTTGTGATAACCTCCGTCTGTGCCTGGGCATCTGGAGCCGTTATGCCATTTGAGGAGCCATCATTATTAATTGCACTTCCTTTGATTACCGCATAGATATTGTCCCTGTCCTGGATTGCTTTATTCAGCGGTTTAAGCACGAGGGTACCAACCCCCTCAGCCCATGTTGTCCCTTCGGCGTGTTTGTCAAAGGTTCTTACTATCCCTTCATAAGACTCAACCGTTTTAAAAATACTGTTTTTTAGGGGAAGCATGAGCAGGTTTATACCACCTGCAATAGCCATGTTACATTCTCCTGCCTTTAGGGCTCTGCAAGCCATATGCATGGCGACAAAACCCGAGGAGCAGGCTGTATCCACAACTACCCCCGGCCCCTTGAGATTAAAGGAATATGATACCCTGCTGGCAAGGATACTGGTCCAGGATCCTATCATACTCAGCATTTCAGAACTCTCATTGTTTAGCTGTGAGTAGGACGGCAGCAATACTCTAAAGGAGTGATCTGCTCCTATATATACTCCGGTGTTTGAACCAGATAGAGAATCTCCGCCATATCCGGAATCTTCAATGGAATCCCATGTAGTTTCCAGCAGAAGCCTCTGATAAGGGTCCATCAACCTGACTTCCTTAGGAGGTATCCTAAAAAATGCCGCATCAAACTTGTCTATATCTTCCAAATATCCTGCGTTAAAGTAGTAATTCTTACTTTTTTCTCCTGCCTTAGTTCCGACGATGGGCTCTATATCTTTCTGCCTTGAGACTGGAAAATCACCAATACAGTTGGCACCACCAATTATATTGTTCCAGTACTCATCCACATCTTGAGCTCCTGGAAGTCTGCAGGCCATTCCAATAACCGCAATATCGCCATTGGTTACCACTTTGTCCTTCTTGGTGTTCTTAAGTATGGTAAAAGCTGCATCTTTACTGATGTTTCCGCCTTTCAACTGCTCCAGTACATATCTGTTTATATCAAATGAAGGTATCATCTCATCCCACCTACTCTATTGATTTTGTTGGGCTTTATCATTTAAATTTCTTTTAATATATCTAGTGCATTTTCGACACTGGATTCTCCCGCTTCTATTTTATTTAACATCTCTTTGAGCACCTCATCAGCTTCAGTATCCGGGGCGGTTGCTTCTGTGACCGGATCATATTGACCGCTAATGGCTTTTTCTATGTAATCGCCCAGCTGTACAATGGAGGAATATGTGAAAATGTCTGCAATATTTACAACCCCTGGGTATTCCTTATCTAGCTCCTTCATCAGCTGTGCTGCCAATAACGAATCCCCGCCCAAACTGTAGAAATTCTCATATATATCAATTTCCCTGATTTCCAAAATCCTGCCCCAGATATCTGCCAGCTTTTCTTTTACAGGACTGATGCAATCGTTATCCATACCCTTTATTTCTACCTTGAAGTCAGCAGGCAGATGCTTGCTTTTCTGAGCTATTGAGTCAGCCTTCCTGGTTTTGCGCTGTAAAATTTTTTTTAGCTTGCCAGACAGGCGAATGGGAAAGTGGTCAATTGATGAAGCGACTATTTCATAGTTCAACTCAGCTGGTATTATGTTGTTTATATTGGTTCCCAATATCCTGTCAAGAACAAACATTGCATTGTCTACACTAATAGGCTTGAAGATACCACTTCCCTCTTGCCCAAAGCCGTGTTCAACAGCCATTCCAATCTGTGTCCATACAGGCCAGTTTATAGAAACTGATTTCCTTCCGTTGATATCTAAGTATTGAGCATAAGCATCCATGTAGGAATTGGCAGCTGTATAATCACCTTGACCAGCTCCGCCTAATACAGCAGCAATAGATGAAAACATGATAAAGAAATCCATATCCTCATCTCTTGTCAGGTGATCAATAGCCCATGTACCAAGTATTTTGGGAGATATTACGTTTTTGAAGGCATCCTTCTCTTTGTTGAACATAAATCCTGAACCGGCAACTCCTGCACTATGAATAATTCCATTGATACGTCCATATTTTCCTTTTATTGTATCAATTATGCTCTTGCATGAGTTGTAGTCTGATATATCGCCGCTTATACACTCCACACTAGAACCATTTTCCTCAATGGCTCTGATTGCAGTGATTTTTTGGGGAGCAGAAGAGTCTTGATCCGCTCCCAACACTTCATCCCATTCATCTCTTTTTGGAAAATGAGAGCGATTTATCAAAACCAGGTTAACTTTGTTTTTTGAAGCCAGATGCTTTGCAACCTCTAGCCCAATACTACCAAGACCTCCAGTAATAATATATGCCCCGTTGTCCTTTATTTCCACATCAGTACTAGTTATGTTATCAGGGTTTATTTCTCTAAATTCCTGAATATATCTCCTTGCTCCGCGCAAGGCCACTTCAAAGGTATACTTTGATGCATACAACTCCTTTACCATAGATTCTATCGGCGTATCTTTGTCAATGTCTATACATTTGAATATCAATTGCGGATATTCCTGTCCTGCAACCTTTGCAAGGCCAAATGCCGCAGCTCCCATGGGATTGATGTAGCTTTCTTCCTCTGTTACCCTCCTTGCAAAATCTGCAAAAATGTCAATGGATATGGGATCATTATACTTGTTTTTTATAAGTACCTTTGTTAAGTAGAAAAGGCTCAGGATACCGCTATCCATACGCTCAAGAAGCTGTTCTGCATCCTCAGCCGCATTACTGCTCACGCTTGAGAAATACATAATTCTTTCGGGCTTTTGCTCCTCTAGCTCTTTAATCAGCCGGTTAAAGTCTTCCTCACAGCATGGAACCGTAAACCCTCTCTCTGTCTTGGAATAGGCTTTTCCTATATCCACCTGGATTATTTTGTCTTGTGGTATATCCATTTTCTGAATTATGCTGTCGGCAATACCACCCCTGTCCCTAAATACCAGAATATTACCCTTTTCAACATCACTGGCTTGTATTTGATCCAAGCCTTCCTCCACCCATCCGATCTCATACCCGTATCCTGCTCTAAACATCTGCTCTGCTTTATGTACCCTCTTTATGGTATAGCCTTCGATTTCAGCAAGAATTCTGCCGTCAAGGTCTACAAGTAAAATATCATAAGACTTGGTCTCAACATTTTGTTCACTATCAGATATTCTCTTTACATAACTGAAGAACCGGCTAGGAAGCTTCTCATAAATCCTTATGCTTTTGTAAGAAAGGGGAAGGTACATTCCCCCCTTACCACTGTCCTTCATATTCTGTGCTGCTCCATTAACAGCATTGTCCAGCAGTGCCGGGTGTAGCAAATAAGAATCCAGGTCTGACAAACAGGTCTCTGGTAGCTGCATGGTCAGGAGCATATCTTCACTTTCTCCAGAATGGACATGTGCAATGTTGTCCCATCTGGGTCCAAAGGTGAAATTGCTCATCTTTCTCTTGTTTGTTTCAACACTAGTATGGCACTTGCTCTTTATCTCAGATATATCGATTGCAGTGGATTTATTATCAATGACAGTAAACTTGCCCTCTGTATGAACTGTCCACTGCTCATTGTCACCATCTCCGGAACTCGACTTACTGACAAGGGCAAACTCCATGCTATCTCTTTCCTTCTTTATTATAAGCTGGACTTCAATGGGCTCGGATTCAGGAACAGCTAGAGGTGTCATAAACACAACATTGGAGATTTCCAGGGCCCTTTCATGGTAATGCTTCCTGCAAGCTTCCATCACCATCTCTAAATGGGCAGTACCCGGCAACACACTGGTTCCAAGCACCTTGTGCTCCTTCAGTATCCAATGGTGCTCTGTATTGAATTCTGTCTGAAAAACTTCCTGGTATATAGAGTCACTCAATAGCTTATCCACCAGAGGACCAATATCATCACTAACAGGTTTAACATCACCTATAGCCTTATCTACAGACACCAATAAATCGGCCCAATATCTGGTTCGTTGGAAAGGATATGCCGGAAGATGAACTCTATTTCTGTTCTGCCCTGCATAGAACTCCTCCCATTGTACAACAGCACCTTTGATATATAAACTGCATATATCATTTAGGCAGGTTGCTTCGTTATACCCAGAAGCAATCCATGTATCTACAGCTCTTTGTGCAGCCTCGCTAAGCTGCTTTTTTTCTTTTTCAGTTATCTCATGTGTCTGCCTATGCTTTTTATTAGCAACGACTACCTTGTGCTGTGCGTAAAATACTCCCTCCGGTTTGAGGCCTTCAAGCCCGTTAGCAAGGACTACACCGATTTTTTCAAATAATTGATGTGTATCATTAACAACAAAAGCAATACGGTTTGAATAATGCCTTCTTCCTGTGCCGGCAGTAAAGCAAATATCTCCGATATCAGTTTCCATATTATTTTCCAGATAACTATAATACCTTTGCAGCCCTTCCATGACTGCCTGTTCATTTCTACCGGAAACAGAAAAAATATTAGCTCCCTGATTTAATTTGTCCGATTTCTCCTCGGTCTTCGGCGCTTCACTCAACACAAGGTGGCAATTTGTCCCGCTAAACCCAAAGGCATTAATCCCAGCTATTCTAGGCGATGAACCCTTTTTCCATTCTGTTGGTCTATCATTGACATAGAGTGGGGATTGTGCAAAATCAATAAAAGGGTTTGCTTCATCGAAGTTAATGCTTGGTGGGATTTCATTGTGCTTCATAGCCAAAATAACCTTAAACATCGATGCCAATCCAGATACAGCTACTGTATGACCTATATTGGGCTTAACCGAGCCTATTCCGCAGAACTGACGTTTATTTGTAAAGCGTCTGAAGGCATTCGTCAATCCCTTTATCTCGATTGGGTCTCCGATAATGGTGCCGGTTCCATGGGCCTCAATATAGCTTATATCTGCAGGATCAATTTTCGCTTCCTTCCACGCTCTTATGATGACCTCTTCTTGAGCATCGGCATTGGGAGCAGTAATGCCGTTTGAAAACCCGTCATTATTAATAGCACTTCCCTTAATCACCGCATAGATACTGTCCCTATCAGAAATGGCCTTCCTCAGAGGCTTGATAAGAACTGTACCTGATCCCTCGCTCCAAACTGTACCTTTGGCATTTCTATCAAAGGCTCTGACACTCTCATCTTCGGAGGTTACTCTATTCAGATTAGACATACTGTCGGTCTGACTCTTTACATTGGAATATAAAACATAAATACCTCCAACAATAGCCATATCACACTCCATTTTTTTCAGGGACTGTGATGCCAGATGTAATGCTACCATTGATGAGGAGCAGGCAGTATCAATGACTACTGCCGGTCCTCTTAGGTTTAGCAGATATGAAATACGGCTTGCAAGGATAGACGAATAGGAACCTGTTTCATGTAGTGGGTCCGGAACTGTTGCATACTTGTAAAAGGATAGTGATGTATTGTCAAATCCTACAAAAACACCTGTATTGGAGTTAGTGATTTTATCCCCACCATAACCTGCATCCTCCACCGCTTCCCAGGATGTCTCTAAAAGAACCCTTTGCACAGGGGAAATAAACTTTGCCTCCCTAGGAGGTATATTAAAAAAACCTGCATCAAATTCATCAATTTTATCTAAGTAAGCTGCTCTATGATATAAATCAAGCATCCCAGGATCTGTACCCTCTGGAATAACTGTACCCGTATAAAACATAGAGAAAAACCGGTTTCTAAACAGAGGATCGATGTCCTTTCGACGTTCCTTCGGAAACTCTCCTATACTACATACACCGTGCTTGAGGTTTTGCCAGTATTCATTGAGATTGCTAGCTCCTCCAAAACGTCCTGATATTCCAATAATTGCAATATCGTCATCTGTTTGCTCCTGTTTTCCCTGTAGCTCCAACAGCATTCGCTTTGCTTCCTGTTGGGTAAGTCTCTGCTCAGAGACTTGCTTATAGATAAACCTTCTAACAGCTTCCATTTACATATCCCCCCACTTTAATAGCTTGTCTGCCTCATCTGCACTAATTTCACTATTGGCAAGCTTTCTTAAAACCTCATCCATATCAACAGTATCCTCCTGCTCTTTTCTGTCCTGCTCTTTTCTCTCAATATGTGCCGCCAGATCAGAAACTGTTGAATAAGTAAAAATATCCGAAATATCCACCAAACCAGTAAACATCTCCTCCAATAATTTCAGAACCTTGATTGTATGGATTGAATCGCCGCCAAGATCATACAGACTTTCAAAAACATCAATCTGCTCCAGCCCCAATACGCTTGCCCAAATCTTTGCGATCCGGATCTCATAGCTGGTAAAATCATCCTCATCTCTGCCTGTTATTAATATAGAAGCCTTCTGTGGATCTAACTCCTTTTGAACACCTTTAGGTAAATATCGCCTTGCTGATTCTTCGATTTCTGCCCAAACCTCCTCCGATAGAAGGATGGGGAGCTTATCTTTCATGCTCAAATCAATATGCTCGTAATTCAGCTTTAGAGGGATTATACATGCTTGTCCATAGCTCAACGCTTCTTCAAAAATATTTACACCCTCGGCATTACTCAACGCTCTTGATATTCCCATATTACTTACGGCATCATTATCAACAGCCATTCCCGTTTCCTGCCAAGCCGGCCAGGCAATACTAATAGTTTTCTTACCCAACCTGCTTCGATAGACAGCAAAGGCGTTCAGGAATGCATTGGCTGATGCATAATCCCCCTGTCCAGGACTTGAAATCAATGCTTCAATAGATGAAAACAGAATCATAAAATCCATCTCATGGTTTTTCGATATATAGTCAAGTACAAGGGTCCCTTGTACCTTGGGTAAGATTACCTCTTTGAAGGTCTGGGGATTCTTTTTGGACATAAAGCCATTACCGGCAACACCAGCACAATTAATAATTCCATTTAGTCTGCCATATTTACTGCACATCTCCTCAATCACAGGACGGATTTCCTCGATTTTTGAAATATCTGCACTGAACACTTCAATAACTGCGCCTTCTTTCTCCAGCTCCATTATTTCTGCAATCTTGCCCCCAATCCTGGTATCCCCTTCAGTTTGCATTACACCTTCCCAATCTTGACGGGGAGGTAGCTGGGTTCTTCCAACCAGTGAAAGTCGTACATTTCCCCTTGATGAAAGGTACTTGCATATCTCAAGACCAAGTCCTCCAAGTCCTCCAGCAACAAGGTAGAATCCATCCTCTTTTATCTCCGGTTCCTGCCCCACCTTTTCTCCGGGTGATGCTTTCCCTATTACAGGTATATATCTCTCTCCATGACGGTAAGCAATTATCTTATGATTCAGGGGGTTTTCCATTTCTCTGATTATCGCTTCAATCTCTTCCGGGTTATCTAAATCAATACCTTTACAGTATATATTCGGGTTTTCTTCAGAAATCACTTTGCCAAGAGCAAACAGAGCAGCACCAAAAGGGTTAAAAGCTACTTCATTTCCCGTCACCTCAAAGCTATTTTGAGTAGCTATGAATAAGCCTGTTCTGTTTTTCCGCGGATATTTACCAAGTGCTCCTGCCAACAAAAACAAACTGTACAATTCCCCGGTTTCAATATCATCCTGATATACTCTATCTACTATAGTTTTATTGCTGCTTAAAAAGAGGATAGATGATATTTCCCCTGCCGCTTCAAGCAGGCTGATATAATCCTCCTGCCGGCTGCATAATTCAGCCTCTACTACCTCCCAGCCCAGATCTCTAATCTGCCTGGTCACCTTCTCACAGAGCTCTGAATCCTTCCAAATGACAAGTATCCTGGCGGGCTTCCTATCAGACGTATTTAATACCTCGGCTTCTGTTACTGACCCTGACGTTAGTGATTTTTCAGCCACCCATTCCTGTCTAAAATACGTTATGCCAGAGCCAGAAAGCTCCCTCATTGTCTTTCTTACATTATGTACCTTCTTCATAATAAAATCTTTAATCTCAACTGCAACAAGGCCCTTTTCATCAAAAATTTCTACATTAAACTTCAGAATCTCACTATCCAATTCCGCTGTCAATAATCTGATATAGCTGTAGCATTTTGAAGGAATTGAATTGCAAATCTTGACGCTACCATACCCAAAAGGCAGGTAAAATCCATGTCCAGGCACAGATGAGGCTGCTATGGATGTGGCAATATCCAGTAATGAAGGATGTAATGTGAAGCTCTGAGTATCCAACTTGACGCTGTCCAAGAGCTCCAGGTATACCATAGCTTCATTTTCTCCGAGTCTCGCCCTTCTAATGCCTCTCCATCTTGACCCAAAGCCCATAATAGGGTTTTTGGCCATCACAATTTCAACCTCATCTCCAAGGCTATCCGATAAGCTCTGTATATCATGCTGGCGTATAAAATCCCTGCTGCCCGCTGTTAGTTCGCCGGTGCAGTGGACAGTCTGGTTACTACTTCCTATTTCTTCGTCAGTACCCCGGCTAACTACCGAAAAAGTCATTATTTCACCCTGTTTTTTAAACACAAGCTGAACCTGCTTCACTTGGTTTTCAAGACAAACCGCCGGTGTATAAAACTGAATGTTATTCAAGCCATTGACATCACATCCAAAGTACTCCTTACCTGCAGCAACAGCCATCTCTAGATAAGTAGTACCAGGAATTGCATTTTTACCTGCAATAGTATGTTCACTCAATACCCAATGCTTCTTTACGCTGAATTCCGTTGTAAATATTGCTTCATTGGTGCTTCTTGAAACACATAGGTCAAGTAACGGATGATTAATCTTCTGGCTTTCTGCCACCTGTGAATTCGAAGGTCTATAAGTTTCCACCCAATATCGACGACGGTCAAAGCTATATACGGGAAGAGGAATATTTGCATATTTCCCATCCTCATAAATCCTTCCCCAATTGATGTCCGCCCCTTTGATATATAGATTACACAGCTGCTCCATAATATCCTCATTATTGGCTTTATCAATCAATTGATTTGCTGTATGTGAAAGGGCAATCTTCTCTTCCTCCGACATCTCCCACCACTTTTTACTTTCCTTGTTAAGAACGATACTATACTTACCAAAGTAAATTCCCTCCAAAGATCCGTTTTCAATTGGCAGACCAGTTGTAGCAACTGCTGCAATTTTCTCTTTTAGCTCAGGAATATTCTCTGATAAAATCGCCAGTCTATATTGATAATGTCCCCTGCCCTTACTGGCTGTACTACAAATATCACCCAGACAAGCTTCCGAAGGATGATCTAAAAAAGAAACATAGTCATTTACTAAACTAATGAGAGCTTTTTCTGATTTTGCAGATAAGGTTAATATGTGACGTCTTTGTTGCTCATTGGCGAAAGCTTCGCTTTCAGGTGCCTCTTCCATTACAACATGACAATTAGTCCCACTGAATCCGAATGAGCTTACACCACATCTTCTTGGATACTCGCCTGTATCCCATGGAATCAAACGGTCTACAATATAGACAGGCGAATGTGTAAGATCAATATATGGGTTTGGTTCAACAAAATTAAGATTTGGCGGTATCTCTTTATTTTTAAGTGCCAATGCCATCTTGATTACAGATGATATTCCCGCTGCTCCTACTGTATGACCAACATTTGTTTTAACTGAACCCAGACCACAGAATTGTCTTCTTTCTGAAAAATCACGAAATGCTGAGGTAATTCCTTTAGCTTCTATGGGGTCTCCCAATTTTGTACCTGTACCATGGGCTTCTATGTATGATATAGTTTCCGGCTCTATTCCTGCATTCTTCCATGCAGCCTTTATGACGTCTGCTTGGGATTCTGCACTGGGGGCAGTTAGGCCATTGGAGCTCCCATCATTGTTGACAGCACTTCCCTTTATCACAGCATAAATTGTATCTCTTGCCTTCACTGCGTTAGCAAGAGGTTTTAGTACAATTACCCCTGCGCCCTCGCCCCACACAGTGCCATCTGCATCCTTGGCGAAGGAACTGACTCTGTTACTTGGAGAGCTTATTACGCCACCTCCGATAGGAAAGGGCAATAGTGCGATACCGCCAACAATAGCCTGACTTATTTCACCCTTTAAAATTGATTGATAAGCTATGTGAAGAGCAACCAGACTCGATGAGCATGCTGTATCAATAACAATTCCCGGGCCCTTCAAATTCAGGATGAAGGAAAGCCTTCCCGCCAAGATACTTGTTGTAGTCCCTGTTGAAACTTCCATTTCAGTGTTAGTAATAATGCTCTTATAATCAAATTTTGAGCTTGTGTCTTTTCCTACATATACACCAGTTCTACTATTATAAAGCCTGTCACCCCCCAGCCCTGCATCTTCTATTGCTTTCCAGGCAGTCTCCAAAAATATCCGCTGGACAGGATCCATTAATTCCGCTTCCTTGGGTGGTATTCTAAAAAGAGTATTATCAAACAGGTCAATTTCATCCAGATAACCCGCATACATATATGGGTCCTGTGCAGCTACGGCTGCATCTGGTAAAAAGACATCCGTATCTATCCTCCTGTTATCAGGAAATCGGTTAATGGAACAAACGCCATCTCGCAGGAGCCTCCAATATTCCTCCCTGCTATTGGCACCGGCAAATCTACAAGCAATTCCGACGATGGCAACATCTTTAGAATTGGCGGTCTCACCTGTATGCTCAAAAATTTCTCTCAACATTGCCTTTGCATTATCTCTTGATATATTTCCTTTTGCCAACTGAGAGTAGATATATTTTTTTACTGTTTCCATTCCTTTTCACCTGCCATTTCCATTAAAGCTGCGGCCTCATCAATAGATAATTCGCCTTTTTCTAATTTTCCCAGAACATCATCAATATCAGATTCTTTACTCCTTGAATCCTTGTCGATCTTTCCGTCAATATAACCTGATAACTCAAATATAGTTGGATAAGAAAATACATCTGTTATGTCAACAAGCTCAGAGAATTCTCTTTGCATTTCCCTAGCCATTCGCGCTGCAAAAATGGAGTCTCCCCCAAGCTCACTAAAGCTGCTGTATATGCTGACTTCCCTCAATCCCAGGAGCTCTGCCCAGATATGAGCAAGCTTTCTTTGTGTATCTGTATAGCTACCTGCCTGATTACCACTTATGCTTATTTGTACAATGCTCCTGGCTGAATGGTTTAGCCCCTGTTCATGCTGCTGTCCAGTGCGCTTTTTCATCTCTCTCAGAATGCATTCTGAGAACTCAATTCCTGCAATATCATGGCTTTTTTCAAGCTCTCGGTAATTTATTTGGCCTACCACTGCCCTTGTACAGCCACTTCCCAACAGCATGTCCATAGCGACAAGTGCTTTTTCTGTAGTAATCGGTTTCATTATGGAATGCTCCATATCGACACCGTATTCAACCGCCATCCCTGTTTCTTTCCAGGCTGGCCAATTGATAGCCAATGTCCTTCGTCCAAGGGTGCTGCGATAATCACTGAATGAGTCCAAGAATGCATTGGCTGCGGTATAGTCACCCTGTCCTTGGGCACCTGCAATGGAAGTAACTGACGAATATAATATTAAGAAGTCAAGCTCATCATCAGCAGTTAATTGGTCAATGACCCGGGTACCATGTATCTTTGGATGCAAAACCTTCTTCAGTTTTTCCTCATCCTTAAGGAACATAAACCCATCTCCAGCAACACCAGCACAGTGGATTACCCCATTGATACAGCCGTGTTTCATCCTGATTTTTTCCAACTCCCTGCTCATGACCTCCACATCTGTAACATCTGCGCTTACAAGCTCTACATAGGATCCTGACGCCTCAATGGCCCTTATACTTCTTATTTTGCTTCCAAGCCTATGTTCTCCTTCAGAAATAACTGCATCCCAGTTATCTCGCTCAGGAAATTTCCCTCGACTAATCAGCACAAGATGAACTCTGTTCTTTTTTGCCAGCCAACCAGCCGCTTCTATCCCCAGACCTCCGGTTCCACCTGTAATGATATATGCACCGGTATCCCTAACAGGGAAATTCGACCTTCTCAGCCTGTCAACATCAAGCTTATCAAAATATTCCACATACCTTTTGTTCTCTCTGAATGCACTAACTACCGCCTTGCTGGTGGATCTCATTTCTTTTACAATGCAATCTGCATCCTGCCCACTACCGATATCGAAGCATCTGCACCTTAATCCAGGATGCTCATGGTTGATAACCTTTAGAAGCCCAACCATGGCAGCATTCTCAGGTATAATAGCCCCCTGTGCCCCTGTTATACATCCAATATTTCTGGTAACTGCCATTATGTTTATCTGACTTTTGATTCTATTTCCAACAATAGCCCTCAAGAGACGGAATATGCTGTAAACTCCTAACTCCAAGCGCTTTTCCGTCTCCTGCACCTCTTTGGTGTCAGCCTGTATTGAAGTGCTACATAAATGAACAATCCAAGTAAGCTTTCTTGTGCTTAATTCTCCTAAAAGCCTTTTATAGTCATCCTCACTGCCTGTAATTATGAATTCATTCTCACCTTGCCTGACATACTCTGCTCCAAAACTGACCTCGATGATATTCTCATTTTCCTTAAACAGTTCCTCCTTGAGCTTATCTGCCAGGCCATTACTGTCCTTCAAAACGAGAATATCCCCTTCTTTATCAAGGGAAGGTGCCTGTGAATCAAGTTCTGACTCCTTCCAGCTGATATAATGATACATTGGCTCATTTTCTGCAGCAGCACTGTTCTCAGCAAACCAACACTGCTCCCCAATAAACGGGTATGTGGGCAGATGAACCCTCTTATAACGCTTTCCTCTATATAATTGTTTCCATTCAATATCTGCGCCCTTAACATACAGCTCAGCCAATCTACAAAGAGTCTGTCTATAGTCATTAGAACCACTGTGGTCTAAACCCCTTATAAGCTCCCTTGCATCTACACTCATCCTTCTTTTTTCATCGTTATTGATTTCATATGCTTCTTTCAATGCTTTATGCTCAGATACAATATCATGCCTTCCAAAAAATATGCCCTGCTCCATATCTGAAATGGTATCAGGATGGGCAAGTATACCAAGCCTCTGTAACAGATCCTGCCTATTGTCAGTTAAGATAGCGGCCCTGTATTTGTGATGACTTCTACCAGTGTTTGCAGTATTACATACATCAGCAATACTTACTTCCCCATTACATTCAATATAACTTATGTATAATTCCACCAGCGCTATAAAAGAATCCATGCTGGCAGCCGAAAGTGTAAATATATAAGGTGCTTGTACCGCTTCTTCAAAAGCCGGGGTACAAGGTGCTTCCTCTAAAATAATATGGCAATTGGTACCACTTAGTCCAAAAGAGCTTACTCCACACCTTCTTGGAGCATCTCCGGTGTTCCAGTCTGTTAACACATCATTGATATATACCGGAGACTCTTCAAAAGGAATTTTTCGGTTTGGCCTTTCAATATGTAATATAGGCGGTATTTGACTGTTTTTCAGTGCTAAAACAGCCTTTACCAGTCCTGCTATGCCTGCTGCACTATCCAGATGTCCAACGTTTGTTTTCAGTGCACTTATTGAACAAAACTGCTTCTTTTGGGTGAAGTTTCTGAATGCCCGGCTAATACCTTCAATTTCGATTGGGTCTCCAAGCTTTGTTCCTGTACCGTGAGTTTCTATATAAGAAATTGTTTCTGGCTCAATCCCGGCATTTCTCCATGCTGCTACTATTACATCCTCCTGGGCAGAAGAGCTTGGTGCGGTTATTCCTATAGAGCTTCCATCCTGGTTTGACGCACTTCCTTTAATTACCGCATAAATACTATCACCATCACTTAAAGCTTTACATAATGGCTTGAGTATCACAGCGGCTGCCCCCTCTCCGCCACCTGTACCGCCAGAACTATCATCAAAGGCTCTTGTCCTTTCATCTACAGCTCTGATACCAATACCAGGAGATTCATTTTTCAGGGGCATCAAGCGAATGTTGATGCCACCGGCAACAGCCAGGTCACACTCTCCGCTCATTAGTGACTGACAGGCCATATGCACTGCTATTAATGACGATGAGCAAGCGGTATCCACAGCTACTGCCGGACCTTTGAGATCTAATATATAGGATATCCTGCTGGCTATGATGGAGTTTATGTTACCTGGTATAGACATACTGTATTTTTCTATGTCCTCAAGAAAAATCATTGTTTTATAATCAGGAAAGGAATTACCAACATCTCCAACGAATATTCCGGTCTTTGTACCACGAAGACATTGACCTGAGTAACCGGAATCTTCAATAGCCTTCCAGACAACCTCAAGAAAAATTCTTTGGTTTGGATCCATTAACCCGGCTTCCCGGGGTGATATATTGAAAAAGTTATAGTCAAACCTGTCAATACCATTCATATAAGCATTTTCCGCAAATCTCTGGTCATCACTATATGAGGCTTGTTTTTTCAAAAACGAAATGATCCGCTCTTTACGGTCTTCCGGCAGAGGCCTGATAAAATCCTTTCCCGCTACTAGCGCCTTCCAAAATTCCTCCGGGTTTTCTGCACTACCAAACCTGCCATCCATTCCAATAATGGCAATATCTCTATTTGATATATGCTCAACTTTAATTTTTTCCGATTCAGAAATCTCAGTTAATTTAATTTTCTTCAAATCCAGAAGCTTATCTGGCATTGAGCAACCTCCTCTGACAAGTCAATTCGCTTCGCTCAGGGAGTCAGGTGGAGACTGAACTCCACCTGACCAAGAATGTGCCGACCTATAGAGGTCGGCGTCTTTTGAAGACATAGGTAACGATATTATCTCAGGCAGGCATTTCAAAGTCTGGGAACAGTTCTTTTGTGCCGGTTTCATCAAATACCTGGTTAAACCTTTCAATTTGTTCAGTTATAGGGGTTTTCTTTGTTGTAAATACAGATTTAAGCATATCAAGGGCTTCCATCATTTGCTCTGATGTGGGCTCCTTATCTGCTTTTTCCAGCTCCTCCACCATGCTCTGAATCCTTCTATATGGTTCTATGACTCCTTTTTGATATTCATCATTATCCCAGTTGGTATTTCTTGTGCAAACAGCTACAGTCATACATCTTGTCATAAGTCTAAGCTTGTCCCTGCCTGTAATCACAATTTCAGGCACATAAATACTTTTTAGCTTAGCAACATCGTCCTGGTTGTCATAGGAGTAAGCCTCAATCACCGAAGAATTCTTTTTCAGCATATTTTTCAGCACCACCTTCATGCCGATTTCAACTCCAACCTCAACTCCCTGTTCTTCAAGAAACTTCATAGAATTGATCCATTGAACAGGCTTAACTATTTGATTAGTGAGATAATCCACTATTTTTTCTGTTCCTTCATAGGGCTCTGCTGTAACATTAGATATTACCGGGTAATTCATGGAACCATATTCATATTTTAAAAGCTCCTCCTTGAACCTATCAGCCGCCATTTGCATCAGTGGACTGTGAAAGGGAGCGCTTACCTTCAAAGGTATCACATTTGCACCCATCTCGCTCAATACATCTCCCACAGCCTTCACCGAGCCTTTATGGCCGGAGATAACAATTTGGTCTGGTGCGTTTAGATTTGATATAACAACAATATTTCCAGCTGTCGATATTCTTTCACACTCCTGCTTAATCTTCTGTATATCTATACCAGTAATAGCAGACATTGCACCTTCTCCTATGGCAACAGCTTCCTGCATAAATTTCCCTCTCTGCTTTACAGCACTGACAGCGTCACTGAACTTCATTGCACCAGAGCAGGTCAATGCAGAAATTTCACCAAGGCTATGGCCTGCAAGGAAGGATGGCTCAGCCCCTATTTCCTCCATGAACCCTCGAAAGGCAGCAACGCTAACAGTCAATATAGCGGGTTGTGTATTTTCTGTTTTTGTCAACTCCTTAATATCGCCTTCAAAGCATAATTTTTTCAAATCGAATTTTAGGGCATCATTTGCTTCTTCAAAAACCTGTTTTGCAACAGCAAAATTGTCATAGAGACTTTTTCCCATACCTACAAATTGGGAGCCCTGTCCTGTAAAAAGTAATGCTAGCTTTTTCATAATCAATAACCCCTTCCATAAAATACATTTATTGTGTAATAATTTTTAACAGCTTTATATATGCAGTAAGCAAAATTTCTACCTTATCTGCTTTTAACCTCCCGGCATTGTACTGGCAGCCTACTCTCAGACCTTCTCCTTCTTCCATCACCTCCATGACAATATCAAAAATGCTTCGAACCACATTCATTGGTGCATTTTCATTACACACCAACGAATACAACTCTCTACCACCTTTTGTCAGTATCTCTCTTCGCATCTGTTGAATCGGATAGGCTCCCTTCACACTGTTATCTACACATTGCAGATCCACCATCTGAAAGAGACTTTCCATAGTTTGTGCATCATGAATATTCACTTCCGGAAACAAAAGCGAATTTCTATCATCGCTAAGGGCCGCAACGGACACCTCTCCCTCCTGTGAAATGTCAGAAAGAAGATACATGTATGCCGCCAGAAGCACTGAAAAGCTATGCACATTGCTTTTTGCTGAAATAAACTTTATTTTTTCATACAAATTGGCATCAATCGTAAAGGTAAGTAGGCCGTCGTTGTACGAGTCTACAGAATCAATAAAATAGTCCTGGGGTAATAGGACAGGACGAAGTTCAAATTTAACCTGCGTATCTGGATCCTCTTTGAGAAATCCAGCCTGTAGAGATACCTTTGTATATGAAAACAAATCTGCAATTTTAAATCGTCCGGGGTACGCCTTCTCGAGCTTGGAATATAGCTCCACAAGCCGCAAGGAATTTCCGCCCAAATCAAAAAAGTTATCCTCCATACCCACTACATCAATGCCCAGTACTTCCTTCCAAAGCTCTGCTATTTGCCTTTCTGTGTCATTAGATGGAGCTAAATATTCAACACCGGTGTGGATATGTCCGAGAGGCTCTGGAAGTGCTTTCCTATCAATTTTGCCGTTGGGTGAAAGAGGAAGCTTATCCAGCCTGACGACATATGAGGGCATCATGTATTCCGGCAGAAGCCTGCCTAGATATGTCTTTATTTCAGTGATGGTAAAATCCTTCGTAGATACAATATACCCACAAAGCACTTTATCACCTGCATTATCCTCCTTTGGGATAACAACTGCATCGCTAATACTGCTATTATTTCTTAATGCAGTCTCAATTTCCCCCAGTTCTATCCTGTTACCTCTTATTTTGACCTGATGATCTGTTCTTCCCAGATACTCTATGTTGCCGTCGGGAAGCCACCTTGCTAGATCCCCCGATTTGTACATTCTATCATTATCCGAATAAGGATTTGGTACAAACCGCTCCCTTGTCAGCTCTGGTCTGTTCATATATCCTCTGGCTAGACCAACACCAGCAATATATAACTCTCCGGGTACACCAACCGGTTGTAAACACATATATTTATCCAAAATTAAAAGCTTAATATTGTCTATTGGCTTGCCTATTGGAACAGTATCTAAAGCTTCACCAGCCGGGCAGTCAAAGTATGTAACATCTATTGTCGCCTCTGTTGGCCCATATAAATTATGTAATGCTGTCCCCAGCTTGCTTCGTATCAGGCTGTCAAATTGATTTGCCTCTGTTGGCGAAAGTGCTTCACCACTTGAAAACACTCGTTTGAGACTCTTAAGCCTTTCTGTAAGCAATCCCTCTTTGATATAGCATAAGAAAGACTTTAGCATGGAGGGTACAAAATGCATTGTAGTTATCCCGTATTTTTCTACAGCCTCTACAATTTCTTCAGGATTCTTCTCTCCGCCATGAGCCAGCATACAGACTGATGCCCCCTGGAGAGACCACCACAGTAGCTCCCAGACAGAAACATCAAAGGTATAGGGCGTTTTCTGTAATATAATATCCTGCTGGTTGATTGGATACTTTTTCTGCATCCAGTTTAGCCTGTTTATAAGTGCTCGATGCTCAACCATAACCCCCTTGGGCTTGCCGGTAGAGCCAGAGGTATATATTACATAAGCTAGGCTTTGTGGCCCGTTTACCACGTCCACATCCGAATCATCCTCGGCATACGAGTCACTGTAATCTAAATATATAGATTTACTACATAAATCAGCATGCTTTGCGAAATCGGACTGTAGTAGCAAAACCTCTGCAGAGCTGTCTTTGAGAATATAACTTACTCTTTCCTCCGGGCAATCAGGATCGATAGGCAGGTAGGCTCCCCCAGCCTTGAGTATTGCCATAATACCAACGACCATATCAAAGGATCTCCTACAGATTAATGCCACTATGCTGTCAGCTACAACCCCTTTTGCTCTTAGCACTCTGGCAAGACTATTAGATTTTGCATTCAACTGTCTGTAGGTCATATGCTGTCCCCCATAAAAGACAGCTGGGTAATCCTGCATTATTGTCGCCTGTGCTTGGAATAGTCCATTAATTGTTTCACCTGCTGGAAATTCCGAAGCAGTATCATTGAAGTAATCCAGTATCTGCTCCTTTTCCCGGGAAGATAATAGAGAAATGTCTGAAATCATAATATTGGGATGATTGATTACTTCCTTCAGCAAATTCATAAAATGCTGGGCGAATTTCTCCATGGAGCTTCTTTTGAAAATTCTGGTTCTGTATCTCATATCAAATTTCAGAACCCCATCATATTCAGAGGCAGCAAGAACAATGTCAAACTTTGAAACTCTTTGATCATACCTATACTCTTTAATACTAAGCCCCTCTAGGACTAAATTCTGTCTATCATAATTGTGAAGAACAAGCATAACATCAAAAAGCGGATTCCTGCTGAGGTTTCTTTGGATATCTAACACTTCTACAAGCTCTTCAAACTGAAAATCTCTATTGTCAAATGCCATGAGTGTATTTTCTCTAACCTCTCCTAGAAATTCCAGAAATGATTTACTGCCCTCGGGCCTATTTCTCATTGCCAGTGTATTGACGAACATCCCCACCAGATTAATAAATTCAACACGCTCCCGGCTTGAAACCGGTGAGCCTATGACTATATCCTCTTGACCAGAGTATTTCATCAATAGGACGTTAAAAGCAGCCAGCAGTAGCATGTACAAGGTCGAGCCTTCTTTTGCTGCAAGTGCCTTTATTTTGTCAGTCAGCTCACTACTGAATTCAAATTCAATGCTATCTCCCTCAAAGTTTTGAACTGCCGGTCTTGGAAAGTCCTCTGGCAAATGCAGTACAGGTATCTCTCCTTTGAACACATTCATCCAATACTCTTTTTGATTGTTCATTTCCCCTGAATTCAAAAGATGATTTTGCCAAACAGCATAATCCTTATATTGATAAGTTAGTTCAGGGATGGTATCAGCTTCACTGTACAAAGCAATAAACTCATTAATAAGTATTCCAATAGAAGCACCATCCGATATAATGTGGTGCATATCAAACATGACAATATATTTACTATCACCGGTTTTTGCCAGACATACCCTTATTAGTGGTGCCTTGTCCAAGCTAAAGGGCCTGATAAATGTACTAAACTGTTTCTCTAGCCCATTTTCAGAGAATTCTGTATAATGTATTTTAAAATCAACTTCTCCTGCAATCCTTTGAATAATCCTTCCATCATCCATATCAAAGGAGCTTCTTAACACCTCATGTCTTTCAATAATGCTGCGTATTGCCCTATCAAAGTTCTCCCTGTCAAGCTCTCCTTGTATTCTAATTGCAAAGGGCATATTATAATAAACGCTATTTTCATCAAGTCGGCTGAGGATGTATAATCTCCTCTGGGTAGGCGACACCGGATATGCCTCCTTATTTTCAACATGCTCGATTATATCCTGTCCTGACCTCTCCAAGATTTTTATATGTTCAGCCATCTCTCTGACAGTGGGGTAAGTGAAGATATCCTTAATGGACAGCTGAACGTCCATGGTCATGCTGACCGCTGAAACCAATGCCCCCGCTTTAAGAGAATGACCACCTATAACAAAAAAATCATCAGAGATTCCTATGGGGCTTTTATGTAATACTTCTTCCCATATACTAACCAGTTTTTCCTGAGTACTGTCCTGCGGGGCTATATATTCCTGTTGTGCATCGCTACTAGTCTCAGGCGGTGGGAGCAGCTTTCTGTCAATCTTACCGTTTACATTCAGCGGAAGGCTATCCATTCTTAAAAAGTACGACGGAACCATATATTCCGGTAAGTGCTTCATTAGATATCTCCGCAACTCACCGGGAAGGATTTTATCATTTTCGACGTAATATGCACAGAGGTACTTCTCATGCTGATCGTTTTCATTAGCCACAATTACCGTATCACTGATATTCTCATGAGCCATCAATTTGTTTTCTATCTCCTGAAGCTCAATCCTGACTCCCCGGATTTTTACCTGATCATCAATCCTGCCCACAAGCTCAATGCTTCCATCTTGATTAATCTTGCCCATATCACCAGTTTTATAAATAATATCCTGAGGATGATTAGTAAAAGGATTTTTTAGGAATACCTTTCCAGTCATCTCCTTATCATTAATGTAGCCTGAGGATATAAACGGCGTTCGGATGTAAACCTCACCAATGCATTCCACCTGACACCTGTTCATATCACTATCAAGAACCAGCACATCTGTAAAGCTAATGGGTTTGCCGACAGGAATCCTTGTCTTACTTTCATCGCCTTTACCAACACGGTAGAACAGCTTTGCAAGTGTTGTTTCAGTAGGCCCATATAAATTGACCAATTGAATCCTGTAGCCAACTTTTTCAATTAAGGGCCCGATGTCATTCCCCCTAAGCATTTCACCGGCAAGTAGGATATACTTCAAGCTCTTTAGGCTGTCTGTAGTCTTAATTGCAGTAACCATATTTTTATATATTGAAGGTACAGTATGAATCAGTGTAATTTCTCTCTCCTCTAGCCAATCCACCAGCTTTTCGGCATCAAGGGGTATATCACTGGTACTTGGTATATGTAGCGTTCCACCTGCACAAAGGGGGACAAATATATCCCGGAGAAATGGGTCGAAGGTGGGAGGAGTCAACTGACTGATATTAAAATCAGCATTTATACCAAACTCCTCTATCTCCCATTCAATATAGTGTTTCAGGCTCCTATGCCTTCCCAGGATTCCCTTTGGCTGCCCAGTTGAACCTGATGTAAAGTAAATATAGCAATGCTTGCTTTTCAATTCGGTAAATGAGTTAAGTGGTAAATCATTATCCTTACTAAGTGAAAATACATTAATATGCTCATATTTTTCCTTAATCTGACCACCAGCTCCCAGCACCACAACATTTAGTCCCAAATCTAAAAAAGAGGCTAGACGTTCCAATGTCCCAAGAGCGTTGCATGTCGTAATAACCCACTGGGGCTGAATCATTTCCATCAGTACCTTATTTCTGTTTTCAGGAATGCCCGTATCAAAGGGAACAAAAATACAACCGCATTTAGTGATGCCCAATGCAGCGATTACAAGCTCCGGGCATCTTTCCATAAACACAGCAATATTTTGGTTGATTACACTCCTTTTATCAAAAAATAATGCTAACTGGTTGGATGCATTATTAAGCTGAGCATAGCTTATGCGCCTATTGCCATGCTCAATTGCTGTTTTATCTGGCATGATTCCCGTCTGGTGACTAATCCTGTCCTGTATGCTTAAGAATTCCACAACAGTATTCCCCTTTTTTGTTAATTAGGTATTGAATTACATAAACTCTTCATTTTCAAAAAGCTGATCCAGCAGTGAAATATCAAGTGTATTCTGGTCCTCCTGCTCAAGAAGAACATCCTTAATCAATACATCCGGATTATTAATCACTTCTGAGGCAAGCTTAATTATATTGTCCAAAATCCTTTGCATTCTGAATTTCTCATAGTAATTAGAAATGTAAACCGCATCAAGCAATAACTCTTCCGCTTCTTCCTTGATATAAAGTGTAAGATCATACTTTGGTTCAATGTTTACTTCAACCACTTCTGCTGTAATGCCATCCAGCACTAAGTTACTCTCCTGCTGGACTGGAAAATAGTTAAATAGTATAGAGAACAAGGATTTTATTCTGGTTTTTTCATATAGCTTCTGATGCAACTCCTCAAAGGGATAGTCTTGATTGTCCCAAGCTTCTAGAACAGTAGAATTCACCGATTTCATATATTCCAGGAAGCTTTGCTTTGAATCCACATGGGAGCTCAGACATAGCACATTAAGGAATATACCAACCGTATTTTCAAGATCACTATGTCGACGCCCCATTACAGGTGTGCCTAAGCAAATGTTCTCCTGTTTTGTCTCTCTATATAAGACTATGTTAAAAACGGTAAGCATGAATACATACTTTGTTACCTTATGTATAATGCAAAAGTCAGCTATTGCCTGAGTTAACTCTTGGTCAATGTTTACCCTGATTCCCTCGCCTTGCTTTGTAGTCAGATTTGCATTAGTTCTTTTAGGGATCTCGGTATAACTAAGAGTACTTAATTTATTAAACCAATAATCCTCCTGCTTTTTCAAGTAATCGCTCTGAAGCATCTCCGCCTGCCAGCAAGCATAATCCTTATACTGAATCTTAACAGGGGGTAATTTCTCTCCATTATATAGATTTATGAATTCATGTACTAAAATATCTGTTGATATGCCATCGGAAATGATGTGATGCATATCAAAAAGCAAAATGTATTCCTCAACGGCCAATTCTATAAGAGAAATTCTGAACAAGGGCACCTGTTCAAGGTTATACGGCCTGATAAACTCTCTGATAAGCTCTTGTACATGCTCTTTATCACAGGTCATATGAGAAATCTCAAATGGAACATTTTCATGTACAATTTGAACTGCTTCACCATCCCTTAAGCAATAGGATGTCCTTAAAGACTCATGCCTGTCCACCAAACCTCTGAAAGCATTTAGGAGCCTGTGATTGTCCACAACTCCCTTCATGGAAAGAATGATGGGCCAATTGTAATTCGTGCTTTCACCTTCAGCCTGGTTGAGAATGAATAATCTTTTCTGAGCCGACGACAGGGGGTAATACTCTCTTTGACCTACACTTTTGATACTTGAAAAATAGTCATTTGTTCTCTTCTGATCAATATAATTATTATAGAAGTGGTCTGTAAATTCCATAATGGTAGGGTTGTTCAATAATTCAGAAATCGAGACCTCAACATTAAGCTTTTTATTTATGAGGTTGATAACCTTCATACCATGGAGAGAATCGCCACCTAACTCATAGAAATTTTCATGTATATTTACTTGCTTTAGCCCAAGCACCCTGGCAATAATTTTCCCAATCTTAGCCTTTACCCCCCATATCTCCTGGCTTCCCCTTCCAACTAGTTCTATTTCATCAAGCTCTGCGTCCAACATGTCTACTTCTATACTAAGTGGAACCTCTATCCAGCATCGTTCCTTTACAAAGGGATAATCCGGCAAATCCATTCTAGCTAGTTCTTCCTCCTGGTACAGACCGTACCAGTCAATATTTGCACCCTTTACATAATTACGACAAAGATTCGCAGCAATAGCATCGTCAGCCTTTCCAGATAAACTCCATTTACTCGCAGTACCGGCGGCAGATTGATCCAGCTCTGCTTTTTCCTCTGCTGTCAAATCTCCTGCTTCAAGAACATCCCTTCCATAAAAAATGACTCTGTGACTACCATAATATGCACCCTCAATGGAGTCAAAGCTGTCAGGCTCCATTTTTAACATCTGGTCAAGCTTTGTTATCAGCTTCTCACTGGTTTCCCCCATTATTGCAAGCCTGTATTTATAATGTCCCCGTCCTGTACAAGCAGAGTAGCAAAAATCCCTAATCCTTTCCCCATCACATTCTACTAAAGCATTTCTGTACTCTTCCATAAGACTTCTTAGAGAATTCACATTCTTAGCAGACAAGGTTAGTATCAGCATTCCGGCTTTCATAGAGGGCTTAGGGTCCGGCATCCATTGAGGAGCTTCCTCCAGAATTATATGACAGTTTGTTCCTCCAAGCCCGTATGAATTAATACCACATCGTCTAGGACTATTTTTACAGATCCACTTTTTAGCTTTTGTATTCACATAAATGGAAGACATCTCAAAATTAATCTTTCTATTAGGTCTAACAAAATTAATGGTGGGGGGCAGTGTACCATTTTTTAATGCCAGCATGCATTTGACAAAACTGGCTATCCCCGATGCTTGATCCAAATGTCCTATATTCGGTTTTACAGTGCCTACAGCACAAAACTGGTACGGTGCATTAGCTCTTCTAAATGCTCGTATAATTCCTTCAGCTTCAATAGGATCACCAAGCTTGGTTGCCGTGCCATGTGTTTCAATATAGGATATTGTACAGGGATCAATCTCCGCATCCTTCCAGGCTCTAATCACCACATCCTCCTGGGCTTCAGGATTGGGAGCCGTTATACCAATGGAGCTGCCATCCTGATTAACAGCGCTACCTTTTATGACCCCATAGATCTTATCTCTATCCTTCTGCGCCAGGTCAAGGGGCTTTAAAATAACCGTGGCAACACCTTCACCTAATCCAGTACCATCAGAGCTATCATCAAATGTTCTGGTCCTCCCATCCGGCGATACAACACCAATCTGTTCATCATTATTAACTGGAAGCAGGTTTATTTTAACTCCCCCGACAATAGCCATCTCGCACTCCCGGTTTTTAATTGCCTGACATGCCAGATGTATTGCCACAAGAGATGAGGAGCACGCTGTATCTACCAGCATGTTAGGCCCCTTAAGATTTAAAACATATGATATCCTTGTTGCAACCATCTGCGGTACATTTCCTGGTATGGAAAGAGGAATATCCGATGGTCTGAATTCTGTGATTAGTTGCTTATAATATGGTGGCCCTACATGACTCACATAAACACCAGTCCTGCTGCCATTAAGCCTGTTTCCACCATAGCCCGCATCGTCAATGGCTTTCCATGTAGTCTCCAGAAATAGTCTTTGATGAGGATCCATTAGGGATGCTTCATTGGGGGAAATATTGAAAAAACTATAATCAAATTTGTCTACTTCCTCAAGAAAAGCAGATTCAAAGTATTCCATTTTTTTACGAAGCATGCCTGTATTTCGTAAAAAATCATCTGTATCTTTTTTTCTGGACGAAGGAAACTTTCTGACACAACTGGTTCCGTTTAAAATGTTTTGCCAGTATTCATTTAGATTATTAGCCATAGGCATATCAACAGCCATACCAATGACAGCAATATCCTTAATTCTCTTCTCTTGCGTCCCTACGACAGCACTGCTATGATTATTTTCTTTATCCTCCTTGAAAAAGTCCTTGGAAATGGGAGTGCTCCTAAGAATAGTCTCCTTATCAAGCTTCTTTTTCTTTATGTAATCTGCCATCTGCTTAATAGTAGAAAATGCAAACAGATCGGCAACCGATATAAGGGATCCATATTGGGCCTCTAATAACGAGTGCAATTTTATTATAAGAATGGAATTTCCTCCAATGTCAAAGAAGTTGTCATTCATTCCAATTCTATCAATTTCTAGTACCTTTTTTAGTATATCCACCAGTTCATGCTCGGTTTCATCACCAGGTTTAATATATTCATGGCCTGTTTGTGTATTTTCTGAGGGCTTCGGCAGTGCTTTACGGTCTATCTTACCATTGGATGTTATTGGAATACTATTGATCTGAATAAAAAAGGACGGGAGCATATAACCCGGAAGCTCCTTTTTAAGACTATCCCGTATATCATTGATATCAAGTGGGTCTTTTGCAACCATATACGCTGTCAGGTATTTGTGAGCACCTAAACCATCACTTGGTATGACCACTGCCTCTGTAACACTGTTGATTTTAAGAAGAGCACTTTCGATTTCTCCCAGTTCAATTCGATGTCCCCTTATTTTTACCTGATGATCCTTTCTACCCAGATATTCCAGATCCCCATTGGGCAGAAGTCTTGCTAAATCCCCGGATCTATACAACCTTTCTTCTGGCTTGTAGGGGTTCGCTACAAATCTCTCAGAGGTCAATTGAGGTCTGTTGAGGTATCCTCTTGCAACACCCTCGCCTCCTACACACAGCTCTCCCATAATCCCCTGTGGCTGGAGTCTTAAATTTTCGTCCATTACATATGACGATAGTGTGGGAATGGACTTACCAATATTACTCAGATTTACATCCATATCCTCTAAGGTTAATTCCTTATATGTTACATGAACTGTCGTTTCAGTGATGCCATACATGTTTATTAGCCGCGTTTGGGGGTATTTTGCCTTCCATGATTTCAGAGCAACCGGCTGTAATGCCTCTCCGCCGAATATGATGTATCTAAGACTCAAATCCCCTTCATCTGCCTGTGTCACCTTGCTTTGAAGACTATAGAATGCACTGGGTGTCTGATTCAAAACAGTTACCCTTTCCTTCTCTAGCAGGGTCAAAAATTCTCCTGGATCCCTGGTTACTTTTTTGGGAACGATAACAAGAGTTCCTCCGTAGAGCAGTGCTCCAAAGATTTCCCATACGGAAAAGTCAAAGCTAAAGGAGTGAAACATAGTCCACACCTCGCTGTCACTAAAATCAAACTGCATGGAATCATTGAAAAACAGTCTTACAAGATTTCTGTGTTCAATCATTACACCCTTTGGCTTTCCGGTAGTACCTGAGGTGTATATAATATAAGCCATATCGTTTGGGGCATTATCATTCTCGAGATTGGATGATTCTGCCCAATAGGAGCTGTCATCATCAATAAAAATGACCTTTCCCTGAAAAGCCGTTTTATCTGCTAAATGCTTTTGTGTTAGTAAAATTGATGCACCACAGTCTTCCAACGTATATCTGATCCTCTCCTGGGGATAGTTAGGCTCTATCGGCACATATGCTCCGCTGGACTTTAATATGGCAAGAACTCCTGTTATCATCTCAATGGAAGGCTCGGCAACGATGGCAACCGGCTGATCAGGGCAGACTCCGAATTGCTTGAGTGCACCAGCAAGCTGGTTAGCCTTTTCATTTAGCTGACGATATGTCATTGTCGTATCTTCATATTTCAGTGCAATTTTATCAGGAGTCCTGGCAGCCTGATCCTCAAAGAGAACGTGAACTGTTTTGTCAGGATAAGCAGCACCAGTATTGCTGCAACAGCAAAGAAGGTTATTAATCTCTTCCAAAGGCAGAATGTCAATATCTGAAAGCATAATGTCGGGATTAGCTAAAACTTTATCGAGGTAATTTATGTAGTATTTCTCGAACCTAACGATGATATCTGCATCACAGACAGAGGAATCATATTCTATCTCAGCCGTAACCCCACCTTCTGTTGGGGTAAAAATGAAAACCAGGCTAGGACTGTAATTCCCCATCCTCTCTTCATCATGGAAGCCCTTGAGCAGTGCCATAGTTTCAAAGACAGATGAGGTATCTCCTAAAAGCTCTAGCCCAAGGGCCTCAATGGTGCCCTCTGCTGGAACATTACAGTAGATTTTTGATTCACTAACATTTCCTCTTATTGTCTTTATATAGTCCTTAAAGCTAATTTCACTGTTAACTATTGTTCTTAGAGCAATAACGTCAGCCAGGCCGACTGTTTCCGACGTTTCACCCAAAAACGCCGGCATTCCTATAAGCAAATCCTTATTGCCTGAAAACTTGTATAATAGGAATACAACGCCGCTTAAAAGTATTGAGAACAGATTTAGTCTAGACCCTTTACAGATACGCTCCATTCTATCTAATAAATGGTCCGGTATACAAAAACTTATGTGCTGCATACCAGCCGTTACAGCTTCTCTGTTGACGATTCCCTCAGGCAGCCCACTATGCATTACTGCTCCATCCAGCTTCTTTAGCCAGTATTCTCTTTCCTTTTCATATTTGGCTCCTGACATGATTAAATTTCTAGTATACTTATCCATTCCGCCTTCTGCACCTTCCCGACATCATCATATTTAGCCCTATACTATACTGACTTCTCATAATCGGGAAACAGATAATTTGTTCCGGTTTCATCAAAAATCTGATTAAACCACTCATCCTGCTCCGAAGATGGCACCATCTTTGTGTCCATTATAACTTTCAAATTCGCCAGTGCTTCCTTGGCTTGCTCCAAACTTGGTTTGGAGGACGTTTTCTCAATCTCGTCCTGTATTCTTTGGATATTCCTGTATGGTTCCACAACACCCTTATTATAGATTTCATTATCAAAGCATTTATTCTCTGTAGCCACACCAATTGCCAAGCATCTTGTTACTACAGTAGGGACATGCTTTGTGTACAGGGGGTTCTCACCAAGGTATTCCTTAATATTTTGCCGATCTTCCTTCTGCTCGAAGCTAAGAGCATTTACATCCTTCATATTTGTATTGATTAATCCACTTAACACATTTTTAGGTCCAATCTCTATAGTCAATGTAACTCCCCATTTTTCAAGGTACTTCATTGTTTTTTCCCACTGCACAGGCTTTATAAGCTGAGTGGTTAGGAAATCACTAACCTTGTCGGCTCCCTCGTAGAGCCTGGCATTTGTATTGGATATCACAGGGTACCTTGGGCTGCAGAATTTGTATTTCTCAAGCTCCTGACCAAGCTTTGCGGCCGCCTCTGACATAAGAACACTATGGAAAGGTGCACTTCCAAACAAGGGTGTTACCTGTCCACCATGCTGGAGCACCTGATCCTCAACCTGCTGAACCAGTTCTACATGGCCTGATATTGCAGTTTGTTGTGAAGAGTTGTAGCATGAAATGCTTACCACCTTATCATCAGTACATACTTTTGTACAAAAGCCCTCGACCAGCTCCGGCGAAATATCATCAATGATTGTCATGGAACCAACTCCCGTATCAGCTACTTCCTGTGCCAGGATGCTCCTCTTGCGAACAATTTGAACTGCATCTGCAAGCCGCATAACACCACTGCAGACTAAAGCCGTATACTCACCAAGGCTGTGTCCCGTGCAAAATTGCGGTGCTACACCTATTTCCTTCATGTACACTCTAAATTCTGCTACACTAGCTGTTAGAATAGCCACAAGTGAATTTTCCGTTTTTGACAAATCAGCTAAATTTCCACTAAAGCAAAGGGCTCCAAGATCAAATCCCAGTATGTCACTGGCCTCCTCAAAAGTCTTCTTAGCAATGTCATACTGTTGGCACAGGTTCTCACACATACCCACATACTGTGAGCCCTGACCGGGAAAAACAAATGCAATTTTCTCCATAATAGCACCTCTCAAAATATTATTTTGTTAGTAAAATGTTTTCTTCATTGCCTGATCATTTTCAAGCAAGTCAATTCGCTTCGCTCAGGGAGTCATTCGTCTTCATTCATCGCCGACCTATAGAGGTTGGCGTTTTCTGAAGACATGGATAAAGTTTTCTCTTTTGCGTCTTAAAGCCCTGCAGATTTACACATGACTATATCTCACCGATTTTTAATACTGTCTGAATGTATTTGTTGCAATTAGTACCTCGTGCATTTGAGAGGTACCTTCTATGATTTCGTTTATTTTTGCATCCCTATAGTGCCTTTCAACCGCATACTCCCTGTAGCATCCGTTCCCTCCATGTATCTGAACAGCATCAGAGGCGACCTGAACCGCCATCTTTGATGCCAGATATTTAGCATTCCATGTCTCCATTATAGATTCCGGATCACCTACATCCTTCAAGTACCCCGCACTAAAACACATTAGTCTGGCAGCTTTTATAGAAACCACCATTTCAGTAATCATCTTCTGAATTAGTTGACACTGTCTTAATGGCTGCCCAAACTGCTTCCGCTTCCTGGTATATCGAACAGATTCCTCAAGACATGCCTGTCCCAGACCAACACATCCCCATGCAATGGTATACCTGCCATAATCCAGAGCAGATAAGGCTACATGTGAAAGGCCTATCCCTTCGCGGGCAACAAGATTCTCCCTGGGGATTTTACAATTATCGAAGCTGAGTTCGGCAATCATTGATGCCCTTGCCCCTAGTAGCCCTTTTATTGGCTTTCTTGAGAACCCGGGAGTATCCTTTTCTACGATAAATGCAGTCGGTTTACCACCACACTGAGCATATACCAGAAAAATATCTGCTATCTGTCCCATTGTAGTCCACTTCTTTTTGCCATTGATAATGTAATGATCCCCTGACAATTCCGCTACAGACTCAATGCTTTTTGCATCACTGCCTACATTAGGTTCAGTAAGAGCAAATGCTCCGATAATTTCTCCTTTTGCCATCCTGTGCAACCATTTATCCTTTTGCTCTTGGGAGCCCCACCTTTCAAGAGCCAAAGCCACCATTCCATGAACCGTCAGAAGGCTTCTTACAGATGAACAGCCCCTACCGACCTCCTCATTTAAAATGCCCAGAGTCACATTATCCAGACCCATTCCCCCATATTCCTTTGGCAGCATTGAACCAAGGTATCCACGCCGGGCCAGTTTTTCTTGCATTTGGGCATTTATGCACTCTTCCCTGTCATTTTGATCCGCAAAAGGGATAATGTCATTTACTACAAAATCACTAAACTCTTTCTGCCAGGTAAGCTGCTCCGGAGTCAATTCGATTTTCATAAAATTCACCCTCCTTAGTTACACCATAGTACTTCTTGGCCCACCTTCTTAGCTAGGCTGTCTTTTTAGCAATAAATTCTGAAATTGAATTAATAGTTCTAAAATTATTCATATCAAGATCCTTGTTGTCCACTCTGATACTAAACTCCTTTTCAAGGAACATGACCAGCTGCATTGCAAAAAGTGAATTGACAAACCCCAGTTCAAATATATCTTCTCCGTCCTCCAGCTCACGTTTTCTAAAAAATCTCGATAGAAATCCTCTTATTTTTACCTTTCCTTCATCCATATCATCTTATCTCCCTTACATTATATTTTTCATTCTGAAGAAAGCCCATTAGCATAGCTATAAAGCCCATCCCATAGATTCCATAGCATACTACTTTGACAAGTCAGTAAGAATAGAACCCCTGACCGGATTTTCTACCAAGGAGGCCTGCATCTACCATCTTTCTCAACAGCGGACAGCATCGAAACTTTGAATCCTGAAAATCGTCATACAGTACATCCAAGGAATAAACTACAGTATCAAGACCTATTAAATCAGCAGTCTCCAACGGACCCATCTTATGACCATAGCATTTGACAAATATGTCGTCCACGTCTTGGGGTGATGCTACCTGATCTTGAACAATAAAGGCTGCCTCATTCATAAGAAGATGGGATATCCTATTAGATACAAAACCGGGGAAATCATTAACAAGTATATAATCCTTCCCCATAGCTGAAAAAAGCTTTTTTGTTTTTTCTATGGTATTCTCAGAGGTGTGGTACCCTCTAATAGTTTCAACGGTATGTATCATTGGTACCGGATTCATAAAATGTGTACCTATGACCTTGTCAGGTCTTCCTGTAAGGGAAGCAATCCTTGTAATCGATAAACACGATGTATTAACAGCAAAGATACACTCATCCTTGCAAATCCTGTCAATTCTTTTGTAGATTTCCATCTTTACATCCCATTTTTCAGTTGCATTTTCAATAATGAAATCAACATCCTTCAGGAGATCGTAATCCATTGAAAAGGTAATTCTTGAAATGACAATATCAGGAGCTTCAAGAGCTTCACTTTTTTTAAACAAAGCCTGCAAACGGACATGATTGTAAATCTCATCCCTTGCCTTCTCCAAAATTTCTTCTGATATATCAAGTAAAACAACATGAACACTTGACTGAGCAAGGCATTGGGCAACTCCCCTGCCCATTACTCCCGCTCCGATGATTCCCACTTTAATCATAAGAGTCGCTCCTTTTATTTATTGTCTGTAACATAATCAATCCAATTTTGCCATCTCATTCTTAAACTCAATGAGAGTAGAAAAC
This sequence comes from uncultured Oscillospiraceae bacterium, assembly GCA_964512095.1. Classification (GTDB taxonomy): domain Bacteria; phylum Bacillota; class Clostridia; order Acetivibrionales; family DTU013; genus DTU013. Next base: position 109,719 of record CAZEIH010000001.1, read on the forward strand.
ACTGGTTGACCAATTTCCTCATACTTATTTAATGTGGTTATTGAATCCTTTTCCTCCAGTATCCTCCCATCCAGTATTTCATGGCATAGCTCAATCATTAAATTAATATCTAATACCTTAAAATTGTATAATTGCCTTCTCACCCTACTCAAAGTTTCATCTTTTTTATGGTAAGTTGCCTTTGCCATCAGATATAGTATTTGCATATACTCTGTAATCCGTTCATTCCAAAGCGTTAGTATGTTATAAAATAGTTGGACTCTGGGGTCCTGGAAATCGTAGAAAAATTCATTACCTACAATAAGCCCCATCTCATCAAGCTGCTCGTGGATTTTCGTACCCGGCACTGCCTTTAGTCGTCTTGTTCCCATAGACAACATATCTTGAGCATCTGAAGTGAACTCATAATACTTGGTGCTCTTTAAGGTTTCATAATTCTCCAGCAGTTCCTCCATAGTAACAAAAGGCTCCAATGCAAGAAATCCAAACTCCAGCTCCAATCCGATTTCACCTAATATCCGTATTGCTTCGATGTTCTGCTCCCTTGTGGTGGATTTATTAAAAAAATCAAGCTGCCTTTGTATGAAGCTTTCAATACCAACAAATACATTTGTAAGTCCAATTTCCTTTAGCTTAATAAGGATGTCCTTACAGGCTATAATGTCATTAGCTCTTGCATCTATTCTGATACGTGCAAAGCTAAGTCCTTCACTTTTTAGAAGATTGTAAAAAGTGTTTAGCCACTCCTTCCTATTTTTAGACCCTTCAATAAAGTTATCATCATGAACAAAAAGCTTGTCAAAATCATAATTTTTCTTAAGGTGTACAAGCTCTTGCACTACATTTTCAGGACTCCTGTAACGTATTGTGTAAGAATAGCATTTATCATAAAACTCCTTTTGCCCGCAAAAGGTACACCTACCATAGCATCCTCTTGTTGTCAACAAACCCATGATCTTAGCCTTTTCTGAGACAAAGCACCTTTTGGGAAAAGGTAATGCATCAAGGTCTGTAATATGCATTCTGTATGGAGTATTTATAACCTTACCATCCCTTCTAAAAGCAATACCATTGATGCTGTCGAGTTCTCCCCCTGTACTAATGGCTTCAGCTAACTCCACGCAGGTAATCTCGCCTTCACCGACTACGCAACAGTCAATGCCAGGGCACCAATGCAGGACGTCCTCGGGTGTCAGAGTTGGAAAATACCCGCCTGCAAATATAAACATAGATGGGTTAAGTAGCTTAATACCCTCAACAATACGCAAAACATTTTGCATGTTGTAGAAGTACGCTGAAATTCCAACCAAATCATACTCTTCATTGCAGATTTTCTTAACTGCCTGCCTATTACTAATTCTTTGGCCCTGGCATTCGATGATATCAACCCTATGCCCCTTTTGCTCTAGCGATGCTGCAATATAGCCCATCCCCAAGTGCGGAAATGAATTTAAATCTAATATATACTCACTGTATTCATGTCTTTTACCTGTCACAGGAGGGTTCAATAAGCAAATTCTCATATGTACTCTTCCTTTCAGTTATATTATGTTCCACTAAAATTCAAACTCTGGATCATTGCCAAGCTGATTAGCATCACAATGCAGATTCCCATCCACTAAATCAATATCGCCTATTGTCACATCTGGATTTTCTACAAAAGCACTAAGAATTGATAAATAGTCCTGGGCAAAGCGCTCAACTGTTCCTCTTTTAAACAAGTCCGTACTGAACTCCCATCTGAATGTAATTTTGTTGTCACTCTCAAATGCCTCAACTAAAAGGTCAAATTTCGCAACCTCAGTATCATACTCATGCACACTGAATTTTACGCCTTCTATTTCCAGTGCCTCTAAACCAACATTTTGCAGCACAAACATAGTATCAAATAAAGCATTTCGGTTACTCTCTCGTTTAAGGCCCAGTCGGCTAACCAAATCATCAAATTGATAATCCTGGTTTTCTTGCATCTCCAATGAAATATGCTTTATTTCCTTTAGTAAATCGGAAACCCTTTTTGTCAATGTGGGTGCTGCCCTCAAAGCAACTGTATTGACCAGCAGACCAACCATGTTTTCCAGAGAAGCATGCTGCCTTCCTGCAACAGGTATACCCACAACGATATCTTCAGCTCCGGTACACCTGGATAAGAATATGTAATATGCGGTTAAAAGCACCATGTTCAGTGTGGTTTTTGTCTCCAGAGTAAGCCCCTTAATTGCCCTATACATTGGCTCGTCCACATTCATAACAATATAGCTACCCTTAAAAGAGCTCTCGACAGGTCTCTCAAAATCTGTAGGAATATTGAAGTCAGGCAACTTTTCACGATAAAGCTCAAGCCAGTATTTCTCCTGCTCCTCCATTATTTTATACTCATCCCGCTCCCTATCACTCAACAGCTCCTGCTGCCACACCGCATAATCTCTATATTGAATAGGAAGAGAGGGCAGTTCCTTTCCATCATACAGAAAGGCCAGTTCTGAAATTAGGATATCCATGGTTACACCATCTGTGATAATATGGTGCATATCAAAAGCTAATATCTTTGTCGTACTTGATATGTTGAATACTTTCACTCTAAATAATTTTGGTACATTCAGGTCGAAATAGTCAACAAATTCTCTAATCTTCTCATCAACTGCGCTCTCATCGCAGTCCTCATATTCGATTTGAAAGTCGATGCTATCGTGGATGATTTGGACAGGACTTCCATCAATAATAGAAAAGGATGTCCTTAAAGACTCATGGCGTTTGACTAGATCATTCATTGCAGCTTCCAGCCTGCCCACATCGATATTACCTTCCATCCTGAATGCTCTGTTTATGTTATAGCTCATATTTCTTTTTGCTGCCTTATCAAGTATAAAAAGTCTCTTTTGAGCTGAAGACAAGGGATAATATGCTCTTTTTTCTACAGGTGCCAGCCCTGAATATATATTTACTTTGGAATCATCAGACGAAGAACCTGACATTACGCTATCCAGATATGCTGAGAATTCATTGATAGTTGGGTTGCTAAACAGCTCTGAAGCACTGATATACAAATTCAGCTTTTGATTTATATCATTTACTAGCCTCAATGCTTTGATGGAATCGCCGCCCATTTCATAGAAGTCATTATAAATATCGTATTTATTGAGGCCCAGTACCCCATTCCATATCGCTGCGACAGTTCTCTCTGTTTCTGAATACTCTGATTCATCACCCCTACCTGTCAAAATTATGCCTTTATCCGGTTGTCCTAATTCATCGAATGAGTATTGACTATTTGCATTCTCTATAGCATTTATCATACTCTTGCACAGTTTAAAGGGCGTTTTGTTGCGGAAATACCTAAACGCTTCAGCATCATATTTGATCTGAGTAACAAACATATTTTTCGAATCACTTTTCATCAAAATATCTAATGCAGCAATGGCCTGTTCTGTCTGTAAGCTATGGAACATACCGCCTTTATTACCTTCATGCTCATGCCACATCCCGGTATCCTTCCAGGGTGCCCAATTGATAGAAAGAGTTCGTAAACCAAGCTTATTCCTATATAGTGAGAAAGTATCTAGATAACTATTTGCTGCAGAGTAATCACTTAAGCCAGCCCCTCCAACAGTGGCAACTGAAGAAAACAGTACCATAAAGTCAGGTGTATCGGCTTGTGTCAGCTTATGAATAAGCCATGTGCCATAAATTTTCGGATTCAAAACCCTTTCCATATCTGACTCTACTTTGTCGGCAATCAATCCGTGCCCTGGTACACCTGCACTGTGGAAAATACCTCTGATTCTGCCACACTCCTTTCGGATTCTTTCTATGACAGCTTCAATTTCCTCTGCATCAGATACATCTGCATTATAAAAATGAACCTCTGATCCGGCTGATATTATTTCCTGGATAATTCTAATCTTATCTGCTGTTTTAGAGTCCGTTGAATTAGTTAGGATCTCATCCCACTCATTTCTATCCGGAAATTTGCTGCGGTTAACAAGAGCAAGCTTTACCCGAGCCTTCGAAGCTAGGTATTTTGATATTTCAAGACCAATTCCTCCTGTACCCCCTGTGATTAGATAAGTCCCATCATCTGCTATACTAATGTCTTTGTATGTAATTTTTCCAGGAGCTTGTGTCGTTAATTGCCTAACATATCTGGTGCCATCCCTGTATGCAGCCATAATTGTATCACCAGATTTTCTGATCTCATCTAAAATATTGTCTATGCTGGTATTTTTATCAATATCAACACATCTACAGCTAATACTTGGGTATTCAAACATTGCAACATTGCAAACTCCCAATAATGGTGCATTCTCGGGGTTGAACTCTTCCTCTGTACCAGTCACCTCATCTACATGACTTGTGAAAACTAGGAATTCAACAACATTTCGATGATTCCGCTCCATCAGTTCCTGAATCAGATACATCAGTGAATAAAAACCCCTGTTCTGACTATCTCTTAGTTCCCCAAGAGAATTAATCTCCTTTTGAAAATACACAGACGCAAGGTTAATTACCTTACAAACCACCTGATTACCAATTGCCTCAAACAGATGTCTCATACTTTCTCTGTCTGGCTTTACAGTATATTTATCAGGTCCTGTTTTTTCAAATCTGTCTTTTATATCTAGCACTATTACAGAATAGCCCTCACTAGTAAGTCTTTCAATAACCTGATCTGCTATTATGCCTTCATCTTTTAGAACAAGGACTGCTCCTTCAGGGGCAGTGATTTCACTATTGTCCTTACTCTGCTCATTACTTTCTTCCCATGTTATCTTGTGATATAAAGGATTGCCGATAGTCCGTTTCATCTTTGGTATATCTATCCAACACCTTTTTTTCTGGAAACAATATGTCGGCAGGCTTACTCTATACGCACCTATATCCGAATAGAGACTACTCCAGTCCGGGTCGGCCCCACATGCATATAATTCACACGCACTCTTTAATGATTTCTCTTCCCCTTGGGCTATATATTGTTCCAGACATCTCTCGGCCTCTTCATCCAGTTTCCGCTTCATATCCCTGTTTATTTCACCATCCTGTCTGAATTTCTTGCTGGCATTCACCAATTTATGGTATCCATAAAACAAAGACTCTTCTCTTATGTTTTTTATATGCTCAAAATTAAGCCCTGAAAGATAGGCCATTGTGTGCTTTAGATCCTGCAAGTCTTTGACCAGTAAGGCAATTCTGTGACCATAGTGACCTCGACACAAGCTCGCTGTGTAACAAATATCCTCCAAGCTACATTCCATTTCATGGTTAAAATAATCAGCATACCGAGTGATTAAGCCCAACAATGACTCTTCACTACCTGCCGATATTAGAAAAGCATTTATATCTTTACGAGAACCACCTTCGTTTTCTTCTCTTTTCGGTGCTTCCTCCAGTACTACGTGGCAATTAGTTCCGCTGATTCCAAAAGCACTTACTCCACATCTTCTTGGTATAGCCCCTGCTTCCCACTTCTTTGGTTTTGTATTTATATATATAGGTGATTTGCAGAAATCAATTTCTGCATTAGGTCTGTTAAAATATGCACTAGGTGGAATTACACCTTTTTTTATTGACCATACGGCTGTGATAAGATTAATAATTCCAGAGCACTCAAATAGATGTCCTATATTAGGTTTAATAGAGCCGATTGCACAGAACTGCTTCTTTCGGGTAAATTTACCAAATGCATTTTGTATCCCCTTTATTTCTATAGGATCTCCCATTGTAGTGGCTGTACCATGTGTCTCAATAAAGCTTATCGTCTCTGGGTCTATTCCTGCTTTGGTCCATGCGGCTACCATTAAATCCGCCTGTGATGCAGGGTTTGGAGAGGTAACTCCTGCAGAGTTACCATCCTGATTTGAGGCATGTCCCTTTATTACAGCATAAATATTGTCCCTATCCCTGATTGCATCATCAAGAGGCTTTAAAAGTACAGCAGCCACCCCTTCACCCTCACTGGTTCCGTCTGCATGATAATCAAAGGACCTGGCAACACCGTCTGAGGCTTCTATTCCTAAGCTAATTTCTCTTCTAACAGGCACCAAATTAATTCGAATACCCGCAGCTATAGCCATTTTACATGATCCATTTTCTAGAGCTTGACATGCAAGGTCGACAGCAATAAGGGAAGATGAACAAGCGGAATTAATATTTATACTCGGTCCCTTCAAATCCAACAAATAGGATAACCTTCCAGCAACGATGGAGGACAAATTTCCTGCAATGGCAAGCTGTGTAGAAGATGGTTCAATCTGGAATACCATTCTTGCATAAGAATCAATTATGCCACTTTCAAACCCCACATATACACCCGTTTTACTGCCTGCCAGCTTTCCTCCGCTATATCCGCCATCTTCGATTGCCTGCCATACTGTTTCAAGGAGAAGTCTCTGATTTGGGTCCATTAAATCTGCTTCTTTTGGCGGTATATTAAAGAATTCATGATCGAAATGGTCAATATGATCTAGAAAGACCCCATCATAATATTCCGACTCACCATCCTCACCACTGAATGCTATGTAGTTAGCAATATCCTCTTGCCTATCTTTGCTACATGATCTCGTATAGTTTCCTTTGCTCATAACCATGCCCCAAAACTCATCTAAATCTGATGCAAGAGGTAGCTTGGTACCAATTCCCACTATTGCAATATCTCTGGCATGCAGCTCCCTTTTTTTCTTGAGCATGGAAATCAGCTTTATCGCTGTCTGCTTATCCATTTTCCCATTGGTTATATTGCTAAGTATGTACTTATAAACGTCATCCATATAAATTCCTCACAAAATTATATTATTATCAGATCCTATCAAGATCCTTCAAAATCATATCCACATCGGTACTACCCTCTTCCAGTTGTTCCACCATTCTTGCAATCTGGGCTTCCATTTCAGAATCATCTTCAGTGTGATTGATATTATCTATAGGAAGATCATCGTCTTCCTGTTCGCCTAAAAACTTGGCAAGCTTTTCAATGGTAGGGTATTCGAACAAATCTGTTATTGATACCTTACCTGCATAAGCTAAGTTAATTTTTTGACGAATTTTTGCTAATATTATGGAGTCTCCGCCCATATCAAAGAAATTATCCCTGACATCGATATCATCATAGCCCATTTCCTCCCACAGTATATGGGCAATTGTCTTTTCAATCTCAGTATAGTTCCCCTCATTTTCTCCCCCATCCAGTCTCAGTTTACCGCTAGACTCATGGGTTTTGGGTTCTTGACTCTTAAGTGAATCGTCCAGCTTACTCAAAATGCTCTCTGAAACTCTAAAGGTGTAATTCTTTATATATTGGGATATTCTACTTTGATAATTGATCTCGCCAATAAGCGTCCTGTCCACGTCAGCCACCAACGCCCAATGGAATGCTTCAACTGCAGGTTTTGTACAGACGGCCTTAAATATCGTATCATAGGTAAAGCCCAGATTTGCTGCCATACCAACCTCTTTCCATGCTACCCAGTTGATTGCCATTGCATGCTGTTCCTTGATTCTCCTGAATTGAACAAATGAATCCAGATAGGCATTAGCTGCGGCATAATCTCCCTGCCCCGCTGTGCTAAACATTGTCGCTACAGAAGAAGCCATTATAAAAAAGTCCAAATTATCTTCATTTGTTAGACTATCAAGTATCCAGGTTCCTTGTATTTTAGGTAATAGTATTTGTCTTAGCTGAGCATCGGTTTTGTCAATAATCATACTATGACCTGTAGTACCTGCACAGTGAATAATACCATTGATTCTACCATAGCTTTTATGCAGCTCATGGATAATGTCTTTGACATCAGAATAATCAGAAATATCTGCAGCAAAAGAAAGAACCTCAGCTCCAAGCTTTTCAATTTCCAAAGCTTTTCTTATCCTCTCAGTAAACCTATTGCTGGGATCATTGACAAGGACATCCTCCCATAAATCTCTTTGGGGAACAGCTGTCCTACTTATCAGAGCGATCCTTCCGGCACCTCCGGCTGCAAGGTATTTAGCCATTTCAATACCCATCCCGCCAAAGCCGCCTGTAATTATGTATGAACCTTCTTTTTTGAATTCCATTAATACATTTTCGGTCCCTGTCATTATCTTCTCTCGGAACTCCTCAGTATACCTTTCTCCAGCACGATAAGCTACACTGTAGGGACCTGTTTCCTGTGTGAAATCTCCTATAACTTGAGTTATAGGTGTAATTTCATCAATATCAATACACTTACACTTTACATTTGAGAACTCTTTAGGAATACTTCTTGCGAATCCGAAAAGAGGAGCATTCTCAGGCTGGATATATTTCTCACTGTGATTCACCCTATCTACATATCTGGAAATGACCGTGAGTTGAATATCACTTTGTATACCGGCAGACGCTATGGCCTTTGATAGGTAAAACAGACTATAGAAACCAAGCTGTTGCGATTGTTCCAGGGATTCAAGGGAGTCAACCCTCATCTCCTTTCTGATAGATGAAAGATGAATGATTCCTGTCAAGTTTATATCTATAACAGAATCTATTAGCTTTTTATAGTCATCAAAGCTGGAACCAATTTCATACCTGTTATCCCCAATATCCCGATAATATTCACCCATTGTTACACATAAGACATTATTGCCATGATCCCTTAGGACATCGACTATCTCAGCATAAAGCCCCTGTTCATCCTCAAAAACTAAATAGGTGCCATTAGTGGGAATCGTCCCCGTTGATGGCATGTCCTCCTGCACCCATTCCAGATAATAATGTATAGGCGCAGCTTCTTCTGTATTCACCATACTATCTGTTGGAGCGTCTATGGATCTGTCCGTTGGAGAATCCATCCAGCGTCTTGTCTTTTCAAAACGGTAACCAGGTAAACTTAAACGTTTAGCTTTCATGCCAGTGTATAGGTTGTCCCACTCAAAATTGGCCCCGGAAACATAAAATTTACATATGTCCAACAGACAATCACCATTATTTTTATAATCAGCTAGCAGTGTTTCTATTAGAGCATTGGCACTATTACTCAGCTTTCTTATTTCATCATTTGTAATATCACCTATGCCATTATTTAAATCATTTGCATTGCGTATTCTGTGCTCACCATAAAGCATATTCTCGGGAAGCTCAGCAAAATCAGGGGAACAAGCTGCAGCTTCCAGCTTCTGAATAAAGTCATCCTTATCTTTTGCTATAAACCCAAGCCGATGGCTGTAATGTCCTCTTCCTGTATTCAGGGTAAAGGAAATATCTCTAAGCTCTTCATTCACCCAGCGATGCCGTTTTTCGATAAGGCTTTTAAGAATCTCAGAAAGGGAATTGCGGCTTTTTGCAGATATAGCAATAACATATGCGGTATCAGGCTCGGCGGCCTCACTTCTAACTACCGGTGCTTCTTCCAAAACCATATGACAGTTAGTACCACTAAATCCAAATGCACTCACAGCACATCTCAACGGATGTAAATTTCTTTCAATAGGTGTAAGTCTATCATTAACATAAACAGGAGAGGCCTCAAACAAAATTCTGCGGTTCGGCTCAACAAAATGAAGACTTGGAGGTATCTCCTTATTCCTAAGAACCAATATGCTTTTAAGAAGGCTTGCAATACCAGCTCCCTCATACAGGTGGCCAATGTTGGTCTTTACTGAGCCTATTCCACACAGCTGGAGCTTATCTGTATGTGCTGCAAAAGCCTTTTTGATGGCCTCTATTTCAATTGGATCCCCAAGCTTTGTTCCTGTACCATGAGCTTCAATATAAGATAGACTTTCTGCATTAATACCTGCATCCTTCCATGCAGCCAGCAGAACCTCAGACTGAGACTTTGCATTTGGCGAAGTAATACTGGCCGAGGCACCGTCCTGATTTACAGCACTTCCTTTGATTACAGCGTAAATATGATCTCCATCCTCAATTGCCTTTTTTAACCCTTTTAGTACAACTACACCAGCTCCCTCTCCAATACCTGTTCCGTCAGCTGAATCATCAAATGTTCTCGTTCTGTCATCGGAGGATTCGATTCCCACACCATTTTCCTTATTCCTCTTAAAGGGGATAAGGTTAATTTTTACTCCTCCAGCAAATGCCACATCGCACTCACCATTAATTATTGCCCTTCTGGCCATGTGTACTGCAACCAGCGAGGATGAGCATGCTGTGTCTACGACAGCTGTCGGACCCCTGAAGTCCATCAGATATGCTATTCTGCTTGGTATAATAGAAGCCAGGTTGCCCACTACTGAGCCCGCATATTTCAAGGGCTGCATATCAGATATGAGTCTATCATAATCAAATGTTGTTTTTGCAAACCCAACATATACTCCTGTTTTGGTTCCTGTCAGCCTATCTCCTCCATATCCGGCATCCTCCATGGCTTCCCACACAGTCTCCAGGAAAAGTCTTTGGTTTGGATCCATGTAGCTTGCTTCTTTAGGAGTTATACGAAAAAAGCTGCTATCAAATTTGTCTATATCCTTTAGAAACCCTCCCTTGGAGTACTCCATCTCCTGGGAATCCAAATGTATATATTCCGACACGTATGAGCTGATGTCCCTTTTCCTGCCCTCTGGAAAATCAATAATACAATCCTTTCCGCGGACCATATTCTCCCAAAATTCATCAATGTCCTCTGCCTGAGGATAACGGGCAGCAACACCTATTACTGCAATATCAGTGTTGGTATGAGTCTCTTGCTGCTCTGCCACATCCACAGTGACACTTTCAGTATTCTGATACTGGGCGAGGTGTTCAGCTAGCTTTGCTACACTGGAATAAGAGAACATATCAGCAATTGTCAGCCTTCCTGGGAACTCTTTGTCAATTTCCCCATGCATTTTTGCTATCAAAACAGAATCACCACCCAAATCGAAGAAGTTTTCATATACGTCAACCTCCTTATAGCCCAATGTTTCTTTGCATATGTGGCCTATAATCTTTTCTATGTCCGTATATCCTTCATTATGATCTTTGCCCTTAAGTATGACATTACACTGGGTACCGGTTTCTTTGTCTTTAAAGCTACCATTGTCATTGGATGTAATAAAATCACTGATTTCATCGGATATATCAAATGGGAATCTGTCAAGAAAATGTAATGCTTTACTGCATAAATTTACTTCCCCAATCAAAACTCTGTTAATTCTTTTATGAAAAACAGCATCTAAGCCACAGATTGCTTTATTAGTGGAGATGGCTTTAAAAAAGGTGTCCTTATTAGTTCCGTAATTGAAAGCCATACCTGTCTCTTTCCAAGCAACCCAATTGATAGCCAAAGTTTTCTTTCCCTTACCTGCTCTATATTCTGCAAAAGAGTCCACGAAAGCATTAGCTGCAGTATAGTCTCCCTGTCCCGGCTCTCCAAAAAAGGACGCACCCGAGGAATACAAAATAAGGAAGTCCAGGTTCTCCTTCGCAGTAAGTCTATCAATCAGCCACGTACCTCTCACCTTTGGCGCTAAAACCCGATTAAATTCCTCCAAGGTCTTTCCAAGTATGAATCCATTACCTGCAATTCCTGCACTATGGACTATACCGTCAATTTTGCCGTATTTACCTTTAACCTGCCCCAGCAGTGACTCAACATCCTTCTCATTGGATATATCTGCCCTGATATATTCAACATTGGAGCCTGTCCTTCTAATTTGCTTTATGGCTGAAATTTTATTGTATAGTCCTGTTTTAGAGTTATCGTCCTGTATCCTTTCCCATTCCGCCTCAGGAGGCAGCTCAGTTCTTCCTGTAAGAATAAGATTTACTCTGTTTTTCGAGGACAGATATATGGCTGTTTCAATTCCTATTCCACCAAGCCCACCTGTTATAATATAAACACCCTTCTCCTTTACGGCAGTATTATCATCCTGAGCCTCATTTATATTGATACGACAAAACTCCTGCCCGTATCTTGTTCCTTCCCGGAAGCATATCTGATAATCCTTACAGCTAGCAGCAACTTCATCTACAAGTACTTCAGCACATGTATCCTCATCAATGTCTATATTTCTGCATGTAATACTTTTAGTCTCTGCACCAATTACCTTACCAAGTCCAATCATAGCTGCCTGCTCTGGGAATATATCTCCTCCATTCCCGGCCACATCCCATGCCCTTGCGGTAACAAGGATTATTTCTGTATTATGGTCAGCCCATACCCTTTGAACTGCCTTTGCAAGAAAGAAAAGGCTCACAACACCCATAGAATGTCTATTCTCAAAGGTTTTAATATCAGGAGCTTCATCTGTATGGGACAAAGTTTGCAGAAGCAGTACCTGAGAGATTTGTGCTTCCTTGAGTTCTAGCAGCAACCTGCTATAGTCCTCTTCCCTATTTTCTATAACGAAATTATAAGGCGTTACTCTTTCAAAGCATCGCCCAAAGCTGACTGTTACTACACGATTGCCCCTGGACCGTAGCTCATCAAGGAGTGCCGTCCCTTTACCGCCAATGTCATCAAAGGCAAGTATGGTTCCTGTAGCATTATGTGATTTAGGCCTAGCTATACCTTTTTCTTTCCATGATAAGCCATGAAAAAGATGGCTCTCTATTGCATTCTTATATTTTTGTTCATCAATCTCGATCCAACATCGATCCTGTTCAAAAGAGTACGGCGGGAGACTGACCCGTTTTACCGGTCTATTTTCATAAAGTATATTCCAATCTACAAAAGCTCCCTCTGTGTATAATGAGCAAAGCTCCTCAAGCTTCTTTGCGTTCCGACTGCCCCCGGCAATAAATTCTTTCATGACTCTAGCTGCCGCGTCATTAATCATACCTGATTCTTTCCGCTTATCATGGCTGCCCCAATAACATCCATGACTGCTTATGTCGTTTATCTGATATTTGCCGAGACTTGCCAGCTTCTCCATGAATTCCTGCATATTGTTGGCAATAAATGCGATTCTGTGATCATGGTGATCCCTACCCACACATGCTGTAAAGCATATATCCTCAAGCAGGTAATTTTCTCTGGATGATAACCATCTTTCATAGTTACTAAGTAGTGTTTTTAGAACAATATTGCTTTTAGCAGACAAAACAAATATTTGAGGAGTCCCTACCTGAGTGTTATTCTCCAAATGGGTACTAGTATGCTCTTCCAGAACAACATGGCAATTCGTCCCACTGAAGCCAAAGGAACTAACCCCACACCTTTTTGGGCTACTGTTATTTTTCCACTCTCCAAGCTTATCATTTACATACACAGCGGTATGCTGAAGATTTATCTTCCTGTTGGGATAACAGAAATGCAATGTTGGTGGAATCTGTCCATTACTTACAGCCAAAGCTGCAGATATTAGATTGATTATACCTGCGCCCTCATAGAGATGCCCTACATTTGTTTTAACAGATCCTATTGCACAAAATTGTTTTTTATTTGTATATTGCTCAAAAGCCCTTCTTAGGCCATCTATTTCTATGGGATCGCCCAATTCAGTACCTGTTCCATGTGTCTGGATGTATGAAATGGTTTCAGGATTTATTCCTGCATTTTCCCAGGCTTTGACGATTACCTCTGCCTGTGATATCTGATTGGGTGCCGTAATGCCTATGGATCTCCCATCCTGGTTAATTGCACTCCCCCTGATAACAGCATATATATGATCTTTATCCTTGACAGCCTTTTTATACGGCTTTAATAGAATGGCCCCCATACCTTCACCAATACCAGTTCCGTCGGATGAATCATCAAATGCTCTTGTTCTACCGTCAGAGGATTCAATACCTAGCCTGAACTCTTCTTTATCCAGTGGTACTGTATGAAGCTTTACCCCACCAACAATAGCCATGTCACATTCTCCACTCTGGATTTCCCTACAGGCCAGGTGAACTGCAACCAGACTTGAGGAGCAGGCTGTATCTACACTAATAGTCGGTCCTTTTAAATCAAGCATATATGACAGTCTTGTTGGAATCATTGCAGGCAGAGTGGCCACAATAGATACAGGTACCAAATCGGGATTCGTATCATAAATCAGCTTTTGGTAGCTATCCTTAATGGTAGTGGCAAATCCTATGTATACGCCTGTATTGCTGCCAATTAACTGTTCTCCACTATATCCTGCATCCTCTATCGCCTGCCAGGCAGTCTGCATAAAGAGCCTTTGGCATGGATCCATAAGTGATGCTTCCTTTGGGGCAAAGTGAAAAAACCTGTAATCGAACTCATCAATATGATCCAGGTATGCGCCTTTCATATACCTAACATCCTGAGGCTGCATACCTGTGGCAATCAAATACCTGTCAATATCTCTTCGTCGCGAATCCGGGAAATCTCTAATGCAGTCCCTACCATCCCGAAGGTTTTCCCAGAACTCCTGTATGTCAGATGCAAAGGGCATATTGACTGACATACCAATTATAGCGATATCATCCACCTTATTCCGCTGGTCCTGGAGCTCCATAAGTAGCTGAATAGCTACCTGTTTGTCAATTTTCCCTTTGCCTGTGTTATCTGCTATATACTTAAAAACCTTATCCATCTGTACCCCCAAACTACAGTTTTCTTATATACTCTAGAGCATCATTTACACTGTAGCTTTCTTGACACTCCTTACTAACCAATGTCTCATCTGCTGCTAAGGATTTTTCAATTATTATTGAAGAGCCTTTATCAGTACCATCCAAAAATGATGCCAGCTTGTAAACCGATGAATATGCAAACAAATCAGTAATGGCAAGTCTTCCGGGATACTTCTCATCAAGGAGTAAATAAATACGCTTAATAAGAATAGAATCCGCTCCCAGTTCAAAAAAGCTGTCATGAATATGCACTTCATCAAAACCAAGAACTCTTTTACACATACCTGCTATATTCCGCTCAGTTTCCGTGTAGTCTCCCTCTTTCCTACCAGCCAGCCTCACTTCAGCCATACTGCCAGTGTTTACATCTGGCCTTTTACCTGTCTTAACTGTCGCAAGCCTGCTTTGAATTTTATCGGATAAGAGTAATGAGCTCTTCTCTGCCATCTCCCTCAAATAACAGGATTCCATGTTTATTTCTCCAATGACCGCCCGTTGTATTCCGGAGCCTATAAGCCGTTCAAAAGCATCCAGGCCTGTCTGTGTAGAAAGGGGTTTAAAGAAACCTCCAGAATTGAATCCATGGCGGTAGGCCATTCCTGTCTCGCTCCACTCCACCCAGTTGAAGGTAATTGTTCCTGATTTTTTCATACCTCTGCTAGCTACAAATGCATCAAGGTATGCATTTGCAGCTGCATAATCCGACTGTCCAATATCTCCTGACAGGGTCAGTGCTGATGAGAACAGTGCAAAAAAGTCCATATCATATTTTTCAGTTGCCTTGTCAAGAGCCCATGTTCCCCAGACCTTTGGAAGCATTACCTGCTTTAGGGTATCAATGTCCTTGCTCATAATTAATCCGCTTCCTGCAACACCTGCAGCATGGATTACACCATTAATCCTTCCAAACCTTTCACCCAGGTCATCTATTGCAAGGGCAACCTCAGAGACTCTGGAAATATCCAGGGCAACTAGTACTACCGTTGAACCTGAACTCTCAATTTCTTTGAGAGATGAAATTTTACTACACAGAGATATGTCCGACCCATCCTGTAAAATTCTTTCCCAATCTGCCTTTTCAGGGAAGCTGGACCGATTGATCAGAGCGATATTAACCTTTTCCCTGGACGCCATTCTCTTGGCAATTTCAATTCCAATTCCACCCAGGCCACCGGTTATCACATATACCCCATCAGATCTCAGTACCATATTATTACCCATGGGGGGCTTGGCTTCCATTTCTCCCAGTACTTCCACATATCGGATGCCATTTCTGTATGCAACCATTAAATCCTTATTACTTATAAATATTTCTTTAGCTATTTCCTCAATTCTTGTTTCATTATCGATATCCAAGCACTTGCATTTAATTCTTGAGCTTTCAATCCCTGTAACCTTGCTAAATCCAAACATTGGAGCATTTTCCGGCTTTAGCTCTGTTTCCTTCCCTGTTACCTGATATACAGGATCAGAGATTAGTACTACATTGACCGTATTACTAAGCTTAATCCTAAGCAAAGCCTGAATCAGCTCAAAGAGAAAGAAAACCCCTCTGTCCTGAGACTCGCATATGCCCTTCTCATCCTCCGGCTGTGGCTGACCATGTGAGAATAAGTAGACAACCGTCATAATCCCTTTATTCTCAATCATCTGAGCCAGTTCATCCCCTGAAGCTTCTCCCCTACACACCTTAATAATATCTGTATTAAGCTCCAAAAACCTTTCAGCTAGCTTTTCACCGTAGTCAGCTTCGTCCTTCATGATTAATATTGGCCCTATGTTCTCCATAATAGAGGGCTGCTCCGCCGGCAAAGGAGAAGACCTCCAGTTAACACTATAAAAAACATTATCCTGGGCTGTACGTTGTGGAATATTAAGCCAACACCTTTTCCTGTCAAAGGGATAAACAGGTAGGCTTATTCTTGCATATTTCCGGTTTCCATAAATCCGCTCCCAATCTACAGCTCCACCCTGCACATAAAGACTGCATAATTCTTTTCCAAGCCTGCTATTTGCACAATTGGAAGCTATAAACCTCTCGGTTATATCTGCAGTCTGTCTATTAATCTCTGCTCTCCTTTCCTCCAGCTCCATCACTTGTCCAATATCCTGCACCCTGGACTGCATATCTGTTTCGCCAAAGAAAACATCCTCCATATTTACTTTATTGAGATTAGCCATGTTTAAAGCACTTATCTTTTTGCAAATATCCTTATAGCCATCGAATAGAATAGCAAGCCTTTTGACATGATGTCCTCTTCCTGTGTTAGCCGTAAAACAGATATTACCAAGCATATTACTGTCCATAACCTTACTGTTAAAAAACTCGTCATATTCGGACACCAGCTTTTCTAAGCTCTCAAGTTTTCCAGCTGATAATGTTAATATATAAGGCATATCTGTCTTTATTTCAGAACTGTAGCTGTCGGGTGCATCCTCCAGAACAAAATGACAATTGGTTCCACCAATACCAAAGGAGCTTACTCCACAGCGTATTGGTGTATTGCTTCCCTTTATACATTTTGATTTTGTGTTTACATAAAATGCTGTTTGAGTAAAGTCAATCTTATCATTAGGCTCGTTAAACTCAATAGAAGGCGGAATTTCTTTATTTTTTAGTGATAAGACCGCCTTTATCAGTCCAATCAGACCAGCACTTTCATACAGATGACCAAAATTCGATTTGACAGAACCTATAGCACAAAACTGTTTTTTTGATGTAAATTTTGACATTGCTTCCTGAAGACCTTCAACCTCAATGACATCGCCGATTTTTGTTCCTGTTCCATGGGCTTCTATCCATGACAGAGTTTCAGGATTAATTCCCGCATTTCTCCATGCCTTCAAAATAACCTCACTCTGATATCTTGCACTGGGTACAGTAATCCCAACTGATGCACCATCCTGGTTTACAGCGCTACCCTTTATCACTGCATATATATTGTCTCTATCTACCAGAGCCCGGTTCAAGGGCTTTATCATAACAGCTATAACGCCCTCTCCAGTACCTGACCCGTCTGCGTATTTGTCAAAAGTTCTGGTCATATTATCCGATGATTCTATACCAATTTTGTAGTAATCTTTATCACAGGGAATATAATTGATTCTTGAACTACCCACTACAGCAGCATCACAGTCTCCGTTTTTAATTGCCTGGCAGGCCATATGCAAGGCTACAAGAGATGAAGAGCACGCCGTATCTATAACCATACTAGGCCCTTTAACATCCAGAGTGTAGGAAACCCTGTTAGGGATAAGTGCAGAAATGTTTCCAATTGCACAAATGGGAAGTGATTCCGGATCTGTATCATGAATCATTTCTTTATATTTATAAAATTCAGAATCGCTAATCTGTCCTACAAATACGCCAATATTTTCTCCCTTAAGCTTATCTCCGCCATATCCAGAGTCCTCTACTGCATGGATTACAGTTTCCAAAAACATTCTCTGGGCAGGATTCATAAGACCTGCTTCCCTGGGTGAAATCCTGAAGAAGGAGTAATCAAATTCATCAATGTTTTTCAGGTATGCTCCCTCATAAAACTTAAGGTTTGTATTTTTCTCATCTTTGAACTCCAGGTATCGTTCAATATCAGCCTTTCTTGACATAGGAAACTCTGTAGCAAAGCAGATACCGTTGCGTATGCCCTCCCAGAATTCATCAAGCTCATCTACGATAGGCAATGCAGCATTAATACCAATAATTGCAATGTCCTCATGAGATAACTCTGAAGTATAGCCGCAGGCTGCCACTTCTTGAGACACATCAATATTTTCAGTGTTATTGCTTAATCCTCTGATATACTCAGCCAATTTTCTGACTGTTGGATATGTAAACAAATCAGATATCTTTATTATTCCCGGGTAAATATCATCAAGCCTTGAGTGAACATTGGTCAGTAATATGGAGTTGCCGCCAAACTCAATTAAATTGTCATCTAAGCCAATACTATCAGTTCCAATAACATTTCTGACTATATGTATTAGAGTTTCTTCAATCCTATCCTTTGGAATATCCTGATGACCAGCTGATTTAGCAATATCCTTTTCCAATACAGCTATATCATTTAGAACCTTTTCAAATTCATTATTCCCATAATTGTCAGCAAGCTTATATCTTTCTATTTTACCGCTGGTAGTCTTTGGGATCTTTTTCAAAGGAATTATACTGTCTATTTCCAATCCCATAATCAAACGAATATGTCTTTTTAGTTGTATAGCCAGAGGAACAAATGCATCCAATGACTTTTTAAAATATACAAAAAGAATGACTATATCTCTGGCCTTTTCAGTGCTATAGCAGCTACATGCAGCAGTTTCTCCAGGCTTGGTGCCCTCTACCGCTTCGGCCACTCTTTCAATATCATGTGCATAGTAATTCTGACCATGTACAAATATTACATCCTTTGCCCTGCCTGTGATAATTAGCCGTCCATCCCGGACAAATCCAAGATCTCCGGTATTCAACCAGCCCTCTGAAGATATAGTACCAGCGGTGGTATCAGTGTCATTATAATATCCCTTTGTAACATTAGTACCCTTGATCTGAACATATCCCACCATGTACTCTCCAAGGACATTATTATACTCATCACATATCCGAATGTCACAAAAATCTATAGGGAATCCAAGGTCTACAAATGCCACTGATTGGTCATTCTTTGTATCTGAAACCCTTGCCCTGTCACCAACACTTAATGATTTTCTGTCAATATTGACACTAACGAACTTCTCGTTAACAGGCGGGAAGGTAACTGCAAGACTGGCTTCGGCCAGTCCGTATACTGGAAATATTACATTGCCTCTAAGCCCATACCTATCCATATAATTTAGAAACTTCTCACATACATCAGTCGAAATAGGCTCTGCTCCATTTAGGATTAGTCGAAGATTACTTAAATCCCAGGTGTACTCATCCTTATTTTCTATCATTTTAATAAGGTACTGATATCCAAAATTAGGAGAAACGGTTATTGTTATTTTATGCTCGCTAGCCTTTTCCATCCATAGCCAAGGACGTCGAACAAACAAGCTTGTAGGCATGATGTAATGATTTATGGCAAATGACAGAGGTACAAGATGACATCCTATTAAACCCATATCATGAGTTAGAGGCATCCAGCTTAGCGCTACATCCTCATGTTTCAATTCAATGTTTTTCATAATAGAGAATATATTGGTGGTCAAATTGCTGTGAGTTAAAACCACACCCTTTGGTGAGCCTGTGGAGCCTGAGGAAAATTGAATAAATGCTATATCATCAGTACTGATTTTTGCTATCTGTCCCTTACTCTCAGAAGCTTCCAGCTCACTCAACATTATCACACCAGCTTTTATCTGTTGAAAACTACAGTTAATGTCGCAAATCACATCAAAGCTCTCAAGTGCATCTAATACATCTGGTGTTGTAACCATGTGAGGATTATTCAGCTTATCCCATACCTTGTATAGTTTTAACTTATGTTCATTATTTTTTCCTACTGTAATTGGAACAGGTATAATCCCTCCAAGAATACACGCCCAAAATAGAACAACAAAGGATTCTACATGATCAATCTGCAGAATCAATTCATCACCCCTGGCTACTCCTTTTGCCTGTAGACCATAAAGGACGCGTAATGCTTTTCTATACAAATCTTCATATGAAATAAAGTGCTCCTCATTCTCACCAAAAATAGAGGTTATACCTTTTCCCGGTACACCTCGAGCACTTTCAAGAGCCTCAATCAGAGTTGAAAATTTAACTATTTCTGATCCCGCCTTTATTAAAATTTTTGTTATCCTTTGATACCGGAAAGCTGAAGTCCTTCCACTAGATAATTTTCACCATATAGAAATATCAAAAGCATTGGTATCATGTAAAGGGCTGAGGATGCAAATGCAATACCCAGCTCATTCTTATTTATTGAAGAAAGCATTATGGATAATGGATAATCCTTCAATTCCCTGAGAAAAACCAAAGGCTGCTCAACAATATTCCAATTATCAATAAACAGCAAGATTACTAATGAAGCAATACCTGTTTTAGTCATAGGGAGAATAATACTGAAAAATATGTTTAAGTGACCTCCCCCATCTACCTTCACTGCTTCCGAGTACTCATCAGGGATGTACATCATGAACTGCCGCAATAAAAAAACTCCAAAGGTAGAGAAAACACCAGGTAATATTATTGATGATAAACGACCTATTAATCCAAGCTTATCCGCTACGATATAGTTAGGCACAAGCGTCACCTGGAAGGGCATCAGCATGGTAACGATATAGATGAAAAACAACTGATCCCTAAATCTAAACTTGAATTTGGAAAATCCATATGCCGCCATTGATGCAATTAATAGCTGTCCTAAAATTATTGGAACCACTATTTTTACAGAATTCCAAAAATAAAAAAGATAATTATTGTTTTTTATCATAATGTCATAGTATTGCTCTATAACAACAATTTGAGGTATAAATTTAAATATACTGAAATCATCAGCCTTAATGTCGTCCCCCCCCATATATACATTGGAATTGACAGCTTTATAGGCATCAAATATCTCATCCTCCGACATAAAGGAATTAGTCATTGTAACTATTATTGGCAATAGAAAGGCCAGGGCAACGATACCTATAACAAATGTTAATGCTGCTTTTTTAACTTTTCGTTTTGCATTACGCATTTGTACTCCCCCCCTCTAATCTCAACCTACATTTACTATATTATTGCTTTGCTGATTTTTCTCTCAGCCCTAAACAGTACAAATACTAGTATATAAATAACAAATCCCATTACAAACGCCGCCGACGTCAGCTTTTGATAGTCTAAAGCCGCAAAGGTGTTATTCATATAATGCTGAAGCATATAGATACTATCATGGGGGTAATCCCCTGACGTTAGATATATCTCCCTGAAAACCTTGAATGAATTAATAATGGACATTATAAAAACAAAAAATGTCGTAGGTGTTAAATATACCAAAGTAATTTTTGTAAACTTTTTAAATGAACTGGCACCGTCTATATCCGCGGATTCATAGTACTGCCTGGGGATATTCTGCAATCCGGCAAGAAAAAGGACTAGATTATACCCGATATTTTTCCACAAATATATAACCAGAACAACTACAACAGACCATTTGGTATTCATCCAATCAACTGCTTCTACTTCGAAAGCCGATAGTATGCTATTTGCCATTCCCTTCTCATGAAATAATATCTGCCAAAACATAACGACCGATGCCACCGGAACAACCAATGGCGAAACTAAAACGGTTCTGAGTACATTCCGAAAATGAATATCCTTATTGATTAGTAAAGCCAGCATCAGCGATATAAGCATAATAGAAGGTACACAGATGCCAGTGAAAAACAATGTGTTGGATGCCGCCTTTCTAAAGCTTTCGCTTTGAAACAATTGAATGTAGTTTGCCACGCCAACAAAGTTTCTTGAGAAGGCATTGTCAATAAATGAATAGTATATGCCTAAAATGTACGGGAGCAGATAGAATACTAGAAAACCCGCAACACTGGGACCTATAAATATAGCCAGCCAAATCCTATTCTGCCATTTTGAGCCAATGTTCAAAATCACTCATCCCTTCTGCTTTATACTTATTCATCAAGATATAATTGTACCTTCCTTTGAATATTCCTTGCGATATCCTCCGCATCTTTCTCACTAAATAAAAAGCTTTTTGAAAATAAAGGTCCAATTTCTTTTATAACAATAGACTCTATGCGCATGTCACTGTACTGGTACGTATTTATATTATTAATATAGTTATCAATGAAATTTAGTTCATCCTCTGTAAACCTGATAGCTATCCAGCCCGCCAACTCATCACGTACTCTCCAGTCAAGATTCAATGTTGACTCTTCCTGTCTCTCCATGGCTTCACGGTGTATTGGGAACCCGGAAGTACCGGCAAAATTCGCATATTTGAATTGAATATCTCTCGACAACAGAATCTTAACAAAATCCCATGCCAGCTCTTTATTTGGCGATGTGTTGATAATACCAAGCATCAGGTTTGAATCAAAGGAATACTCATCATTTTCTCCTAAGGCAGGAAGTCTAAAAAACACCCGATCACCGCCGCCCAGTGAATATTTGAAGCCTAGTAAAGCTCTATAGCCTTCAAGGGGTCCTCCACTAAATGCAACCTCCTGTGAGTTCTTGTATGGAATCTCCTGAAATAGCTTAATTTGCGTATGTGTGAGATTATCATCGGAAATACTTTTTAGTGATCTTAAAAGCTCAATAAATTCTGGAGTGTCAAAATATGCCTTCTTATTTTCATAATCAATAAAGTTCCCTGTATTTATGAAAAGCTTTGCAACACCATCCATGGGCATTTGGGGAAGAGCATACCTGTCCATTGTTCCATCACCATTCAGGTCTTTAGTTACTTGTCTTGAAATATTAATAAAATCAGATGCCTTCCATGTATCATCATCTATTACAATACCCTCATCATCCAGGATTTCCTTGGAACCGATTACACCGGCTAATGAGAATTTGAAGGGTATTGCATACAAGGTTCCATTATATCTACCGGCTTCCACAACATTTGTAATCAGTGAGTCATAATCGAAGCTTTCATCTGACTCTATCATTTCTCCTAAATCAGCAAAGATGCTTTTTCTATAGTATTTCATAGCAGGTAAGTATGTAATGGGGACTATGTCAGGACCCTTCCCTGCCATTAGCTCAGTGTTTATAACACTTACATATCTCTCGATATCATAACCCATTTTAGACATATCATTTATGTCCACTGTTGCATCAGGATGCATTTTTTCAAATACCTTAACAGCATTATTTATTATACCTTCATCTGTTTTTGACAAATAAGCACAGGTGAAGGTAATCACATTTCTTCCTTGTTCGTCTACTCTTCTTGTGTTTAGTTCCCCCTCACCGCATGAAGTTAGTAATGTTACAAATACAAGTAATACACTAAAAATACACATTTTCTTATAAAGCATGATACCCCTCCTCCACTAACGCTGCTTTCTTTATTTGTGTCTTCAGAAGACGCTGACCTCTATAGGTCGGCGATGAATGAAGACGAATATATGTATAAACCACACTGGTAGATATATAGCCCCATATCACACAAATACTCTTAAGCTTTACTTGATATGGCAGTCCCATCATAGCTGACAAAAGAATTGCTAGAATTATTGATGCAACGAAAAAGCAACTACTGAGGACAGCTACCCTGGTAACTTGTGTATTTCCCTGAAAGAATTGATAGATACCTATATGAAACCCAGGGATTCCAATAATGATAGCAAGAAAGAAGAGTACATTTGTTAGCTTTTCTGATATTTCGTACTCAAGCTGAGTATGACTCTTAAGAACATTCAGCTCCTGATTATACTCATATATTTTGCTATCTATTAAATCCTCATAATACTTAGTATCAATTAGATCATCATGTAAATACTCCTGTGGTATATACAAATCAAATCTCACAGCAAGAATGACCACCACTACTAGCAAAAGACCAACTAGAGTTTTTATTAATTGTATAGCCAACAGGCGCTTGTTTCCGGAAATGATATCGGATAAATAATTACTTGCTGTCATTGCTTTAATAGTCTTAAATGTGTTAACCAATGTTCTTTTTATATATGAAACTATGAGTAATACGGTTATAATCCCTATTATTAACAAAATAATCTCAGGCTTTTGCTTAAGCATTGTCATATTCTTATTAAAATCAGATATAACATAATTTGGTGCCCATTTTCCTATTGAATAAAGTGCATCACTAACCATATTTTCATTTTCACCTACTAGAATTTCTGTATCAGTTTTTATAAAAATAGTATCAATCAGTATGCCTTTATCAATCTCCATTAATGTGTTAGCAGGAATGTATATGCTACTCAAGCCATCACTTGAGAGCCTTTCAATGATATTCTCATTGCTTCGGTCATCAAGAATCTTGTACTTTTCATACACGCCTACCACTTCAAAGTCTTTGTCGTAAAGTTTAACCTCCTGCCCCACAACGTCAGTGCTGTTAAATATCTCCAATGCCAAATTTGCATCTAAAACTACCACATATTTGAGCTCCTCTCCCTTATAGCTAAAGAGGCTTCCAGATACCATGTCAATATTAACAAAGTTCTTATAATAAGGATTTACACCATATACCTTTGTGTAATAATTTCGGTTGTCTTTTTCTATAGCTGCATTAGTTAATGCATAATACCCGATTTCCTCTGTCTCAAGCTCTTCCTCAAGATTTTCTATGTCCCGGGACGAAAAGAGAAGGGCAGGCGTTTTATTTTTAGCTGTAACACTAGCTTTGCTCATCCCATTGAACCCATTCATATTTAGAATCGCATTGCTTATATTGATATTGATTAATATCGCAGCTACAAGGACGGCTATCCCCAGGAATATGAGCAGTATCGGTAACTTTTTCATTCCAGGATTCCTCTCATTCATTCTTCCATTTGATATTCTAATAATATACGTCCTTTATCTTTCAAGGGCTTATCCGTTTTTACTACTATCCGATCATCGGGAGTAATTCCTCCTTCAATGGCTGTTTGATTGTTGTCGGAATCCAGTATATTTACATCTAGAATTTCTATATAATTTTCTTTTCCAAGGAATCCATTTCTCTCCATAACCACCCATACATAACCTTGCTCTTCATCAATACCAGGTATTACAGCTGAATTAGGTACAAGATAGGTGTAATTCAATGTATCCCTTTCAATGTATATCTGACCCTTTTCCCCGCCACTGATTCTGTCTATCAGCATTTTCACATCTTCAGTATTAGCTTCAGCATTTTCATCAGTAATCTCTGCGACAATTTCCTTTTTGACACCTTTGAAATTTTTACTCTCTCCAACCCGAACGACCGTCCCAGTCAGTAGATCCGATCCAAGCGCAATAACCTTAACTGACACCTTATCATCGACTTGAACAAGATCTGCACTATCGATGTCAATGTCTGTAACGAATCTGAAAGAACTATCCTTGTGTGTAATCGTTAATAGCTTCGTTGTCTTACTGACCCAGTTACCATTGGAGGCATGTATATCCTTTACTACACCATCCACTGGTGAATATATCATGTAGGAATCATCATCTCCCATTTTCTCCTTATGTATTTTCATGTCCAGCTCAAACCTCTTAATGCTGGACAACTCTTTATTTCTTGATATCTCATACCCCTTACTTTTAGTATCATATTCCTTTTTAGCAATCTCATAGCTCAATTCAACATTCTTGTAATTTTCCTGTGATTCTGCGCCAATCTCAAAGAGCTCCTTAACAGAATTCATTCTTCTTTCTGCCTGCTCATAATTTTTCAATGCAATATCTATCTCAGCCTGAAGACTTAATTGATTTACACCTGCATTATAATCATCCAACATTTCCTTATATGCAAGCTCCATTTTCTCATATGTTAGCTCGTCAATTTTTTTCTGTCTTGTCGCCGTATCTCCGTCCACAGGTTCCACTATTGCCAGAAGATCACCCTTTGAAACCATATCGCCATATTCTACTTTAATTTCTTTAACCTTGCAGCTTACATCAGAGTCCATATAAATATCAGTAAAGCTTACTGCCTCAATATATCCGTCTCCAGTAATCTTTTTCATCAGAGATCCTTCTATCGGATTTTCAGCAGTGACTTTTGGCAACAGAAAGTTATTAATAGTATTAGAAAAAAATGTAAGCAAAAAAATCGTTCCAAAAAAAATCAGTATTAGCCTACTAATGGTCTTTTTTTTCATATTATTCGCAACATCAACGTTTGCCATATTGCTATGATCCCCCAGTCACACTAAACCTCGTATTGTGTTTTACCTATGTCTTCAGAAGAGGCCA
The DNA here is from genome assembly GCA_964512095.1 of uncultured Oscillospiraceae bacterium. GTDB lineage: Bacteria > Bacillota > Clostridia > Acetivibrionales > DTU013 > DTU013. Next base: position 136,049 of record CAZEIH010000001.1, read on the forward strand.
ACCTCTTTAGGTCTGCGATGAATGAAGACGTATTAATTAACTTCCTCCTCCTGACTCCCTGAGCGAAGCGAATTGACTTTAGAATAATATACTGCATTAAAAATCGCCGGCACAATAAAGGTCAGTAAAGATGACAATATATACGGTACATAATTCCGAATTCGAAAAAGCACAAATCTTGGATCCAAATCCAACTGCATCGACTGTATGATGTAGTATGGCACATTCCACGGTAGTATCCTCAAATAATCAGCCCCTGTAAGCTGGGGATTCATTATGTAAATCAGGACTGACAATGCAACAGGTAGCACATAGGTTCTACTGACAATACACACCATAACGCAGATTGGTACCACTGAAAAAAACAGTAGAATAACTGCTAAACAAACTTTAAAGTGATAATATATTAATTGCCAGTTCATCTTCCCCCCAATGACCAATATGCCGAACAAAATAGTTAGAAAAAATACGGCAAGTACCATAATAGAAGTAATAATAAGAATCACAACATGCTTTGAAATCATGAACATTGGCCTTGCATATGGATACATAAACTGATTCACGATTTCACTATTCTTATACTCCGTTACAAAAATCCAAATTGCTATGAAAATAATTGACATCATCAATATTCCATTTGACATTTCTAACTCAACAAAAGGAAGTAGATAATTCATATCAATTACATTACCGTAACTATTCCGAACACGAATCCAGTTTATAATGCCCAGCGTAACAGGAACAACAATACCGACAGGGATCAGCAATAATATTTTTGTCCTCTTCAATTTCATGAATTCAGTAAAAATCAAGTTGTGCAAGATTACCCTCCGGTCAAACTCAAAAAATGATCCTCCAGCGTATTTGTTTCAATCCTAATCTCTATTACACTAATACCCTCCTGCATAAGCGTACGGTTGATGTCAGCTGTGTTTTCATTGCTGTTATATATTTGGAATAGATTGTCTTGAACAATCCTGTAATCACGGATTCCCATTTTCTCTTCAAAAACAAGCGATGCCTTTCTGCTATCATTTACTCTAAGCTCAATATAATTTCTGTTTGCTTTACAAAAATCTAATGGATCAATTTCATCCACAAGACTCCCCTTATGTACTATCCCAATCCTGCTGGCAATTTGATCTGCCTCGCTCAATATGTTTGTAGATAAAATCACTGTAACACGCTGATATAACGAGAGATCCAGTAATAACTTCCTAATATCACGAATCCCCGCCGGATCCAGCCCACTTAAGGGATCCTCTAGAATCAGTAAATCCGGATTGTGTACCAAAGCTCTAGCCAAGGATATCTTTTGTTTAGTCGCAAACGATAGATTCTTAACAAGGTGGTGCTTGTATTCATATAAACCTAGACGTTTTAATGCCTGCTCCACATATGAGGAATCAGGAATACTCATCAATCGCCTATGGAGCTCCATATTCTCAAAAACTGTCAGGTTGGGATATAAGCCGGGTTCTGTCAAGGTTGAGCCGACTCGCCGCAGATACCTGTATTCTGAGGTGTTCACCTCTCTTCCAAACAATTCGATTGAGCCTGATGTAGGCCTTACTAGTCCGGTAAACATTCTAATAATTGTATTAACACCTGAATCGCTACGTCCCAGTAAAGTATATATCTCTCCTCTTTTAACGCTAATATTAATTTTATTAATACTATGGCAGTTCTTAAAATCCTTTGACAGATTGTATGCTTTTAGTACTTCCGAAATCATACCCTCCTTCACACTGCTATTCTATTATATAATGTCTTATCTTAAATAATCATGACTTAATTATTACAAAAGTCTTAAATTGATTTTTTTAGAAAGAAGCTAAGTGTTGTCTTTTCATTCGGTACAATACTAACACCGATTTCACCATTCATATTCTGCACTAACCTTTTTGCTATAGGCAGGCCAAGTCCGCTGCTTCCCTCACAATGGTTTCGTGCAATATACAGTCTGGAAAATACGTCCTTTATTTCATCCTGACTGATTCCCTCTCCCTGATTCCATACATCTACCCACACCCTTTCTGGCTCCTCTCTCAAAGTGATGCCAAAGTAGCTCCCTGGTTTTCCATACCGCAATACATTAGATAGAAGGTTTTGAAGAATCCTATTGATACTGGTTTCATCTCCCCATACATACAAATCCTTTTCAGGAATATCGATTACAGCAGAAAGCTCTACTTTTATCAGATCCTGATACATAAAGCAGAGCATTTTTTTAACTAGTTCTGATAGATTCTGTTTTGTTAGTCTTACGTCAGTGTTGTCCGCTTCAAGCTTAGCGTACTCAAACATATCGTCTATGAATTTGTGTAGCCTTTCTCCCTTACACGCAACAATTTCTATATATCGATTTCTATCCCTCTCCACTAATGATGGCTTACTACTCAACTCATCAATATAGCCTAAAATAGATGTTAAAGGTGTTCTTATGTCATGGGACAAGTCTGAAATGAATTGTTTTGTCATAATTTCATTTCTTTTGATTTTCTCAACTATACCCTGATATTCTTGAATCAATGAGTTTATACGTTGAGCTAGGGCACATATGGATTTTGAGTTATTGGAAACGTAGCATATTCTGCTTTTGTTTTCCAAAAGAATATCATCCAGAGTAACGGTGACCTCTCGCAGGCCTTTTATCAGTAGGTTAAGCTTTATGGACAATAACAAAACTGTAGTGCACAATAGCACAATAACAACATAAATCATTGTTGGACCCTCACGAAGCTGATATTTGGTATCTTAAAAAGCATTTTCCTTCTGATGTCACAATTAGGACCACAAAACAATTTCATCACAAAGCTCGTCCATGTCAATAATTTGAACATCTTTACAAAACTCGCCACTTAATGAGCATGCTGCCACTTTATATTCCGAATCAATATGATACTGCCTAAAATAATAATGGCGTAGCAAATCCTCTGTAGCTAGACTAATAACCTGACTAGTATTATCTATAGAGATTGTAAAGGAATCCAACGGGATGGATAGCCCTCTGCCCACAGCTTTAACATAGCTCTCCTTCAACGTCCACAAATCGTAGAAAAAAGCTTCTCTTTCATGTGTATCCTTTTGCATTATTGCCTCAGCCTCACGCTCTGAGAAAAAGCGATCTACTATACTGATATCAATAGGCTTTATTTGTTCCACATCAATTCCCACCGGCAAATAGTCAATACCGCAGATCACCCATTTACCGGCATGCGAGATATTGTACTCAATTCCATGATTACCTGTAAGAAATGGTTTGCCATATTCATTTTCACGAAACACCAGCTCCTGATTTTTGATTCTTAGCTTACTGCAAATCAAATATCTAGTTAGCACATCACCCATTAGGGTTCTTTGTGCATCCTCGTACTTGTAGAACCTTTGCACTCTCTGTCGTTTTTCCTCTGAAACGACTGATAGGAGCCGGATAAATATATCATTTTCAAGTAAATGGTCCAAATTAATCCCATAAATTCTCAAACCCATATTTACTTCTTTCATATCCAGTTTTTAAGTAACATGTAATTTCGATGGGCATAGCGTCGCCATTTAGCATATGTAGTAAGATAAGCTGTCAAGATTTATCATTGTGTTCCTCGCCTCTTGCCAACGTGTCCCACCATCGATTGGCCTTAATCGAGTGCCTAATAAACAAAAACTTTGCTTAGTAACACTTGCTTACATTTGTATCAAAAATCGTCAAACAATATTTTACTTGAATATATCGGCTATGTCAACAATTTTTTACATAACCTCCCACGAAGGGAGATTGTACTCGCCACTGAGTTTCATACCCGCTTCTATATCCACTGAATTTTCAGATTTTCTTTCCACCTGCATAAGGTTGTTGAGATCGTAGCTTTCTTCAGCATCGTCGTTCCTGTAAACGTTACCTCTATTGATTCTTTATAGATTTAATGACGCTATCTATGTCTCCATTACTATCCGATTTGCTAATTTCATGATCCAACTTACTATCATTTATAAATCTACCATCATCATTCTGGAGGTAAACCATTACAAACTTCAAAATGTCACCTTTATAATCCTCAACCTCATAAATTATTATAACATCCTTCAACTTATCACTATTTACGTCCTCACATGCAATATCTGATAAATCAACACCGATAGGCATATCCGGCAGAAATCTGTAAATTATGTCATCAGTATTGTCAGCCAGATATAATGCAATAAGCGGCTCACGAGAGCCACCAGATAACTTCAAAGGTATAAGTCTGATGTCTTCACGGGAACCCAGCTCTATACTAACAATATGTTGGTCGATAATAGTATTGTCTTGGCTATCCATATCCTCCAAATTAAATGGTCTGAATAGATATATTCCTTCCTGCGGTTCAATATATTTCGATGTCTTTGTAAAATCGATATCTGCTTCGATCTCACCGTTTTCCATAAATATTAGTTTTATTGTCCCTTCATTACCAGTGCTGTCACTAAATTGACATTCAGCTATATTACCATTAACTTCTCCAGTTAGGTTTCTTATATCATAGCAGGAAGGTATAGCCAAAACATTGGTACTTAACTGCCCGAACAATTCTGTACCTATAACCTTATTGATAGAGAAGGATACGATATTGTCATTGCTTTTTCCAATCCACGTTTTTCCAGTATATCGTTCATAGTTAAAAACACTTTCTTGCACCGTGTCTTTGTTTTCAAGCACTTTCTCAAAATCCTTGATTAGCATTTTGTACTCAGCTCCATCTGTATCGCTGAGTGTCTCTAAAACATTACTATATTTGCAAACTTTGCCGTCAATGACTATGTATTCTTCCTTGGTTTCCTTAATTATGTTATAGCCATCCTCATAATATATCGGGTTGTCATATTGGATAACTGTTTCAATAAAGTATGTCATGAGTTCATCAATGTAGTAAATATTGTAACATTTTCTTCCCATTTCCCCATAAATATTCACTTCAATATACTTCAAACTGCCATTATCATAATAGCCCTCTATCGTCCCACCTTCAGCTGAAACAAAATAATCCCCTTGCTTTACAACATAATTTCCTCTGTACTCATTAAAATCATGCATATAAGTTTGAATATCATGCTCAATGCTGTTAAAATCAGGCAACTCCGTATTCTCTTTATTGGGATATGGATCTGAGTCATTATTGCTGACTGTGTTATCAATGTCTGCATTTTTATTTGCATTGTTGGCTGTGGTACCATCTGTGTCCACAATAAAATCAGGTCTAATGATCCCGTAGGATGCAATAATTACAGAAAACACTAAAATTGATATAAATATAACGATTTTCTTCATTATTGTACACTTCCAATCTTTTTATAAATCTCTTTTTCCCATTAATTTTTTAATGTTATTGGTCCACTCACTTGCTTTCCTGCAAAAGCACTAGGTATGGAGTCCCCTGGCCAAGATATTTCATATTTGGTAATGATTAGAGCCGAATCGAAAGTAAGAGTCGCGCCTAAACTATCTTTTCAAACCTTGTATTAATTTGCATACCCGCCCTGTTAAGATTGTCTTCAGATACATAGAGCTTTATAGACTCAGCAACGCTTTAGACAATTGTTATTGGCTATCATAATAATACATAATCACGTATAAACTTTCAACCTTTTACTAGGAATGCCCTGGTTTACTAAAACAACTCGCCTCTTTTGGACTTTCACCACAGACTGATGGTATGCCCGACACACCAAAAGCCGGAACAGCTCATTTTGCTGTTCCGGCTCATTACCAGGGCTATATTGGTACAACATCTCCATTTATACCGCTTTTGAGTTGCTCCCCTGATATTTTGCTTTTGTTGCTTCCCCTCCCCTGATATGCCTTTCTGCTTTGTTTTCCTCCAGAATGACCCTCACGTCTTCAGCAAGCTCAGGGCTCACCCTTAGCAATCGTTCCGTTACATCCTTGTGCACGGTTGTCAGTATCGGCGACGCTATTTTCAACAGGCGACATGAGGAATGTTCCCGACAAAAGAATAGGGAAGTTAAGGCCTTCCACGTCCTCGCTGATGTTGAAATAAACGTAGATCTCATCCACAGACACAATTTTAATCTCTTTGATTATTTTCTTTAAGTCAGCATTCTCAATGCTTTCAGTAAAACTAAATTTATCAAAAATCTCAATAAACTGCTTTAGACTCTCCCTGATCTGACGATTCAGTTCTCTGGTCTTGTCGGTGCTATCCAGCTTGAATGATAACCTTTCAATTTCGGCATTGATGGGAACCATATCCTGCTTCGCTTCATCCATGGTAATAAGACCATTCACAGCCAATTCCTTTAGCCTGTCACGTTTGCTATGCAACTCACTTAGGTCTGCTTTCGCCTCATCAAGATCAATGCCATTGTTATCCCTGATATACTCCCTGATTAAACTATTGCACTTGCGCTCAACCTCATCAAAGAAAGATACTTTTCCCTCTACCAGATAACTAAAAAGACTGTCCAATCCTTCTTTAAGCCAATCTTCATTTATTCTGGTGTATTCAGATTCGCAGCGGTTTTTGCCATAGGCACTTCTTTTAGAGCATGTCCACCAAACATACAACGGGCCATCTTTAGAGTGCCTTCTTTGATAACGCCTGTAAGAAAAACCGCATGAACCGCATTTAATTAAGTTGGAAAATAAATGCTTATTGCTCCTGCGTGAAAATATGTCTTGATAGAGTTCAGCGTTTTTCTTCGTCTGTTCCAGAGCCTTATAAAATTGCTCATCAGATATGATTCTAAACTCCGGTCTGTCCACCACATACCACTCTTCTTCCGGGTTTTCCTTGCGCTTGTTGGTAAATATATCTGTACTGCTCTCTTTGCCATTGATGACTTGGCCAATATATATTTCATTTCTCAAAATATTACCCACCGTGTTTTGCGACCAATTATAGTTGGGCTGTCCGTCTTTCAGTTTTTTGGTCTGCACTCGGTTCTCAAATAAATAGGAAGCGATTCTTGCCATGCCCCATTCTTCTTCCGTATATAAGTCGAAAATTTTCTTGACCCATTCGCTTTCTTCAGGGTTAGGCTCTAAATTATATGCATCTATCCTATCATAGCCAAAGACGAAATTAGGCACACGGCCTTTTTCTTTGCCGAATTGCTTTCCAAACTTCACTTTTTCTGAGATGCGCTGGGATTCACTTTCAGCCAGCATAGCCATAAGATTTAAAGTGAAACCATCAATATCCTTGCCTTCGCCCATATTGACAAGATGCAGATTCACTCCATACAAGCTCAATTCTCTAGTAACGGTGATAAAATCAAGTGTGTTTCTAAAAAGCCTGCTGATATCTTTAACATAGAGCTTTTCAAATTCTCCACGCTTGGCGGCTTTTCTCAATCGCTGCAAATCTTTTCTGTTTTGCATCTTTGTAGCAGACTTGCCCTTATCACAATAAATCGCTACTAGTTCATCTCCCCTTTTGGGAATATAGCTTTCAAAAAACTCACGCTGATTTTCCAGCGAGCTTTGTTGTTCTTCTTTATCTGTACTAACCCTAATATAAGCGACAGCCTTCATACGGATTCACCTCTCTGTCATATCTCCTATATATTTAATGGTTCTATTATAACGAAATGAATTTTTTTGGTCAAGAAATGAAAACAGGGCAGCTTATGCGCTGTCCTGTTCTGTGTATGTACTATCGGTTGAGTTAATGGATTTTATCGCCGCCGCTACGATGCTTTTGGCAACCCCTTGAGACAGTGCATCTAAAATATAACTTAGGATAGCGGGATCCAGGTTGCTTATTTCACTTTTTTTCTCTAACACCCCTTGCACTATCTCACCCCCTTTGACCCTGTCCTCTTGCTAATGTATATTGCGGCTTGGGTGGTTTTATTCCCCTTATTTGGGCGAGCTGTATCTTTGTAAATAAATGGATTTTCCATAGTTTTCCTCCCTATTCGGTTATCTACTATGAAATATCCACACGCTCTGTCGCTTAGATTCGGCTAAAACCACCCATGATTAGACCGCCATACATACACGATTAGATGGCTAAATGACGTTCTGCAACAATTCCTAGAACACCAACGACCAAATTTTATCCCCCGGCACAACACTTCACAGATAGCAGTTTCCCATTGGCCATCATAAACACTTCAGGATATTTGAACATTTCCAGATACTTGCTGGCCAACTCATCTGTAAGACCTTTAAAAATTTTCGCTATCTGGCCTTGCCAAGCAGATAAAGAACGTGCCTGCTATGATTTCATATAAATCGCCCTTGTCATCGGCAAGTCTCCTGTTTAAGTCCAGCCCATTTATTTTTCCTTCCTCGTTACACACAATTGCTACATGGTCAGCAAAAGGATAGATCGCCTCAATATAGCCACCTACAACCTTTTGCATGGCCTTAAGCCCCGAATCTATCTGCCTAATCTCTGCCACCTTGTTTGGCTCTACATAAACCACTTTCACATAACCCCTCCTATACCGACAGCTTACATATTTATCCACCAACTTTAGAACCCCTTGGGTCACTTTGGGTCAACATTGGCACCAAATCCATACCTAATCCTTAGAACCACCCTAAACCCCTTTTAAAACCCCTTGGGTCAACCCTGGACACTACTCAAACCATACTTGCGACAACCGACAACCTCCATATTCGCAAAATACATTTTCCTCGGTTGCGATATGTATCACATCTGATTTTTAAGAATCTCCAAGCAAAGCGGGTCTATGTCGCTTTCTTGGATTCTAGTAACTTTGAGCACCATCCGATCAATCCCAGAATCAACAATGGAATAATAACTGCCGTTAAAACAGTACCCGGTGCCGTCAAAAATAATATGGGGGATATCCATACAGCTCAAAACCTCGGATAAACTGTCACAATTATCCGTGATGGGGAAGAAGTCTCCAATGTCGTCAAATTCAAATTCCGGCTCTTTTTCCTTTGCTGGCTGATCGGAATCATCGTCACCGCAGTATAATTCACCAATATGCTCGTCTGCATAGAGTTGATTATTCCGCTCACTTTTGATGAAACGGTTTACCATCTCTTCCATCTGGGATATTTGATATGCTATATCGCTGGCCAGCTTTTGATCATCCAAGCTAAACCTTGTATAGTCAAACACATATCCTTTTCCTGTAATCTGATTTAATATTTTCGCACATAGAATTAAATCTCTGTTATAGTTCTTCATATGGCTATTAACCATATTTTTGATTGCTACTTCAATTGTTTTCTGCTTCTCGATCATGCAGCACACCCGCCTCTCTTAATTCTTTAAGTTTTCTGCCCATGGCACATTGACTGAATCCCTGCATTCTGGCTAAATCCTTGACCTTGACTCCCTCGTTGCGAAGTTTAACCAGCTCATGATTAGTCAGTTTCTTCCTGCCTGGGTCTACACCGCCAACCAATTCAATTAGGATCCTGCAAATATGATTGGTCATTTTTCACCGTTGATTTGATGTCAGCGATGGGGAGTTTCTATTTTTGTTTCATGTACCAGAATTTCTGTACCTTCCTTCCTCGTTCTTGAAGTAAATTGAATTTTCCATGAACTGTATTGACATTTTTACTCTAACCAGTTAGACTCTATGTGTACTCTATTGCATTAGAGAAAGGAGCGGTTAATATGGAAACACCTAAAGTATTTGAGAGCGAATATCGCTTTTGTCTTATTCTGTGGGAGCACGAGCCTATTGGAAGCGGCGAGCTTGTAAAGCTGTGTAAAAAGCAGCTTGACTGGAAGCCAACCACCACATATACGGTCATCAAACGCCTTTCCGAACGTGGTATTCTGAAAAACGAAAACTCAATCGTATCTTCGTTAATTTCAAAGGATGAAGTGCAGGCTGCCGAGATCGATGAGCTTGTGGAAAAGAAATTTGAGGGTTCTCTACCGGCTTTTATCACTGCATTTACAAAGCACCAGCAAATTTCAGATAAGGAGATCGATGAAGTACAGAAAATGATTGACCGATATAGGAAGGGGAATCGCAATGGCTGATATATTCTTGAAATTTATCAACATGAGCATATCCGCAAGCTGGCTTGTGCTTGTTGTTGTCATTCTAAGATTATTACTAAAAAAGGCACCAAAATGGCTGAACCCTGTGCTATGGGGAATCGTCGGTCTCCGGCTCATTTTGCCCTTTTCCATTGAAAGCATCCTGAGCCTGATCCCCAGTGCTGAAACAATCAGCCCGGAAATTATTTACTCTCAGGAGCCAGCAATCCATAGTGGTATTCAGGCATTAAACAGCGTGGTCAATCCCATCATTATGGAATCTTTTACCTCTAATCCTACGGCCAGTATAGATCCATTGCAAATATGGATTCCAATAGCTGCTATTGTTTGGACTGTTGGTATCGCCGCCATACTTATCTACACGATTATCAGTTATCTGCATCTGAGCAGGCTGGTAAAGACTGCTGTGTTGCTCCGGGATAATATTTATCAGAGTGAAAATGTTGTATCACCCTTTGTACTCGGCATACTGCGCCCCCACATCTATCTACCATTTAATATGAACGAGAAAGATATAGCTCATGTGATTGCTCATGAACAAACGCACATCAAGCGGCGCGATCACTGGATTAAGCCATTTGGCTTTTTAATGCTTGCTTTGTACTGGTTCAATCCTGTGTTGTGGGTGGCGTACATACTTCTCTGTCGGGATATTGAGCTTGCCTGTGATGAGGGAGTGATTAAAGAATTGTGTGCAGATCAGCGAGCGGATTATTCGGATGCTCTACTTTCATGCAGTGCGCCACGACGTATGATTGATGCATGTCCGCTTGCTTTCGGAGAAATTGGTGTGAAAGAGAGGGTGAAAAACGTGCTGAATTATAAAAAGCCTGCGTTCTGGCTTATTATCGTTGCTGTTGTCATCTGCATCGTCGTAGCTGTGTGCTTTCTAACAAATCCAAAGAAGGCTCCGATCTCTTTAGGCACTATTCAGATAACTTGGGCAAATGCATTGGATATGAGATCCAACGAGCCGACATCGTACAAATTGAATGGCGCAGAGCTTGGTGAACTAAAAGACCGTCTGCGGGATTTGGAGATTGGCAGAAAAAATAATGATTATGGCGGTTTTACGCCTGTGTATTCGCTGTCAATAAAAGCGCAAGGCATGGAGCAATTCATGATTGCAAGCTACAACAGCGACGGCACTCATGTAGGTTTGAGGTATGAGGGTGAATATTACCGCATAGAAGATAACGATTTTTCAAGATACCTCAGCAACATTTGTGCTGGGGGCAACAGAGCTGAAGCACTCGGTAATAAAATCAAGTTGTCTCTCGATGATGTAATTATGCTTTCTCAAAAAGGTGAAGATCTTTCGTGGGAAGATTTTGAACAATTTTCTTATGTGGAAACCGGCTCTGGCCTCTATATCCATGTTTATGAAATCAATCCTTTGTTATCACTTTGGATAGGTGGAGGCAATCTCGACAATGAGCCAATGTATATCAGCCTTTGCATCAATACGGAGCCAGAGGATGCCATAGACATTCGAACAGAAGATTTAACCGCTTTTATCAGTAAGCATAGAGATGATCTACCGGAAGCATTTATCTCCCGTATATACAGATTCAACGATTCAGAGGACTTTATAAAAACCGCTGAGGTTGTTCTTAATAAAGATGAGACTTTTACCTTTAATTTTTCGCCTATCAGCAGTTATCTCGGACATGGTACTTATAAGATCGATGGTAATAGACTGACTTTGAATACAGATGATGGATATTATACCTATGTATTTGACATGGTAGATGATACACTTGTTTTCGATGCCGATGCTTCCTCAGAACAGGTTTGGTTTTCTGGCATAACGGATGGTTCGGTGTTCAAGTAAGATGTATAAACAAGCAGGTATTGATGAGGTTCGAAAAGTCGGAACATACCGGAAGGATCTCATCATACTAGACTTTCAAAGCCTCCATACACCTGTAATGGCTGTGAGGATAAAAGATCTTGCACGTTGGAAAAGAGGGTCTACTCTGCGGTTCATGCACAAAGAGAATACGAGGCAGTCCGTTCCGAGTCTCGTCAAGGGTTACAGCTTACAGAGGAAGAGGCTTTGAGACTAGATTCACTTATTAGCCCTCTGCTAATGAAAGGCCAGTCACTCCACCATATATGTGCAAACCATGTAGATGAGATTATGCTCAATGAACGCTCTCTTTACAACTACGTGGATGATGGCATTTTTGCAGCACGAGATACCATCTACAATACGGTTTCCTGTGGAATTTACTTTTGCAAACTGGAAGTTACCTTTTCAATTGACCCTTGCGCGACAACACTTTTTACAATACCTTATAATTTTGAATACTTTCGCCTAATATTTTGACCGTTCCAACGCCATCCCAATAATCTTATCCGCATGATCCGCCATAAACAACGGAATATTCAGCAGGTCATCATCCATGCGCAGGTTATTCAGTGAAAAGCGAACACGCAGCTTTACCTTATCTTCAAATTTTTCCTTGTACTTTTTAAGGCTCCGGCTTTCCACATTGCTCTCGGATTTAACCTCTACCGGCAAAATGTCATTTTCTCTTTGGATAAGAAAATCAACCTCATACCTTGGGTTATCCATTGTCCAATAACGTGGCATAGCTTCAAACTGGTTTTGTAACGCTTGCAGGACATAATTCTCACTTAAAGCCCCTTTAAACTCTACAAACAGCCTATTACCTTCACCAAATGCCGAGGGAGCTAATAGAGATAATCTACGCAATAATCCTACATCGACCATATATAGTTTAAATGCAGACAAATCGTCATAGGCGGAAATAGGCAGCCCCGGTGCGGTGCTGCGGTATATCTTATAAGTCAAGTTGGCATCACAAAGCCATTGCAGAGCATCTTCGTATTCCCTCGCTCTGGCTCCTTCCTTGACAACCTTATAAATAAACTTTTTATTTTCCCTTGCCAGTTGTGAAGGGATTGATTTCCATATCATTGAGATTTTCGGAAAATCCTTAGGATCAGGGTGCTTGGCAAAATCTCTTTCGTATGCGCCTAAAATATTGGATAGCACCTGCTGCATCAGCTCCACATCTCGGTCTTGCACCCAAGAGCGAACAGACTCCGGCATACCGCCTGTTACAAAATACATTTTAAGCTTTTCGTATAATGGATTGAAAAACGCCTCGGGAATCGGCTCAATCCTGTCCACGCTTTTCATATAATCAGCAAAGTTACCGTCGCCATTGGCCATTAAAAACTCCGTAAATGTCATTGGCATAATTTCTAAAAAATCCACCTTGCCAACTGGAAAAGATGCTGGCTTAGACAATGCAATGCCCAAAAGTGATCCTGCGCAGGCTACATGGTAGTGAGGCGTGTTCTCGCAGAAATACTTCAGTGTGTTCAGTGCGTTAGGGCATTCCTGTATCTCATCAAAAACAATGAGCGTGTCCTCCGGATTGTCTTGTTTGATGACTTCTCCGCTGGCCATCATCAGATTTTGCAGAATACGCTCCACATCCTTGGTGCTTTCAAAAAACTGTTTATATTCTGGATGCTCGTCAAAGTTGAAATAGGCCATATTTTCATAATGGCGTTTTGCAAATTCCTTGAGTAGCCAAGTCTTGCCCACCTGACGCACCCCTTTTAAAATAAGGGGTTTTCTATATTTGGAGTTTTTCCAGTCCAGCAGTTTTTGCATAGCCAGTCTTTCCATACCGCCACCTCCAAGATAACACATTATTATACAACTTTTGCGTATGATAATCACATTTATATTGATAAGTATAGCTGAAATTCAAATTCTAGTCAAGAGTAATCACACTATTATATGAAATAGATAGATAAAAATCACATAATCGTGTAATTTTACTCTATAGTCTTTAACATAACAAAACCTGCCCCGATAAACAAGGCAGGTTTTGCTTACTTTCATGTATTCTTAATTTCAGCTTTTAAGCCGCATATTCAAACACCCAATGCAACCGACACTGACTGTTACTACTGTTTGTACCGTTGTTCCTATCGGTGTCGGTGTTTTCTTGCTTTTTAATGCTCTGCCTTTTATAGTGCGTCTGACTTCTGCATCGCAGTCGCTCTCTAGTATTATAGGAAAGAACAGGCCATTAATCTCGTCATCTACTTTAAAGTATACATGCAACTCGCTTGCACTTATGACTCTGATTTCCTTAACCACACTCCTAAGACCATTATTTGTAAGACCATCTTTAAACGAAAAACTATCAAAGTTGCGAATAAAACCTTTAACATTTTCTTTGACTTTACGTGTGAGTTCGGCGGTCACATCCTCTGCGTGAAGTATGGTTGATATACGCTTGATGTCAGCATCTAAGGCTGCCATATCCTTCTCGCCCTCATCCATACCAATCATACCTTTTTTCACCATAGTTTTGACACGCTCACGCTGTGCTTGTAAGTCTTTCAGTTCTTTGTTCAACTCATTAAAATTCAGCCCTGTGGCGTTTTTGAGGTACTCTTTGATTACATCACTACACTTAGCCTCAATCAGCTTAAAAAAGGCTTCACGGTCTTGCACTAAACTGTCAAATAAAAGAGTTAAGCCTCTGAGAACATCTTCTTCTTCCACTCTTATATGCTCTGCTGTACACCTTGCACTACCATAAGCCTGTCGCTTACTGCACACCCACCAATAGTAGTACGGTCCCGTCTCACTATACTTACGCTGATAGCGTCTATACCCGCCACCACAGGAGGTACACTTTAATAGGTTTGAAAGGGTGTGGTCCTCACTACGGCGTGAAATCTTTCGATGCCCGTGTTCATCAGATGGAAATTTCTCTGCGTTCTCTTCTATAATCCGTTGTGCTTTCTCAAATTGCTCATCAGATATGATACGAAAATCAGGTCTTTCTGTAACAAACCAATCTTCTGTATCCATCGTTACGCGTTCGCCCGTATAAATGGACTTTACATTCTCCTTGTTATTTATAATAAGCCCTGTATATAAGCGGTTTTTTAGTATACATGAAACAGTATGTTGAGTCCAGTTATAGTTGGGTTCACCGTTCTTTTTCTTTTTTGTTACTACTCGGTTCTTATATAAGAAGTCGGCTATACGGCTCATTCCCATATGCTCTACTGTATATAAATCAAATATCTTTTTGACCCAGTAGGCATCCTTATCTGGTTTTAAAGTATATTTATCAACACGCTCATAGCCAAAAACGAAGTTAGGCACTATCCCTTTTTTCTTACTGATGTTTTTACCGAACTTGACACGCTCACTCATTTTTTCAGACTCGTTTTCTGCCAATAAAGCCATTATACTGAGTGATAAGGAATCCACATCTTTACCTTTCTCGCCCTGACCGGCTAAGTGTAGTTTAATCCCTAACCCGTCCAACAACTCTCTCGTAAAGGTTATATAATCGAGTTGATTTCGGAATAACCTTGATATTTCCTTTGCGTAAATCTTTTGATAACACCCTTTTTTACCATCACTTATTAACCTCTGTAATTCCCTTCTATTTTTGGACTTAGTTGCACTCATACCCTCATCGCAGTATATTTCAACTAACTCGTCACCCCGGTCTGCTATGTATTTCTCAAAGAACTCCCGCTGGTTCTTCAGCGACAGGGCTTGTTCTTCTTTATTTGTACTAACCCTTATATACGCAACAGCCCTCATAACATCAATCCTCTCCGTTACATTTGCATAATTAAAAGCACCCGATAAAACCTCACAGAGAGAATTATTTCAGATGCCTCCTGCTTGTTACAATGCATAATATCACGCTGTTTCTGAGATTTGTATTGCTTCGGCCGACTCAGCCACTATCTTTCGAGCGATATTTAGTGCAAGAGTCTCTGCTATCTTTTGTAGGATGTCATCGGGTAGTTTGACCTCCATACCTTTGACTCCTTGTCCATTTGCGTTATACCTTATGCTTATTCTCTTTTTAGCTTGTTTATGTTTGTTAAATTGCTTTATAGTAACCGCAGTCCTTCTTGTCTTAATGACCTGTTTGTCATTGTGCCTAACCGGCTCTAAGCTCTTTATTTATGCATAAAAATGTTGGAGAGCTAAAATTTATCTCTTTAGCCACCCCAACATTAATTATAGAACCAATATATATCAGAACTTATCGCCCAGCTTGTAATCGGCGATCAGCTCCAGACGGCTGCTGCGGCCGGTTTTCTTGAAGATGTTGCCGGCATGGAATTTTACCGTACTTTCTGTGATATACAGTGCGTTGGCAATCTCTGAATTGGACATGCCCTGTATAATAAAATTGAAAATGTCCTGTTCTCTAACCGATAGTCCAAAGTGGTTTACATACTCGGTCAGCCGCCGCTTTTCCGCCGCCTCCGGGCTTGTAATGGAAATGTACAGTTTCTGATACAGCAGGAAGAAAAGTACGGTTACAAGCATGTAAACAACACTTGAAAGCACAATGAGGGGAATGCCTGTAAGTACGTCGGCGCATAACGTTCCGACTGCCTCTCCAAGACGTCCCACCAACAAACCGAACACAGCAAGAGCCGGCATACCCATCTTGTCGGAAATGTCTGAGAAAACCAGAATACGGTGCACCGACCAGAAACCCAAGAACAGATAGGCCAGCATCCACATAGCTGTTTCTCCGGCAGAGTTACTGCCAAGTGCCAATGCCGCAAATGGAAAAGCAAGCGCTGCCAGACAACAGATTGCTCCCCAACGTCGGTTTCTGTCGCTGACAACTCCGGCGATAATAAGACCAACGCCATAAAATGCGCGTGTGAACTCTATATAGACACTGCCCATTGCTCCTTTGAGCGGGAAGGAGAAGCCGAGTGTGTTTTCCATCGATAACAGCAATAGCACAACTGCGGCTAGCCAAACAGTCTTTTTTTTAAAACCGGCATGAAAATATCGGCTTTTTTCAGCCGCAGGAGGTGATGGAAGCCAACGCAGGAGTAATAATGACACAACTGCGAGCAACACTATGGCAAAGAAGCTATTGCTATGCCACAGGAAACGTTTACCCATCGGAAGAGAAATAAGCCATGTACAAATACTGCCAAAGGCGTATGCAGAGCCAAACACCAACCCTCGGCGCTGCTGCGGAATATCCGTGGAAAGCCTCGTCAGATAGCATCCTGACAAGATTCCGATTGATATGTTGAGCAATGCACCGGCAGCAATAATAACCGCTAAAGATGGTGAAAAAAATGACGCTGCTGTGCAGATTAATGCGATTATGGTAGTCAGGAGGGGGAATAACCGACCGCCGCCAAGAGAGGAGCGTTTTGCGAAAAGCAGTCCGGCCGCGCCGATGCCGGCAGCTTGGCAGACATAGTATGCCCCGCATACCAGCAGATTCACCGTTCCTCCATCCAGCATACTGAGCATCCGGTACGCTTGTGTAATATATGCCGTACCCGTCCAAAGAAAACCAAGACCGATAAGTGCAACAAAATACGGATACCTGCTTCTTATCTGGATACCATTTTTTATCATACTTTATCTCCTGTGATTAGGATTGCAAATACAAATATTAGTCCACATATATTGACATAATTATAGCATACGCCAGCAGTAAGTATAAAGAAAAAAGTCAAAAAAGAGAGAATAAAGTCCACCTATACTAAAACTATACCGCTCTTTTAGCCCGTCTGTACCCTATCTGGACTGTCCATGCAGAAAATTGACGTTTATGCTGATATTGGAGGTGATCGACATGACATCACTGAGACGATGTTTTGCCTATGAGAAGAACATCGTTATAAATGCCCTGTACGATACCATCGAGGCATTGGGGCTATCTCTTGACAGCTCAAACAGCATGCGTGGCACGTTGATAGTTTCCGACACGAACCATACCGGTAAAATGCGTATCGCACTCAGCTTTGACGCAGTTAGGAAGCAAACTCAGGTAGAGATCTATCCTGTGGACTCCGGAATAAACATTACTGAAGACTGGAGTACTGTTATTTTGGATGAACTCTCGGGAAGAATGGAGTATTTGCACCAATTCGTTCGTGAAAGCAGCAACGGGTTATATTGAACGAAGCACTAAGATATGAGAGGTGGAGTTTAAATGAAAAAAGCACAACGTATTTTAGCAGCCATATGTATAGTCTTTATCACACTTACAGCATTAACGTTTAATGTCTACGGCGCAGAGCCTTCAATGACAAACTTTGATAAAGCGCAAAGCTACAAGCCGGGGCAGTTTCCTGATATTACCGAAAATGAATGGTTCGGCTATAATAAGCAGCGTGTTGTTTGCAAGGCGTATGAATTGGGCCTGATGCAGGGAAAGGGCACCATGTTTGACCCAAATGCCGGAGTTACCTTAGCTGAAGCAGTTACAATGGCCGCAAGATTAAATAATATCTATAGCGGCGGCGATTGGGAGTTTCACCAGAGCTCCCCATGGTATTATACATATCTGGAATATTCCGTTTATAAGGAAATAGTCCAGGTTGACACTTTTGAAGATCTGACAAGACCAGCCACCAGAGCGGAAGTGGCTTACATATTTGCCCGTGCCCTTCCCGAAGGTGAATTTGCCGCTATTAATAAAATAGATGCCTTGCCTGATGTTAATTCCGGTACACCTTACCAGAGCGAAATCTTTAGGCTCTACAAATCGGGTATTCTTACCGGTAACGATGCATATGGCACTTTTGGACCAAATGAGACGATTACCCGCGCACAGGCAGCAGCTATCATAACGAGGATAGCCCTTCCCTCGGAAAGAGTATCATTCACTCCAGCAAAAAAGGATGAACCGGCAGATAAAAAAGAAACAGTGAGCGAAGAACCCGCCAGTGTAATACCTGTCTGGAGTGAGGTCTATACTGAGGGCATGACCGTAAAAACAAAGGATGAATTAGCTGATCTGGTCGATGCTGCATTCTATAACCTTGTTCCGAAATTCGAAATCTTGCTCGAAAATGCCGCATACGATGAATACTTTGACGACGTTGATTTTTCGGTGAGGCATTCGAATTTAGGCTACACTAGTTCGAATTATGATTATCAAACCAAAGTGTTTAGTCAAGAAATTAAGTATCTCCTGTTTCACCAAATGAAGGCTCTCATATTCAACCGGAAAGCTATTGAACTGTATGTAACAGAGGAAATGCGTGATTATGATACAAAAATGAATGCAATACTGGACAAAATAATTAAAACTGGCATGACTGAGAAAGAAAAGGTCAAGGCCGTTCACGACTATATGGTCGTTAACTACAGATATGACGAAAATTTTGAGGTAGGCTTATACGGCACTGATACCTATGCCTTTCACGGGCTTTTGAATTACGGGACCGGCGTCTGCCAAGCATATGCGGAATTGTTCTACCTTTTTATGAGCTATGTAGATATCGAATGTATCTTTGTGGGAGGCTGGGCGGACGGCGGAACCGGCGAGTATGGACTTCATGCATGGAATGTTGTCTATGCTGACGATGGCTACTATCATGTTGATGTGACCTTTGATGACACGCTGCCTGACTCAGGCAGCAAAATCTCATATGATTATTTCCTGAAAACAGATGATGAAATGGCAATAGATCATGATTGGTGATGCGAGATATCCGGCGCCCAAACGATGGTGACCGAAGAATTGAATGGTGTGATAGATAAAGCTGTCACTCAGATTCCATTGATAGTGTTGTCAAGATATTGAAAGGGGTGGATGTAATAAATGAGAAAAAGCAAATTGTGTATTTTTCTTCTATGCGCTATGATGCTTATGGCGCTGATGCCAACAGCAGCGTTGGCCACAGAACCTGCGCTAGCGGTGGACATTGTCACGGACGTTTCAACGGTTACAGAACTGAGGACAGCGCTGGAAAATAATGCGGGCGCTCATATCAGGCTGACAAAGAATATCACCTTCACCAAGGCAAACGCAGCTGACAGGGATATCGGTGTTTATCTCGGCGAGGGCTGCTATACCATTGATTTGAACGGTTTTACGCTGAAATATCATTACATGACGGGCGGTGAGTTCACTGACCAAGGCTCGCCGCTGGCAAGCGGTAAGGCCAAGCTGCTCGTTATTAACGGCCCCGGTTCACTTATTGGAGGCAGCCATGGTTTTGAGCAACTCGACCAGTTCGGCACTTTAATCGTCAATGGCGGCACGTTCAAGGGGGTCATGGGCTTCGGCATCCGCATGACCGGCGGCATTACTTATATGAACGGCGGGACTGTGACAGGTAATTTCGGTGGAATTGAACACGGGGACGGTATTGTCATAATGAACGGCGGAAACGTGAAAAGCGTGGTTCATAACCCTAGGGGCAGCATAACGCCGAAAAAATACGGTTTGATCAAGGACGGCGTATTTACCGGCAACACTGTTCTTGAGGATATAATTCTGATTGTCCCCGATCTCACTATAAAAGCGGGATCGTCCATTAAGTTAATACGCGGCGGAGGGCTTGTCGTCAAGAACAGCTTAGTCAACAATGGCACGTTCACTTATGAATCGGGACTGAAATCCATAGGTGGCAAGGCAGTGATAAGCAAGGATTTTCAGGTTACTATTGCACAGGATGTAACATTCAGCTCTCTAAAGATGCAGGAGCGTGCTCGGCTGATCATAGAAAACGGAGCGACTGTGGCCGTCAGCGACACTTTTGTCACGGAGCAGGACTGCTCTATCATAGCTAAAAACGGAACCCTCAGGCTTTTGGGCAGCATTGACCATAGTGGATATGCCGAGGGCGTTCCTGAGCTTGAGGCGCTTCAGGACGGTAACGGCGGCGGAGGTCAAGGTCCAGGGCCGGAGCAGCGTGACTTCATTGCTGAAACCGCTGCTGCCGAAAAGCTCAAGGCACTGGGGCTATTTCAAGGCGTTGGAACCAACCCGGACGGCAGTACAAACTTTGACCTCGCTCGAAAACCCTCGCGAACAGAGGCGCTGGTCATGCTCATACGGCTGCTCGGCAAGGATAACGAGGTCATATCCGGAAGCTGGACTCATCCCTTCACCGATGTTCCGAAGTGGGCGGACAATTATGTTGGATATGCCTATGAAAACAAGCTCACAAACGGCATCTCCGCAACCGAGTTTGGTACAGGAACGGCCTCCTACAAGACATATCTGACCTTCGTTTTGCGCGCGCTCGGCTACTCGGATAAGGGAGGTGTCGATTTCACATGGGACATGCCTGATGATCTGGCGCTTTCCATTGGTATCATGGCTGCGGGTATGCACCATGAAAATTTCCTCCGCGCCGACGTGGTGCTGGTTTCAGAAGCCGCATTGTCGGCAAGGCTCAAGGATGGCAGTGATTTGCTGCTTGATAAGCTGATTGAAGATGGAGCTGTCACACAGGTGCCATGAATAATAGTAGTGTCAATATATTGAAAGAGGAGTGAAGTTGAAATGAAAAAAATGAAATTGTTTGCATTTGTTATGTGCGTCGCGATGCTTGTGACGCTGATACCCACGGTAGCCTTGGCAGCAGATCCTCAAATAGTAGGGTATATCGATCACGATATTACGGTAGATACGACATGGCCTGTCGGAGAATACTATATCTGCAGGACAGAAGACAACAACGAACCAATAGTGGCAAGCGGTGTTACGTTGACAATCGAGAGCGGTTCAAAAGTATATTTTGGTTATCGCACTAATGTGCCAATACCAAGTACTGAAACGATTCCCTATTCATGTCTGACAGTAAACGGTACCCTGAATGCAACCGGTGTAACATTTACTACCATTCCCGACGTCGGAGATCAGACCGATTGGCGGGATGCCGGATGGATGGGCATAGAGGCCAGGTCTGAAGACTCGTCAAATGCAGCAAGCCTTTCGTTTACCAATTGCATATTTGAATACTGCTGCGGCTCAGGAACTCTGTGCGGAGCAGATTCCAACGACGGTGGAGATAATCAAAGGGTTGATATAACTGTGTCGGGCTGTACGTTCGAAAACCCGATAAAAGAGGTAACAGATGGACTCTATGCGGCCATCCGTTATAACAACGGGTATCATCTGGCCGGAACAGGAACACTTTCCGTCTCTGGCTCTAACTTTACAGACTATAGTCACGGTGTTCTGGTAGAGGGAAACTCCCGGGACGATATCGATGTATCCGTCAACGGCTGCACGTTTACCGATATAGGCATAATGCCGGTGACAATTCACAGTGGTCGGTCAGCAAGCGTGACAAACTGCACATTCAACAATATAGAAAGTATACGGGACGGTGCAGCTCATATATTTACCGACTATGAAGCAAGTAATAAGGTTCAAACGGTTACGCTGACGGGCAATATCTTCAACGGGGCTCCCACAACGACCAAATACCCGGTCGTAGTTGGAGCCAATGTAAAAATTAACGAAAATGTAACTAGCGATACCAGCACATTCAGTGCAGATTATCCTGCGGTATACCGGTATATAAGATTTTCAGGCGGTATCGGCAGCACCAGTACAACCAACCCCTCTGTTGAGCATGCGGTTTGGGGCTTTACGGGCATTCCGTACCTGATGACTAACGGTGTGAAGGTCTCAGGAAATGGAACTAAAGACGATGGCATCCACAGCTCTCTTGAAATAAAACCCGGCGTTACTGTTAACTTTGCTGCAGGAGTAGGACTTACAATAGACGGAGCATTAACAGCTGAAGGTGAAAACGGTAACCCCATCACTTTCCAAAAACAACAAGGCGCGGATTGGTGCTTTGGACTTGAAGCCGACGGTGCTCTTGAGGGTCCTATCAGCTTAAAATACTGTAACGTTAATGACTTAAACAGCGGCATTAACGTTAAGGCACCAAGTACAGCTACGACGCCTCCCACCATTGCGATTGAAAACTGTACAATTCAAAGCGTGAACCACCAAACTGCTTTAAAAGGCAAAAACATAACGGTCACAGACTCCGGCTTCACAGGTCTTGGCGTTGATTTGGCCAACAGCCGTAATGTGACGATAACAGATTGTACAATCACCATGAACGCAGGAAGCTGGACCGAAAACGGCGTAAAAATAGAAAACTGTGATAACATTACGCTGCAGGGCTGCGATATTACATCAAATGGGGTACTGGGCGGAAATGGTGTTGACATTTACAATTCAAAATCTGTTTTACTAAAAAACTGCCTCGTTACAGAGTTCCCCGAATATGGGGTCAGCCTTAATCGAAATCCTTATGAGACTATAGAAGAGGGTGCACCACTTATTGAGAACTGTACCGTAGTCTCTAACGGATACGCCGGTGCTATTTTCAGGTATTCCGGCAATGTCAATAATCCAGTTGAATACAGTTCTTTTATCAAGAATAGTATCATCACTAATAACGGGGTCGCCTTACCAGAAGATGATCCAAAGCTGGATATAATCCGTTTAGCTGGCTATGCAGTTGCCATCCCTGAGGGTAGTATCTTGTATTCACTTATAGGTAACGATGACGCACCATTTGGCGTCTATTATTATTCTCACCCCTCATTATTGAATGCTGGATATCCAATGAGTATTTATCCGATCCCAACGACTGCCTACTCAAACCGTGTTAGCGGTCCTGCAAACTTTACCGATGCAGAAAATAATGATTACCATTTAAAATC
The DNA here is from genome assembly GCA_964512095.1 of uncultured Oscillospiraceae bacterium. Classification (GTDB taxonomy): domain Bacteria; phylum Bacillota; class Clostridia; order Acetivibrionales; family DTU013; genus DTU013. Next base: position 159,566 of record CAZEIH010000001.1, read on the forward strand.
TGCAGAGGGCAGATGGGACGGAAACGGGTGGGTCAATGACGACGTTACGAGCAATTGCATCAATGCAGGCGATCCGAACTCCTCATTTGCTAACGAGCCGGCTGACAACGGGGACCGAATCAATATAGGCCGTTACGGCAACACGGCAGAAGCCTCAAAACTAGCCACCACCAATCCGTCCTATTTGCAGTACATTAATCTACCTGACGGAAAGGTTGGCCAATATGATGCTTATACAATTACGCCGGAGAGTAGCTCCGTTTCACCTGTGGTTTCTGGCGAAAGCTACAGCTTTACCGTTACAGTAAACAGTTATCATTATAAGACCGGTGGCTTTGCGGTTAAGGTCGATGGCGTAGAGCTGAGTTCGGTGGATAATATTTACACCATCGAGAATATCACAGAAGACAAAACAATAACCGTGGAGGGCATTGCGCTGATACAAGGTCCAACATTCCTCGCTCAGCCTCAAGACTTAACTGTTGCTCCGGGAGCACCGGCGTCCTTTAGTGTCGAAGTAGAAACGGAGGGCTATGAGCCTACATATAAATGGAGAGTGAGCGAAGACGGCGGAGAAAACTGGGTGGACGCAGGAGATACTGACGCACAGCTTAATATTGCATCAACCACTATCACGCAAAGCGGTTGGAAATACATCTGCTTTGTATACTATCCGTACGGGGGCAATTCTTATTCCGTTGCAAGCGAAGTGGCAACGCTTACAGTTGTAGATGATGAGACCCAGTACAGTATCGCTGTCAGCGTAAGCCCCGCAGCGGGCGGTGCGGTAAGCGGCGGAGGCAGCGTCAATGCGGGTGCATCCGTCACTGTTACAGCCACACCTAACGCAAGCTACAACTTTGTCAAATGGACGGAGAGCGGAGCGCAGGTCAGTACCAGTGCGAGCTATACATTCAATGTTACTGGGAACCGTACACTTGTCGCCGTTTTTGAGAGCGCAACACCACCACCGCCGCCGCCACCACCACCGCCATCCGATCCGCCTGTCACTAATCAACCAGTCATTACTCCTCCAGTCAACGAGATTGGCAACGGCGAAAGCATCACAGCCTCAAACCTCGCGAGTCTTATCTCGGAAGGCAAGGATCTTATCGTGGAGGATGATGATGGTGCAAAGCTGGTATTTAATGCTGAAGCCCTCAAAGGCATCAGCAGTCAGGCAATCGGTAGTGTCAAGGCTGAAATTTCAGACGTGTCGGATGAATATCAGGAAACTTATCCCGACAAGCTGGTGTTCTCATTGACAGTAACTTCCGGTGACAAGGTCATCACCAATTTCGACGGTTCTGTCACAGTATCTCTGCCCTATGAGCTGAAAGAAGGCGAAGACCCTAAGAATGTCAAGGTCTGGCATCTCGCAGCGGACGGCTCTATGACAGAAATTCCCTGTACCTATAATCCCTCGACTAAAAAGGTAAGCTTTGTTGTCAGCCACTTCTCCTTGTATATGGTAGGTGTCGCTTCTACACATGTCAATCCTTTTACCGATGTGAATGAGAAGGATTGGTTCTATAACGCGGTTAGTTTCGCCTACAAAAACGGTTTAATGACCGGCACAGGCGATACGACCTTCAGCCCGCAGGCCAACACCTCCCGGGGCATGATAGTCACCATCCTCTGGCGGTTGGAAGGCGAACCGGATACGGCAAATCCCATTGCCTTCACAGACGTTGATGAGGGTAAATGGTATCACGATGCCGTGGCATGGGCTTCGGAAAAAGGCATTGTTGACGGTTACTCTAAAGATAAATTCGGGCCAGAAGACAACACTACCCGTGAGCAGATGGCCAAGATACTTTGCTCATATGCGGCTTACAAGAGCTACGATGTAAGCGCCCGCGGCGATCTATCAGTATTCACCGACAGTCCATCGAACTGGGCGTTGGAGTATATGCAGTGGGCAGTTGCCGAGGGTCTGTTTCAAGGCAAGGGCAATGCTATCCTTGACCCGCTGGGCAATACCAAACGCAGTGAGTGCGCAGCCATTTTACAGAGATTTATAGAAAAGTATAACCCATAATACAACAAGGTTACATAATGTCACCGGACTTACAGGTGTCTGGTTTACTCTGAACACATATGATAACAAAAAACAGCCCAAAATCCATTACACTTGGATTTTAGGCTGTTTTGAATTGTTTTGATAATAAACCATGGTATCAATTACTTTGTTCACTCTTTGATGTGATATATTAAAACAGTGATATTTGAGTTAGTTTAATGCTTTTTATTTTTCGGTCTGTTATCTTATCTGATGGTTCAATACCGTATTCGTCTAGGTCAACTTCTTCGGCACATGTTTTTAAAGTAATGGCATTGGCATGGGCAATTCCAGAAAATTCTCGTGCAATAATATTAATTTCATTTTGAGTATGCTGAACTACATTTTCAGCCTTCAGATTATTTTTCACTTTATCATAAATGTCAACAAAGCTAAAAACACAGCTGCTCGTAAATCATTTGTAATTAGCTTTGCTCCAAGTGATTTAAACATTTCTGCCACAACAACTGAACCTGAAAATAAATCAGCTACAGTAGATCCAGAAATATCCCCATATGTTTTACTAACTATATCTTTGATGAATTCAAGTGCTTTAACTTTAGAACCCAGATATCGCATTTATATGTTCCTTTATTCTTTACATTATTTTCAGTGACTTAGAGATACTATTTGGTTTGCAACAACTTCAGATTGCCCTGTTTAGAATCTCTATTCTCATTTCTTTCAGGTATCTTTTCCATGATGTCACCAAATTGTATCATAAATTATGGTGATATTGTTTGTTCTTTGCTTAGTTAAAAGAAGTCTGATAAGCAACAAAAGCTACCACCGCTAAGAAAAAACCGTCAACCCATCCGCTCCAGTGCCATCCCAATAATCTTATCAGCATAATCCGCCATAAACATCGGAATATTCAGCAGGTCATCATCAAGGCGCAGGTTATTCAATGAAAACCTAACACGCAGCTTTACCTTGTCTTCATATTTCTCCTTGTACTTTTTAAGGCTACGGCTTTCCACATTGCTCTCGGATTTTACTTCCACTGGCAAAATATCGTTTTCTCGTTGAATCAGAAAGTCCACTTCATATCTTGGGTTTTCAACAGTCCAATAGCGTGGCATGGCTTCAAACTGGTTTTGTAGTGCCTGCAGGACATAATTCTCACTTAACGCGCCTTTAAACTCCACAAACAGTCTGTTTCCCTCGCCAAAAGCCGAAGGAGCCAAGAGAGATAGTCGGCGCAACAATCCTACATCTGCCATATACAACTTGAATGCAGACAAATCATCGTATGCTGAAATAGGCAACCCCGGTGCGGTACTGCGGTATATCTTATAAGTCAAATTGGCATCGCACAGCCATTGCAGGGCATCTTCATATTCCCTTGCTCTGGCACCGTCTTTAACAACCTTATAGATAAATTTTTTATTTTCTCTTGCAAGCTGCGAAGGGATTGACTTCCAGATCATAGATATCTTTGGAAAGTCTTTAGGTTCAAGGTGTTTTGCAAAATCTTTTTCATATGCCCCTAGAATGTTGGACAGCACTTGTTGCATCAGCGCCACATCCCGGTCTTGCGCCCAGGAGCGAACAGACTCAGGCATACCGCCTGTTACAAAATACATTTTTAGTTTTTCATAAAGGGGATTGAAAAAGGCCTCTGGGATAGGCTCAATACTATCCACGCTTTTCATATAATCAGCTAAGTTACCGTCACCATTAGCCATTAAAAATTCAGTAAAGGTCATTGGCATAATTTCTAAAAAATCTACTTTTCCAACTGGGAAGGACGCTGGCTTAGACAATGTTATCCCCAATAACGATCCTGCACAGGCCACATGATAAATGGGCGTGTTCTCACAGAAATATTTCAATGTGTTCAATGCATTAGGGCATTCCTGTATCTCGTCAAAAACAATGAGCGTTTTCTCTGGTCTGTCTCGTTTAATGATTTCACCACTGGCCATCATCAGATTTTGCAAAATGCGATTGACATCTTTGGTACTTTCAAAAAACTGCTTGTATTCAGGGTGCTCATCAAAGTTAAAATAAGCCATGTTTCCATAGTGGCGTTTTGCGAATTCCTTGAGAAGCCAAGTCTTGCCGACTTGACGTACCCCTTTTAAAATAAGGGGTTTTCTATATTTGGAGTTTTTCCAGTCCAGCAGTTTTTGCATAATCAGTCTTTCCACACTACCACCACCAAAATAACACATTATTATACAAGTTTTGCGTATGATAATCACACTATATTGATATAGCATAGTCCAATTTCCAATATAAGTCAAGTCTAATCACGTTATTATAAATAAATTGCTGCAAAAAATCACATTCTTATGTACTTCCTTGTCGATAGCCTACTCTGCATTATCGTATTTTAATCTACATCCTGCTGCAAAACAAAACCTGCCCCGATAAACAAGGCAGGTTTTCTTCGCTTTATGTTTCACTATTTTCCTTATGGTTTCAGCCCTTAAGCCACATATTCTATTATCCATTTAAACCGACACCGATTGTGATAACTGTGTGCACCGTACTTTTACTAATACCAAATCTTTTAGCTGCTGCTCTTACTGTAGTCTTTTTATCAATAATGTAATTTGCAAGTTCTATTGCCCTCTCTTCAATATATCCCTTCAACTGTATATACCCCCTCTTCAAGTCATACTGTGGAAAATGTGTAAAATTACTCGTATATGAAGGCATTGGGAGCCTCTTGTCTTTCAGAGCTCAATCCAGATAGTCTGAGCCGTTAATTAATACAATCGAAACAAAAGCAGCCTCATGGATATACATCAAGTAAGTTCGGTAATATATGTACTGCGGGCTGCTAAGTATGTTTCACGCCTACAGTATATATATGCCCTTTACTCCATCTATATGAATTTGTTAGTACAATACAGCAAAAAACAGAGATGGTACAACTTCGTAAAGTAACGCAGCTGTTCTCATCCCTGTTTGATATAGACCGTTCTTCATACTGGCCTGTTGCGTTGTATCGGAAATTTTATCCTTCAGGAAGATATCCGTTGGGTTCTTGATTTACATCGTCCTTAAGTACCTCAAAGTGTAGATGAGATTGCTCAGCAGACTCGTCCATTGCAGTATTGCCAATGCTTCCGATTATCTCACCCTGCTTCACCTTTTGATTTACAATGACTACATCATCTGCTGCCAGGTTCCTGTAGAGGGTTTTTAACCCGTTCTCGTGATCAATAACTATAGAAATTCCATAGAACTGATCATTTCTCACATCGCAAACCACACCGTCGGCAACTACTTTTACCGGAGTTCCCCTGTCAGCTGCAATATCAATGCCCTGATGAGCTCGCCATTCCTCAAGGGTTTTGGAATACACAAGCTTATCCATTGCATATTCCAGCGATATCTCGCCATCAACAGGCATTATAAAGCTTTGTTTTTTAGGCTTTTCAGGAGTGGTTTTCGCAGGTGCATCCTTATCCTTTGGCGCAGCCTCCTTGTCACCATCATCTGGATTCACTTTATTGTCCTTGCTAACAGACGCTGGACTTCCAATATCTGAGTCCTCTTCAGGTGTTAAAGCTACAGGGTCTGTATTTAGCTTTTCCGACAACTTTTCAGCTGCATTCAGTGCCGCATCCTGTGCGTCAAGACCATCGATAGAACCATCAGAAAGATTTTTCGCTTCATAATCAGGGACCCTGGTAACAGCATTACGAGTAGTGACAAAAACATAGGTTCCAGCCACAACCGCTATACACAGCAACAGGACGATATAAAAGCCTCTCTTGTCTAAAAAATCCTTAAATTTCTTACCTTTTTCCTCTGGAAATGATTTCTTCATATTCACATGTTCCACCTCCATATATTATTGTTACCGCATATGGCAACTATATACATATGGAAGTAAAATTAGTTGTGGCAGGCGACATACAAACAATTAGTCCGGTTTTATCATAGCTTCGTAGTCAGACATAGAAATGATGTCTACTCCTGTATAGTAATGCCGTAATATCTCCTTGTAGGTACCACCGGTCTTAGCAAGGCTGTTGGCCCCCCACTGGCTCATCCCCACACCATGGCCATGTCCGGTGGTTGTTATCCTCAGCAGGTCATCCTCAACAAATTCTATATTAAAGCAGGCTGACCTGAGACCCAGGATAGATCTAAATTCTGTGCCCTTAAGAATAACATTACCGATTTTCAATGTTTTTACCCTTCCGCCTGTAGTATAATCAACTATACCAATTTTATCCATTACATCTAGCTCCAAATCCGTATAAACCTTTGATAGCTTATCAATCAGTTCCTCCCCACTAATTGAAATTGTAGCAGTATAGCCCCTTGAGGCTTCATCTCCACTGCTTTCAACACTTTTAAGATAGGGTACACTGGTACCAGCCCATACATCCTCTGCATTCTCTGTCCTTCCGGAGCTGCTTGCATGAAAAAGAGTGTTTGCTACCTTGCCTTGGTATACTACTATCATTCCCCTAGTTTCATCCACCGCTTTACTGATTTTACTCCAGTTTCTTGAGGCGAATAGCACATTCCATTTTTTCATCGCATCTTCCCTGCTAACCCATGCCTGACAATGGGTAGAGTCAGTGCATATTTCTACGCCATCATGAACCCCCTGTTTGGATCTATACGTCTCAGACATACGTCCGTATGCAAAGGTCCTGGCCGCAACAGCCTGCGCCTTAAGTGCTTCTAAATCAAAATCAGCAGGCATTTCAGCTGCTACTACACATTTTATGTACTCCTCTAAATTGACCTTTTTACTTGCTTCAGTTATATGGTTATAAACTGTTATTTCATAGTCCCTGGCCGGCTCCTTTATATCCTTTAGCTCTTGCACGGGATCGGGACCACAGCTTCTTACAATAATCATGGGAAGCAGAATAACGATAAGGATCATTACCCCCGCATAGTAAATGAGCTTTTTCATCAGGACCCCCCCTATAGCCATAAACTGCTGTTTTGATAATATATATTCGCATAAAAAAAAAGTATGCGAATGCCCGCATACTCTGTCCTATACTCTATCGAAGACGGCCTCTTTAGGTTGACTACCTACTCTTCTCCTGACCTTGTGATAACCGCTCCAAGCTTCCTCAGCTTCTCGTCTATTTGTATATAACCTCTGTCTATGTGCTCGATATCCGATATTTCGGTTATCCCTTCGGCACAAAGCCCCGCAAGAATCAGAGCGGCTCCTGCCCTGAGGTCTGTAGCCTTCACCTTAGCCCCGGTTAGACCGGCACACCCTTCTATTATAGCACTTCGGCCCTCAACCTTTATATTTGCACCCATTCTTTTCAGCTCGCAAATATGCATGAAGCGGTTTTCAAATATGGTTTCTATAACCATACTGGTACCAGCCGCCATGCTGAGCAATGAAGTCATTTGCGACTGCATATCCGTAGGGAATCCCGGATATGGATGGGTTTTTATATCAACAGCGTTAACCCTACTTCCTCTTACCCTTATGGAGGTAAGCTCCTCCGAAACCTCTACCCCGGCTTCCCTAAGCTTTGCGGTGACAGGCTTCAGATGATCTGTAACAACATTTTCAACAACAACATCTCCCCCGGTAATAGCAGCTGCAACCATAAAAGTCCCTGCTTCTATTCTATCAGGTATGATTGTATGGCTGGCTGCTTTGAGATCGCTGACGCCATGAATCTTTATCGTATCTGTTCCAGCTCCCTTGATTTCAGCCCCCATAGATATCAGATATGTGGCCAGGTCCACTATTTCAGGCTCTATTGCTGCATTTTCTATGACAGTATATCCCTGAGCCAAGGTAGCAGCCATCATTATATTTTCAGTTGCTCCCACACTGGGAAAATCCAAATACACCTTTCCTCCAGTAAGCCGGCCTTTCATTCTAGCTTCAATATAGCCATGTCCCTGTGTAATAGACGCCCCAAGGGCCGTAAACCCCTTCAGATGCAGATCTATGGGTCGAGAGCCTATAGCGCACCCTCCGGGCAGAGATATCCTCACATGCCCTGTCCTAGCTAGCAATGGGCCGGCAACCAAAAAAGAAGCCCGCATCTTATTAACCAGCTCATATGGTGCTGTTGTATTTGTCAGAGAACTACAACAAACCTCCAGCCTGCTCTGGTCATTAGACAGAGTAATGGAAGCACCCAGTGACTTTACAAGATCACACATTATTCTTACATCATTAAGATAGGGAATTTCATCAATGAGACTACTGCCATCGGCTAGCAATGCCGCCGCTATGATTGGAAGCACCGAATTCTTTGCTCCGCTGATACGAACATTGCCCTTAAGCGGCTTGGTATCCGAAATTATCAGTTTGGACAAGTCATTCTCCCCTTTATCATCATTTGTATTTTTGTCAAACTACTCTGTCAGTACACTGTGGTTATGACCGGTGTTGCAAGCCATATGTAGGTTTTGCCTTCATATGAGTTATATCGGACTGCCATGTTCATATTAATGCTTTTTCCGTTCACATTCACAGTCTCGCTAATAGATGGCGAAAACGCCGAAACACTAACAAGACCGTTATCATGAATTCCTTCAACCTTATTAGCACCAATGCTTTCAAAAGCTCTTATGTACAAATCCTCAATGGCATCCTCCTCCAATTTGCCAGCAATACTACCCGCCAAAGATATATTAGTCTTATAATCAATCCCTCGTTTATCCAAGCATGCTACTATAGCCGCTACATTCTTTTTAACAGAAGGCTTGGTAGATGTATCAAAAAAGCTAATGACTACATTACTCTTATCCTTATCCTTTTTTGATCCTGATACTGAAAGCAATATGGTTTTATTTCCATCTATTATGTAATTAATCTCCACTCCCTGTGTATAGTCATTTTCGATGGTATTAAAAACCGGAACCTCTTTTGAATACACAGCTCCGATACCACGAACAATTTCTTCAAGGAGGATGGATGCTGTACCCTCGTCCATAACCTTCCTTTCCGATACTCCTCGTACATATATCTCTGAACTGACAGCAGCTGCACCAGTTTCGTAAAATGCCTTATATATGGCATCAGCCCCAGAACTAAAATCATTCTCCTTCTGTATCATTATTGTTAAAACGGAAATAAATAAAGCAATAGCAAATATAAGCAGACAAATTTTTTTCATGTTGAACCCCCTTTTTCTTCGGCAATTGGTTGTTTACCGTAACATGATTACATTACAGTCACAATAAAATTATTGCCTCATAAAAGTGAGCCTATACATGAAAAATTTCTATATCCTTCACCATTAATGGATGATAAGCATGTTTTTTGAAAAATTAAAGCTCTCCCGCAAAACGCAGTACCTTTTCCAAAAGCACCATAGCCTCAGCCCGGGTAACAGTATCTCCGGGGCCCAGTATATCAGAAAATCTGCTGGTTATTATCCCGTTATCCTGCGCATAGCGCAGCCTTGGAAGCAGTGACGCACTGGCCTGACCAATGTCCCTGTAAATAGACATATCAGCCGTGTCCGATGTGGCCTTCTGCCCAGTTTTTAACTCACACACCCTCATTGCCATAGAGATAAGCAATTCTCTTGAGCAATAGGAACCGGCTTTGTCTTTGTCCACGCCTTTTATTATACCTGCCTTTGCTGCTAATGTCATATAGTCTGCTCCATAATCTTCGTCCATAACATCTAGCATAAATTTCACACCATCACCTATCGTAAGGTTCTTGGATGGCTCAAAGCTACTTCCCTTAACAGACTTGAGCTCATGAGTCGCTGCAACATTTCCTATGGACCTTGCAGCATAGCTCCTTGAAGTATCATCATAGAATTCATGCCCCTGGTCTACAGCCGCCATCCTTCCAGGGACGGGCATTTCAAAGGAAAGTAGCCCCTTCTTGATATCCGGATTAAAGCTACCGACTCCAATTGTTTTCTGCCAACTATCATCACCATCAGGTAAATAGTATCCAAATGTAGTTCCTGGCTTATACCAGCTTGCTTGGCTGTAATCATATACAATCTTTAGTGGCTTTTGGAATTTTGCAATACTAAAGGTCATCCCATCAAGTACGCTTACATCCACTTTTGAAACCGGCGTTTTAAAGGTCATATTACTGACATTGCCTTCAATAGTGCTTTGAGGAGTTATCTCTATTACAAAATCGCCGCCATTGGTACCATGGACGTATGCTCCATTGGCGTTAGCTAAAGCACCGGGCCTTACTATGTAGGTATTTGAGCTAGTCCTTAGTATGAGGTTCTCTCCAAGCATACCCAGAGCCGTAAATACCTTCTGGGATATCCTGATTGAAATTATCTTTGTACCAGAAGGTTCCTTTTTCATATCTATAGTATGGTCAAGGTTGTTATCAGTTTGAACATGTTGTATGAACCGGTCAGCATTGATCCCTGTTATTCTGATATTCCAGACTCCATTTATGGCTGCATTGTCCTTAACTATATAATCCCCGGAGATAACACCGCCGGTATCTTCACTGGAATCATAATCATCGCTTGAGCGCAGTGTTCTTACAGTAACGCTTTGCGTTGGTGCCGAAAATAAATCCTTATCAGGGTCATATGCATATAGTCTAGCATAATATCTGAAATTGGACCTGAGATCTTCCACTGTAAACTCTGAAGCATTACTTATTTCATGCCTTATACTATCTGAATAGCTTATATCCTCAGCAATTTCCAGTGTGTAATCCATTCCTTCCTGGGTGAGCCACTCATATGTGATGCTGTTTTTTGTAATGGCATTAGAGCCGCCCTTTACCCCAAATCCCAGAGGGGTGTCAGGAGGTATATCTTTTAATGTTCTCACTATATATGAGTCACTGAAATCAGAACGCCTTTTTTCACCTGATGCATTTGATGCTTCAGCCTGTATCCAGAAATAATAAACAGTATCCGGGCTCAGATTGTTAACCCTGTAATACGTAGCAAATTCAAGTTGATCTGGGGTTATTTCCAATCTGTTTGTACTTGCGTCCAAGCGATCAACGGTTCCGTATTCCAGGTAATATACATACTCACTTCTAAAGTCCCACCCCAAATCAATAAATGTATCCCCAGTATGGAAATAATTAAATACTGGGACAGTAGGCTTCTCAATTACTTCAGGTAATTCGGGTATTGTAGTGATGATAATGGGATCCGAAGGTCCTGAAACCAGATTTACGCTACGCCTTGAGGCTCTTACCCATACAATATATGTTTTATTTGGCTCAAGATCAGTGAGAGTTATGTCAATATTATGTCTGCGTTTGTCCTGTACGGCATCAACATCATTTATATCTTCTTCTGTATCGTTAGGAAGTGATGGAAAACCAATAATTTTGTTTGCCGGCAAATTCTCAAGATCATTGTAATCAATGTCCGGAGAATATTCCACACACCCCACATCAATGGTCACACCGCTGTCGTATTCAACCTTTCGGAATCTCAGCGGGTCAATTGTCTCTATGTCATTAGTCTGGTCATTATCATAATTCTTTTCCAGCTCTACTGCGTTGAAGGGAGGAAGCTCCAATGCTCCAGCAGCATCTATTTCGCTGGTTGTTCTATAATACCAAGACCATCTTTCCCCATCTACAGGGCTCGAATCAGGTCTAGGCGTATTCGAATATTCCTCATACCATGCATTTTGCACTGTAACTACTGCAGATGTATTTGTTATGCTATCCTTACCCTCTGAGTCCTTCTTGATTCTAAATGGCGGAGTACCTGGAACTAAGGGCTGATCAATGGGACCTGTTGTAGGCGTTATGATAACCTTCATCGCCGCATCAGACTCTAGTGTTATATGTTGAAGCTCACTTTCGATAAATTCCACATAATCCTTTTTTGCAACTATTTTAAAATAATAAGTGGAGTTTGGGATCAGATCCTTTACCTGGTACTTATAGCCAATCAGCTTTGTACCACTCATTACAAAGTTACTTTGATTCATTTTCACGGAGGCCGCTATCATTGTCCCTGATGGTGGGTCATCAATGAGATTTGGATCATTTATCAACCAAATGTCATACATCACATCTGTATCCACATCTCCATTGCCCTTTAAAGGTGTCCTCCACAGAATTACTGCACTATCAGCCTTCAATTCATCCTCATATGAAATGATGACCTCTCCAGCATTGCGAAAATCCGGGACAAGCTCAGGTACAGGCGGTATTGAAGGCACCTCAGATTCCTTTACATAAATTTTGGTGGACTGTATTCTTATTCCCGGATACACATCCTGTCCATTCTGTGTGATCATGGCTTTTATGACATAATACTTGTCTTCGTCGCCCGGCTGCAGTGTCAGAAAAAACGTGGTGTCATCTGTAGACGCCATATACTCCTCAATACTGCTGCCGCTTCCGCTTCCCCTGTATATCTGGTAGGTTACCTTGATATTGCTTTCAGCTAATCCTGTGACAACAGGACTCCATTCCAATCTCCAAATAGTACCCGCGTCAGTTACAGACATTTTTGTGGTTTTTGCCAGTATGTAGCTGCTTACCACTACCACCGGACTGCTTGATGATCTTTTAAGTTCACTTTCAGTAGTATCTGGTTCGATCCTAATATAATAAACTCTGCCTGGATCCCTTGCTGTATGTATATATTCAAGCTTCCCCGTTGCTTCATTAACAGTAACTGGCCCATTCTGGCTGATTTGCTCCTGCCCTATGTATATTGGAGGGCTATTTGCAAATGACTTGTTTTCAGAAATATAAAGCTTATAGTCCATCCTCTTTCCAGAATTCCACACGTCATCCCATTCAATTTTAATCTGATTGGGACCATATGAATACGCATTTATGGCAATATCCGTCATGAATTTAACAGTATTAGAGGAATTGGACTCACTACTGGTATATGTGACAGAATCAGCGGTATATGTATAGTAGGCCTTGGCATTAGCATAGTACACTGAGCCTGAGCTCAAATCCTTCAATCTAATCTCATTGTCAGTATCAGTACTGGCAGGAATATTTCCTTCCTTCAATACTGAAGGCCTGGCAGGCTTGTATGGCTTGTTGATTTCCTGCAAATAGTAGTTCATATATATGCTGGACGAGGGAACACCTTCAGGCCGTTTGATGCTGTCGGTCTTTAGGTCAACGTAATACTTATCAAACTCATTGTAACCAATACCGGGCTGTTCATTATGAACTTCATTATATATGGCCTCTACCCTTAATCTCTCAGGCGCAGGCTGTGGCTCAATGATTGCAGCTGCCAAAGGCAAGGTAACAAGATTTTGCACCAGCAAAAGTATCGCCAATATGGCAACCACCATTTTCACAGCCATTTTTTTAATTGTATTGTAGCCCTTTCGCATATTTATATCCCTTTCCAGTCCACTGATTATGTATTTCTAGATATCTTCCGTTAGACGTAGCAGCCTGACAAACGCTTCTGCTAGCTCTGCTCTTGATACAGTCCCTCTAGGATTAAATTTGCCATTTCCATCAAGCCGCATAACATTAATGTCAACTACCATTATTACCGAGGCATAATATTCATCACTAATGTTGCTTTCATCCGATATCACGACTCTTCCTGCTGGCTTGAGACTTGCCGCATCAATGCCCTTCTTGACACAAAAGAGTCTGCTTAGCACTGCTGCAGTCTGTTGCCTATCCGCATTCCTAACAAGAGAATTGGGAGGTATTATACCGTCAAGCTTTAGCCTTGTAAGCCTATTTCTAGCGTCAAGCCCTGTGTTTTCAGAAGATTTTCCTATAACCTTTTCATAAAGCAATATTACTTCAGTACAGGTTACCTTGTTGTTCGGCATAAAACTGGTTTGTACACCAGGAAATACATCCTCCAAATCATATTGCGATACTAGGCTCATAATGCTGTTCTCAGCCCAGTGCCCTTTTACATCTCCCGTTGGGTTCTTAGGTGCAAGTATCACATAGCTGCCCGGTCCAATAACAGTGAACCTGGCAAAGGACCCTGACTCAACTACACCTGATGTAATCTTTTGCCAGCTAGCTGAGCTGTCATACAGAACATAAGGCACTCTAACACCTTTAGCTGTACCACTTACAGTAAGGTTAACCGCTAGAGGAGCATCAAAGGATGATACATCTCTAACTGCAAAGGTCAACCTGGACGACTTCAATGTGCTATCTACATAGGCAGAAAGCTCTTTCTCAATCATTTCCACAAGGTTCCGTGTATATTGGTCAATAAGCTCGGACGATCCGGTCCCTCCCCCAACATATGCGTTCTGAAGCATGCTGAGCATCTTACTGACCAACCCTGCATCCTCATCATACAGCTTCTCATAAAACATTCCAGCCATATCGCCGTAAGCCACCGAAAAGCCCTGGGCCTGTACTTCCATTCTGTTCACTTCAGAAACGGGAATCTGATTTGAAGGAAGAGACGGATAGATATCGCCTCCACGTCCTAGGTTCAGTTTCACATAAATATCCTTAACCTCATTCCTCTCGTAAATATCTTTAGTTATTTCACTAAAGGATGAATCCAGGGTCCCTGGCCTCAATACCAGCTGTGTACCATTTGTCCTAATCGCCAAGCTCTTTTTCACTGATTTCATTGTATTAACTACGTTTAAAGGTATATATATCTCATCCCTACTTATATTGACTGAAAGGCTTGAGATATCAACCACAAATGTATCACCTGAGGAATTCTTTAATGCATCCTCAACTCTGTCACCCTTTAGCAGTATGGTAGTGGTGCCTTTTCCCATGGCCACTTTCCAAAAATAACCTTTATCCAGATCCTTCATCCTGTCCAGGAAAACAGCCCTCTGCTGTTCCTCCCTATCCTTATTGTCATAGTCCTCTTGGTTAAATTCAGTTCTGAAGCTTACCGGTCCAATATATTTAGAATATGATAAAAGATCTGTCTCCACAGGATCAACCTTTACAGCTCGAACCTTTATCAGATACCTAACATTTGAACGCAAGGGCTGCTTTATCACAACGCCACCAGGCAGGGCAACATTCATTGTCTTAATCCTAGCATAGTAATGTAGCTCATCAGTTTTAAGCGTTCTTGCTGCTTCGTCAGTATAATATGGCAGTATGGAGCCATTTTTATCAGCATAATGTTCCAGGTCACCAGTATTAAGTATCGTATATTCAGCAGAGCCCTCCTCCATAATGGCTATCTCATATCGGGCATAATTGTCCAGAGGCTTGCCAATCCATTTTATCTCAAGCTGGTGAAAGCTATCCCTTGTCATTAGTCCAGCTTTTTCAAGCACTACGGTATCATTACCCTTAGACACCTTAACATCGTAAGCGGTTCCAGACTTTAGTCCTGTTACCCTTCCATAATATGTTCTTCCGTCAGGATCCTTAATAACACTGGATTGGGCCCTTGTCATTAGCTTATATACAGCGTCAGATGAGGTCTTTATGTATATCCTGAAGTCATCTCCAGTCAAGCCAACAGTTTCATCATTCCACCAAAAGCCAAGCTCCGGAATCTGTATGACCTCTAATGATGAAGGGGGATCAATAAGGGCAGTAGTAACAGGAATCGAAACCCAAACACTTTCTGATGAAGGCTCCAGTAGATTTCTGTTATTATCCACTCTTATAGTCTTCAAGCTGAAATAGTACAGCTTGTTTGGAAACATTGCCCTATCCACAGTAAAGGTGCACACTCCGTCAATATAGGTGAATCTTCCCTCATAAGAATTAGATTCATCGGCTGGATCAAGGTAAATAACCTTTCTGTCCGGAGCATCTGCTGCATGCCTTCCAAATTCCGCAAGTAGGCTAGTATACTCTGGGTCGTTTTCATATTCCGCCAGCTCGGCTGTTGGATTTACCTTACTTGTAGTCCTGATTAGCTGATATAGCACATCATCCTCCTGCCCAGGCCAGGTAAATGTTACACTACTTCCTGAAATCCGCCGGTTTCCGTTGCTATCAACTGCTATTGTAAAGTCTGTCGGCGCCAGAGGCTTTCTCTTACTATCATCAGGAGGAGTTATGACCAGCAGAACAGTCGTAACCGGAAGAATTGCCGTGTTCATTGATGTCTTCGTTTCAACCTGGTCCCCGTCAGACCTCCTACTCACAACCAGCCTGGTCCTTACAAGATAATAGTATGTAGTATTTGGCAGCAGTTCAGGACCGAAAACCGTACGGGGAGTTCTTGTTTCATCCTCCTGAAGAAGACCACAGCTGATAAGTCTATCAGTATTCTCCTGTGTAAACTGGCTTATCCTTGATATTACAGAAGTACTCTGCACATCATCTGCTCCCGAAAAGCCAACATCCCCGTTTAAATCCTGTGTTGTACCAATGGGAATGAATTCAGTATTTGTCCTTGTATTCATGTAGATATCATAGTAGATATCATATTTATACTCCAGTTCATTGTAATCGGTAGTGTAATTCTTCCAGTCCAGATTAGACACCTTGTCGAATCTTAGGCTAATATTATTACCCTCTCTGTTTCCGATAGTAAACTTTGAGTTTTCTTCAAGCTCAAAGCTCATGGGTAGCGGGACATCCAGCTCCACACCATTGAGAGTGGTAAAGCTGGTAATGATGGATCTGTCAGACATTGCATCAGAGCCGGCAGCTCCCGCCTGTGATGCGCTATCTGCAATAGTCGTATACATTTGCATATAATATACGGTATTTGGAACAAGAAAACTCGGATATGTTTCATCACCGACAGCCCTGTCTATTGGGCCTGAGGATTCCGTGAACGTACTGTCATCTACATCGTCCCAGGTGAAAAGATCAAAAGCACTAATGGTGTATTCTAGCCTGTTTCCCACATCTGTTATATCCGGCGATATAGCACTTATATATTTGACCATTCGGTATTTGACATCATAGCCCTCGTCAGCACCCCACAGCTTACCATTTACATAGATTGGAGCCTTTGATGGTAACTCTGATTGATTGGTACTGATTAAAAAATGAAAATAGAGATCGTTCTTTATGCTATCCCAATTACTAGGCTTCTCCCATGAAAGAGTAATATCTGACGACTTAACTGTAATATCCTCTGCTGAAGGGCTATTGACTGTACCAATATTAAGCTCTCTATTGATAACTGCAATGTTCATCGGCAGAGGAGGTCTGCTTGTATCAACAGTTAGAGTATAAGGCATTGCCAGTGACTCCAGCCTGTCTGTAGAATTTTCAGACTTTACTACAATTTTATAATAGACTGTATTGTTTGGATTAATTCCAGATAAAACAGTAATGGCATAATCACCACTAAAATAGGAGTCATCCATACTTTTCTTAACTTCCCAATCCCCATGCAACGAGGGATCGTCCGTGACCTGTACTTCATAATAAAGTCTGGGGAGATCCAGGCTACCCTGGTTTACCTTGTATATTTTTACATATATATTATTAGCACTATCCTTTGTCAGCTGAAATCGTATCGGAGTGTTTATATAGGATCTTTCACCTGAAAGCAGGCTACCGTTCTGATTTTCCGGGGAGCCTACGGTTACAACGGACACAAGTCCAATGTCATTATTGATATCCTTGTAAATAGGCTTAATGTTCATGTAGTAAACAGTACCAGGCAAAATTTCACTATCAGGCAAAATTTCGTCACTGGGGTCGTCTACCGGCATCTCAGAAGCAGTATCGGCCCTCCCCTCCAGTACAATACTTTGAAAGCCTTGAACATCGGGACCAGTCACAACCGCTCTTGGGTTCGTTGTGCCTGAAACATATGCTTCATATGTGCCGTCAGTATCCTGGTCGATGAGGATTGCAGCTTGGGAGGATCCTGAATTTAACAGGTTCATTCTACTTGAAATGTTGATTCTGAAATTCAAGGTGTTCAAATCCCGTGGATTGTCTATATATATATCATTTAGTGAGTTTTCCATGAAATCCTTAACGTCTGTAGCCGAGGCCTCCGCGAATACATCACCAAGAACAGGATCTGAGTAATAAGCCTTTGGTATCCTCCAATTCAGCTTCAGCTTTGGTCGTGCACCTATTTCGCGGCCTCCGCCGGGAATATCGTAAAAAACCTGATCAGGTGTTGACGCAGTGAAAGTAATAGAGGTCAAGAAAAACAAAAGCCCTCTTCCTGTAGGCTCCCCTACTGGCTTGTTATCACTGTCTACTTCTCCATATAAAGTAACATTTATATCGTATATATAATCCGCCTTAAGGCCTTTGATAGGTGGAGAAACTGATTCACCCCTAACATATATTGCCTCAGCCCCTACAGCGTTATCAGCACCATCTGGCACATGGTATGTAATTACTGCTAGCTGAGTGCCCGCAGGCTGATTCCATTTGACAATCAGCTCACCGTTTTGATAGCTAACCACCGATACAGTTACCGGCATCGCTGCCGCATATATATTTAGAGAAAGACCAGCAAACATGGTGCAAATAAATGCTATGGTAATGACCAAAGTAATATATTTCTTAGTTCGTATCATCAATCTAGAACCCTCCGATTATGAAAGCTAAATCCTCGCTATAACCATAATCCACTGAAAAACACTGTGGCTTAGCAGAGTTTAACGAGGTAGGAGATATCTATCACCTTGCTATATTTATCGGCATCAAAGTAGCTTGAATTAATGCCTCCCAAAGATATAATCGGAGAAAACGGATAAATGTAATTGAACTGTAATGTTTACTTGCGCTTTGATGGTATGTCCTTATAGTGTGCCTTGCTAACGAGTATCTGGTTTCTTCCATTTTTAAAAGACTTTCGCACATCATACCCACGCATGACAAGAGTATCATATATTTCATCAGTCTGATTATAGTAATTGTTCCCAATGTCTAACACAAGGGTTTCTCCAGGTCTAAGCTCATTTGAAATGTCATTTAAGGTTGTGTCAAACTGCAAGCTCTCGGCATTAATAACCTTGCTATCAAGCTCCTCATCATACATAGGCCTGTTCGCGCTTGTGTCAAATTCACTATTATCTCTATTACTTAAGCCCTTACTCCTTGAATAATCCATATGCTGTATCCTCCCGTATATGGTAGCAATATCTGAGCGTTCTCTATGTTTTGTTTGTATGATATAGTATTAGCATGAAACATTATTTTTATCATTTACGGAGAAATCAGCATGACAGAAAATAAAAATCTGGTTTTAATAGGAATGCCGGGGTCAGGCAAAAGCACTGTAGGTGTTTTGCTTGCAAAAGCGCTGAAAATGCCTTTTGTTGATACTGACTTACTGATACAGCGTCAAGAAAACAGTTACCTGCAGGAATTGATTGAATTAAACGGAATAGAAGACTTTATAAAAACAGAAGAACGTATCGTATTGGGGCTTGATTTGGAAAACCACGTTATAGCTACCGGTGGGAGTGTGATCTACAGCCAGCCTGCCATAGACCACCTCAAATCTGAAGGAGTGGTTTTTTTCCTTAATTCAAAAATGTATCAGCTTGAGCGCAGACTCAAAAATGCCCAGACTCGTGGTATAGCCATGCAACCAGGCCAGTCTATAACAGATTTGTATGCGGAAAGAATGCCTCTATATAGAAAATATGCTGATATCGAAATAGACTGTTCAAAAAAGCATATTGAAACCATAATTTTAGAAATAAAAGAAAAATATTTAAATCTATGTATAAAGAAATGCAAAAGAGGTCAATAATATAACTGACCTCACAAAATACATTTTGACCCCCTTTACATGGTTAGTCGCCAGACTAACCACTTTTTTTGCCCTTTTCCAGTTTATGCTTACCAGTTACCCGAATTAGCACTTCTATTTCGTCTTGAAACCAGTATTAGTCCTCCAACAAGTAGTAGTACAGGTAAAAGAAGTCCTAAGTCAAATATACCCAAAATGAATCTAAATGCCATAACAATGAAGCAGGCTACAGCCATACCACCAATTATTCCTATAGCTGTCATAAGCCCCCTTGGCTTTCCACTGTGCAGATAAAGCTGGAATAGTCCCACTGCTACACCCAAAAGGTAAATCGGCCATGTAATAGCAGCAAACCGCCAGTTTGTAGACACTTCAAAGAAAAAGAGTAGGCTATAGGTAGTCAGTATCCCTCCTGGTACAAGAAGTCCCGGAGCCTTCAAGCTAATATAGTAGGCAAGCTCAAAGCCCGCCCCCACTAGAAAAATGATAATTGGCCAAAAATCCCCTGAATCAAGTGACAATAAAGGCCTGTTAAATAAAAAGCGAGCTGCTAGAAGCAAACCACCTGCTATTATAAGCAGTCCTCCCAGTGATGTATTATTCCTTCTCATATAATTACCTCCAATATGCCCGTATTATTAATCCGACTATTCAAGCGATTAATAAAGGCAGATGACCAGTGACGTCACTAATTCTATTCATGCCTCCAGATACCTGATTAGTAGTGATTCTAATTATTGATACTAAATACCGGGATATATGTCTGATATTTTGAGAGTAATAGATATCCTCAGAACACTCGTTTTGTGGAAATGTTTCTGTGGATAATGTTGATAAGTCTGTGCATAACCTTGTTTTTTGGGACATACGGCTGTGGATAACCCTCTATTTACCCATTTTAAATTATGTTTTGGATACCCTCTTCAGGAATCGGTCTTGAGCAGTAGTAGCCCTGGACCATATCGCAATTATGCATAGCTAGGTATTCGAACTGCTCCTTCTTTTCAACCCCTTCAGCTACCACAAGAAGATTTCTTTTGTGACCTATGTGGATTATAGATTCTATCAGGCTGTTATCATTTTCAGGGATATCATCGACAAAGCATTTGTCAATTTTTATTGTATTAATCGGTAATTGCTTGAGATAGCTTAATGAAGAGAAGCCCTTCCCAAAATCATCTATTGAGAACCTAACTCCTATTGATTTAAGCTCGTGTAGCTTCCGTAGGTTAATATCAACAGTCTCCACAAGCTTTGATTCTGTTATTTCCAATTCAAGTAAGGATGGCTCAAGCCCTGTACTTTTAATGATATCCTCTACCATATTGACAAAGTCGGTCTGCATTAGCTGTATAACTGATATGTTTACAGATATTCCAAACTTCTTGTTGTATCGATTGTTTAGATTTACCATAAACTCGCAAGCTGTTTTCATTACCCACTTACCTATCTGCACTATCAATCCCGTCTCCTCAGCAACACTAATAAATCTAAGTGGTTGAATGAGGCCGCGTTCAGAATGCATCCATCTTAATAATGCCTCAAAGCTAACGATTTTTCCTGTGGCGAGATCAACCTGGGGCTGGTAGTGAAGAACAAGCTCCTCATTTTCTATTGCACGCCTCAAACCATTCTCCATTTCTATCCTCTCAGCATACTCATCATTCATTTCCTTCCTGAACATGATATGCATATTTTTGCCCTCTTTCTTTGCATGGTACATAGCAACATCTGAACTCTTCATCATATCCTCGATAGTAGAAGCATGGTCAGGATAAATACATATACCACAACTGGCCGAAACATGGAAGTGATTTCTCATGACATTGAAGGGCTCTTGGAATACACTCATAGCCTTTGTAACTTTATTGTCTAAATCCTCCATGGAATCTATTCGTCTAATAAACACAGCAAACTCATCACCTTCAAACCTGGCGACCATTTCATTGTCATTGAAAACTCCCTTTAGGCGCCGCCCTATCTCCACCAGTAGCATATCACCCATTGTATGACTAAAGAAGTCATTGATATACTTAAAGTTATCCAGATCAAGATACAGTAAAGCACATTTTTTAGCCTCCCCAATCCCAATGCCAGCAAGAACCTTACCCACCTCATTGAACAGCGCCGCCCTATTTGGCAAGCTAGTCAGTTGATCCCTATATGCAAGCTGCCTAATGGTTTCTTCAGTAGCTGCCAGCTCATCGTACACAGCCGTCAGCTCATCGAAGCTGTCCTGAAGTATATTCTCCTGTGATACTCTTTTAGATATATCAATTCCCAGAATCTCAACAACTCCATCGTTATCCTTGTCCTCAATAGCATTACAGTAGATATGGATTACCTTACTATCTCCCCGACAAAGGGCAAGATCAAAGCTTATGTTGTCATTACGACCCTGTCCTTCAGCAAAGGCGCTTCGCAGTAGCTCAACGTCCTTTTCAGACAGCAATTCAAAAACGTTCTGAACCTTGGTGGCTCCGTATTTATCAAAGTAGACCAGGCTATCCTCTGCATTCCTGTTTGCAGTCAGTATAGTCCCGTCTCTTTTAATTGTTAATGCAATTAGATTGGTAAAATCCGCAACTCTATAGGATTTCATCTGCTGCCTCAGCAAATCTTTTTCCAATCGTCTGGAACGGGACATGATAAAAGCAATAATGAATGACACAGCAGATATCACTATGAAAAGGATTGCAAAGACAATATTAAGCTTACTAAAAACAGCGCTTTTAGGCGCTGTCACTGCAATTGACCATGCTGTTCCATCAATAGGGCAAAAACCCATGTAGCGTTTCTCACCATTGTAATTATATTCACCAGTTCCGCTACCGCCTACAATCATAATTTTCTCAAGAGCTACAAGCTTCTCATTCTCAGGGTCGCTTAATGAGTTCATTATTTCATTCTCAATACCATATACTAGACGCCTGTTCTTATGTGCAACAATATTTCCCACATCATTAATAATGAATGAATATCCGCCATCACTAAGCTTTATTTTATCGGTAATAGTACTAAGTATATCAGCGTCGTATGTTGTATAAAGCACTCCTGATAATACTCCGTCATCATATATAGGAGCAGCAAAAACCAATACCATGGTCCCATCGGCACGGCTTTTAATCGGATCCGATATGCTAGATTTTCCTTTTAGAGCATTTTGAAAGTACTCCCGATCTTTGACATTCAGCCTAAATCCATCGGTAGCAATAGAGTTTCCTTCTAAATCAGATATACTTAACCTTTTATACCTGTCTAGGGGAAGCTGCTTTTCCAGCTCCTCTAGACGCTTTTCTATCGGAAGACTGGTATCACTGACTATACTGCTAGCAGCAACTGACCTTGTCTCCGACAAGCGTCCCTCTACATAGGTGCTTACAGTTGCTGCACCTTGATTAGCAAACCTTATAAGGGAGTTCTCCATATCATGTATTAGTATCTTGGTAACGGCATAATAAAGCAGAATGCCAACAACCAAAGCAATCGCTGCAATCTGTAAGGTCTTATTAAGTACAAAATTTTTTTTAACCGCTTTCAGAAGATCACCCCAAAAAAACTAGCTGCATATATAAAATCGTTGTAACGACTAATTGAAATCTTACGAAGGAAGCAATCTATTCAGTAGTTATGACTGAACAAATTGCTTCCATCATAAATTGAGATGTTTAATACTTAAGCTATCTCAGCTCTTAAGCTCCTTCATGCACACAGAGCAGATGTTCTTACCCTTGTAGTTAATTACGTCCTTGGCGTCACCACAGAATATGCAAGCTGGTTCATATTTCTTCAATATAATATTCGCTCCATCGATAAAAATCTCTAGTGCATCCTTTTCTGCTATGTCCAAAGTTCTTCTCAACTCAATTGGTAAAACAACTCTTCCTAGTTCATCAACTTTTCTTACTATACCGGTGGACTTCATACATTCACCCCCTTTCAAGTTACAAATGTTGTTGCATTTAAGTATCTATGTTTTAGATTTCCCATCATAAAGCACTTTTCTTATAACCTCCGGCAAATCTGTAATCCTATCCTTAGACAGATAAGAATCACACCCCTTTTCGAAGGCTTCAGTCAGTTCATTTTGGTTCAAATCTTCAGAAACTATTACAAATGGGATATCGCTACATATTCTATTTTTTATCTCCAGAGCATTTAAAGCATTGAATCCGGGCATCGCATTATCGCTAAGGATTATATCGTATTGCTCCTCCTTAAGCGCTTTCTGCAGTGCTGCTCCAGATGATACTATTTTACTATTCAATTTCAACCCGCTTCTCTTCAGTATCCTTACAGTTAAATCCGCAAAAAACGCTGAATCCTCCACAACGATAACTGAAAGCATGGTACCATTGTCCATTCTCATCCACCATTCTCAATATATAAGCTTGCTCAAAAAAAAATAAGGCGTCACATTTATCCTCTTATATGATACCTTGTAAAAAAATATATATTAATGAATTATTTCTTGTGTTTACCCCGAATTTTGTCAGATTATGACTAATCCGCTACCCTATTCCTATATTCACTTGGACTTAATCCCATATGCTTCTTAAATAATCTGCTGAAGTATTCCGTATCACGGTAGCCCAGCTGCAATGCTATCTCATAAGTCTTTAGTGAGCCTTGGAATAGTAGGCGGGCAGCCCGTGCCATTTTTACCCTAGTGATATAGTCTATTAAAAGCTCACCCGTCCTCTGTCTGAACACTTCGCTGATATATTTACGATTCATAAAAAGGGCCTTTGCAATTCCCCCAATTGAAACCTCATTATCTACGTTATCCAGAACAAAGTGGCATATCTTGTATTCTAGCTGACCTTCCGCATTGCCGTATTCAAGCTTGCCTATTTCATGTATCAATTCTCCAACAGCAGCACTGAAGCTTTCCAGTGCCAGTTGTATATCCTCCATTCCGATAAAGTCCAGGGTACTATATTTGTTACAATCAACAAATCTGTGTAGCCAATCAAAATGCTCATTCAATTGTGATATCAACTCAGCCATTGATTTTTTCAAAGCTGCGCCAATCTTTATAGTATCGTTTTCAAAAAGTGCTGTAATAGAAATTCCAAGTCCGCTTGCGGCCACCGAAGCATCAGGTCGTTTCGCCATGATAGCATCTATTAAAAGCTCAAGCTCTGCAGATGGATATGCATCATCAATTTTCTCTTCTAGTCTTTCCTCCAGATTCTTAACCAGCTCATTCTCCTTGTCTTTCTTAATCAAAAATTGCTCCACTCTGTTAAGCATATCAAACATTTTGTCGTATTCTGGCGGTTTTCCTAGATAATCAAAGGCTCCATGGAGGATTCCCTGCTTTGCAAACGAAAAATCCTCATAGTCACTTAGCAGTACTATACAGGGGCAAAGCTCACTCTCAGCAGCTTCCTTAAGTAACTCAATCCCATCAATTTTAGGCATTTTTATATCAGTAATGAGTAGGTCAAAGTGCTCACGCTTAAGAAGATTTAATGCTTCATGACCATTTTGTGCTTCTGCTGCTATAGAAAAGCACGTCTCACCGTTCCAGAGATTAAGCCTTCTAACTTGTCTACGGCTTATTTCCATATCATCTACTAGTAATACTCTATACAAAGATCTCACCTCATTGTTCAATTTCCAATAGGGGCAGTCCCCCATACCCCCTCGCTACGGGCGAAATTTGGTTCACCTCTTGTCTAAAAATGCATTCTCATGGCGAGCCCTTATGTGGCGATATTACTTTAATGCTTCGCTAACCTTCCCCAACCATTCGCTTATCTTTATTGTCTGCGGGCACTTGTCCTCACAGATTCTGCACTGTACACATTTGTCAGCATGTTCGGCAGAGTCAAAGAAATTGTTGTATGTTAACTTCGCTCCGGCAATATCTTCATGTATAGCACCATCGTTATATATGGAGAAGTTCCTTGGTATATTTACATTGTTCGGACAGGGCATACAATAGCTACAGCCTGTACAGGGTATTGCTGTCCTTTTATTATACCTTCTGCGAACCCGGTTTATTATATCAAGTTCTTTAGCGCTGAATTTTCCAACTTCCGACCTATCAGCTGAGGCTATATTCTCCTTAACCTGTTCCATTGTACTCATACCACTAAGAACCACTGAGACTTCAGGCTGATTCCAAAGCCACTCAAGGCCCCAATCTGCCGGAGACCTTCCCGAGTCGCTTTCATCAAGTATTGCCTTAATATCCTTAGGTGGGTTAGCTAGCCTCCCCCCAAGCAAAGGCTCCATAATGACCACAGCAAGGCCTTTTGATGCAGCATATTTTAAGCCCACTGTCCCCGCCTGATTCTCAATATCCATATAATTGTACTGTATCTGACAAAAATCCCATTTGTCATAGCCATCAACTATTTCTTTAAATACATCTAAGCCATCATGGAAGGAAAACCCTATATATTTTATTTTACCGGCCCTTTTAGCAGCTTCTGCCCGCTGGAGAACATCATGCTTGAGAACGGTCTCTCTCCAATATTGTTTATTGAGTGAATGAAGCAGATAGAAATCCACATAATCTGTTTGCAGCTTAGCAAGCTGCTCATCTAACAGCCTATCGAAGTCCTCGGGCTTATTAATTAACCAGACCGGAGATTTAGTTGCCAGCCTTGTCTTGTCCCTATAGCCATCCTTTAGGGCTTTTCCAGTAAGTATCTCACTATTACCTTCATGATATCCATATGCAGTATCAACATAATTAACGCCATTATCAATAGCGTACCTTATCATTTTTATAGCCTCAGCTTCATCAATATTGCTGTCTAGCCTATTACCAACACCCTGTATCACCTTAGTTGGCAACCTCATAGCTCCAAAGCCTAGAGCAGATAACCTGATATCTTGCTTTCCAAAATTTCTGTACTTCATACTAGTGCCCCCTATATTTGTGACCTATTTACAAAATTATTTGTATATAGGTATTTTACTATCCTTATGCAAAGAAGTGCAACCCCTATTGGTTTAAATCATTGCTCCAGGGGGGTTATAAAAAAGGGTCTCAAAATAATTAGCCTTCTGAGTATGTTAGCAACTTACAGAATAAGAGCCTATAAGCTTTTATTCTTATAGGCTCTCATTCTGTGAGTTGGCGCGCCCAGCAGAGATCGAATCCACAACCTTCTGGTCCGTAGCCAGACGCTCTATCCAGTTGAGCTATGGGCGCACGTAACAACATATAGTTTTATGCACGGTTTAAGCAGTGCATATATTATGATAATACTTTCCCGCCAAAAAATCAACTGCAAATTGTTGTCTGCTTAATTGTTCTTATAGTACCCCCTGTGTGTTATAATAGATAAGGGAAAACCCCTGCTATGCATTATACCGCGTAGATAACATAGATAGAGAAAGTAGTGAGGTTGTTAGTAATGGTTTTTGATGCAAATTTATCCATGCTTTATTCAGATACACTTATACCTGACGTCTTTATTTCTGAATATATGCCGTCATTGGAAAGTGACTTTATCAAGGTATACTTGTTTTGCGTGTTTCTTGCTAAGCACAGTAAGAACCCAACCTCCGGCGATATTTCAAAGAAGCTGGAGCTTCCTTCCCCACGGGTAAAGGAGGCTTTTGTACGTCTTGAGGAGCTAGGTCTGATCACAAGAAGCGCAAATGAAAGAACAATAAGCATTGTAGACCTTAAAGAACGGGAAATAAAGAAGGTCTACCGAGCTAAGATAACCTCCACTCCGGAAGAGGCCGATTTTAGCATGGAGCGAAGCAAGCAGCGCAGTCGCTTCATTTCCAGTATAAACAATGCATTTTTCCAGGGGGTTATGTCACCGTCCTGGTATACTGACATAGACTCTTGGTTTGACAAATACAAATTTGAGGAAGACGTTATGTATGCCCTCTTTAAGCACTGTTATGATTACAAGGGCCTGTCCCGCCAGTACATTGCTAAGGTCGCTGACAGCTGGTACAGCAAAAACATTCGTAATGGCTTTGATCTGGATAAGTACTCAATAGAGGCACAGAAGATGAAAGACATTCGCAGTATGATTATTAAGAAGCTTAGAAAGCAAGGATTACTTACGGTGTACGAGGAAGCCTATGTGGAGAAATGGGTGTGCGTATTTGGCTATGATTTTAAAATTATTGAAGAGGCCCTTAAGCGTACCACCTCTGCTTTAAATCCTAGCTTTGAATACATCAATAAGATTCTGACCAATTGGCATGAAAAGGGCTATAAAACAACAGATGAAATCCTTACAGCAGAAGGAACAAGGAAGTCTTCAGATACTAGGTCTAAAACCCGGGGAAAGACCATACCCCAAAAAGGTAATTTCGAACAACGTCAATATGATGATGAGTATTTTGATAAACTCTACAAGGATGTTTAGTGCACAATTATCATCAGTAACAAAGGGCAGATAATGATTTTCTGAAAGGATGAACAAAAAAGGATGAGTCTTAATATACACAAAGTCATTAGAGATGAATATGATAAAAGGCGCAAAAGGGCTCAAGAAGAGTTGGATGAAAGAAAATTGGCCCTTTATTATAGCATCCCCCGCCTTGAGGAAATAGAAAGAGAAATACAGGCATCAGGTATAAAATTCAACAAATCAATCCTTTTAGGAACAGTACCGTCTGACAGTGCGTCAGCTCAGCTCTACGATACTATAGAAAATCTCAGTAAGGAAAGGTCTCAGCTCCTGTTATCCAATGGCTATGATGAAGCTTTCCTTAGTCCGGTCTATGAATGCAACAAATGCTCCGATACAGGTCTTGTTGATTCACAGGAGGGAGATGGTGATACACCTTGTATATGCTACCGCCAGATGCTTATAGACCATCTATATGATCAATCAAACCTATGTATCACCGGCAATGAAGGTTTCTCATGCTTCAATACTGACTTTTACCCCGATATCATTAACGAGAAAAAGTATGGTATCAAAAAATCACCCAGGAGACAAATTACAGGAATACTGGAAAACTGCCGCCACTTTGCGGAAAATTTTAGCGACCCGGAGGTCAAAAACCTTCTTTTCTGCGGTCCTACCGGTGTCGGAAAGACCTTCATGGCAAACTGCCTAGCCATAGAGCTTATGAAATCAGGGCGTACAGTGCTTTATCAAACAGCTCCTGCTTTGTTTAATGCCATATATGAATACAGGTATAATTCAAATAGTAATGAAGACTGTGACCCCACTTTATATAAAAGTATACTTGAAACCGAACTCCTGATAATAGATGATCTTGGAACAGAATCACCAACAGCAATGCGTTATGCTGAGCTACTGAACATCATTGATACCAGGATGTCCAATAATGTAAGAAGACCTTGTAAAACCATCATATCAACCAATATAGACTTGAAAAATCTATTCGAGTACTATGACGAAAGAATCGTATCTAGAATAACAGGGGGTTTTGATATTTTCCGATTTGCGGGGGATGACATACGCATGTTAAAGGCCTGGTAGGAAATACACACACTCACCCAACTGCTCCTATCATGATTCGGAATATATGAGTAAAACTATTTTCAATTCCTATAAAACCACACACCTGAGCATAAAACCACATTCCAATAACCAAAAATCCAGGAATCAGCCAAAGAAGCCCTTTTACACTGACAGCTGAAGTCCTTGGTGCCTTACCACCAGTTATGCTGGTTTGGCCAGTTACGATAGCTTGGCCCATTACGCTGGCTTGGCCGGCAATGTTGGTTTGGCCATTCCCGGCACCCGTCATCGGAGCTACTCCTACTACCGGCTTTAGTGCCGTAGTCTTAGGATTCAGCTTTATCAGCGCATAAACTAGCAATACAAGCGCCATAGCAAAAAAGATAAACATGAACCCGTAGGTAACAATGACTATTCGCAGCTGCTGAGGTGGAAAGGAAGAAAACATATCAAAAATGTCGCTGATATCGTTCCCTGTTTGTTGAACCAAGTCAGAGGATTTCTGAAAAATCTCCAGAAGCTTATTGGATACGTATCCCGCAGTAACTGCTATTGCGTTATTTGTAAAATGGGCAAACATACCGCAGAATAGCGAGTTGGTTTTATATACGATAAACCCTATTATTACTCCTAGTACAAAGGTACCAAATATCCTTTGAATATCCAAATGCATAAGACTAAAAAGAAAAGCAGCCATAAATATGGATTTTACCGGTCCTAAATCTTCAAAGCCCCTTTGAACAACACCCCGAAAAAGAAATTCCTCACAAATCCCTGCACTGCCTGCAATAACAAGTATGCTCAACAGGAGCCCAAGTACGTTATCGCCAACTGGCATCGCCTCTACAACTATTTTCCCAAATATCTTATCCACAATAAAAAGATTCAGTATATTAAATACGGCAGCCAAAGGGATAGCAAAAACAACAATCCAAAATGTTACGAAGAAATTCATAAATCTCGATTTATTTAACCTTAAAACTTCCTTCATCCTAACTCTTGAAAATATTAGGAATAATAAGGTCGGAAAGGATATTAATATAAACTCCGTAATAAGTATACCTGAATGGAACTCATTAGACTGAACTCTGTAGCCTAAAAGTACGAAAATTATAATGGTAATTGAAAACAGAATACTGGTTTGAGCTACACTGGGGTTTTTTGCGCTCTCTACTTTGAAATAATTCAAGGCTGCACCTCCAAAAATAGGGGCTTCGCTTCTAAAAGCTAAACCCCTTACTGAGTCGTACTATAGATATTAACTCTTTATTCTGGAAAATGCAATTATTGTTATTATACTAAGTTAGGCCTGTGTCTACATGGTGAGTACTCCATTAGGCGTGTCAACTATCATCAATATATCTTCCTCTTCTCCTGTTTGAGCATTAATATATACTAAAAAATCCTTATCATTGAGCTTTCCCTTAAACTCATAACATAGCAACTCTTTCTTGTAGTTTGTCGGTATATAAGCCATGCCTGTGCTTACTACCTTCATTTTGCCATTAATCTTCTTTCTGGCTTCCTCCATTGAGATTTTAGGTTGGGGTATATCACGTTCAGTATGATTAGACAAGTAAGTCTTTGCTTCCA
Organism: uncultured Oscillospiraceae bacterium; assembly: GCA_964512095.1. Classification (GTDB taxonomy): domain Bacteria; phylum Bacillota; class Clostridia; order Acetivibrionales; family DTU013; genus DTU013. Next base: position 190,177 of record CAZEIH010000001.1, read on the forward strand.
TACCTACTATTTCGCCTGTATCAAGGGCAACCTTGAGCTTAATTAAATCCGGATATATTGTCACATCATTAGGAGAGTATGCATAATTGATTGTGGCTGTATTGTCTTGTTTAATATAGTAAGTATCCTTCATATCGTTCCAGCCTTTTTCCTTTAAAAACTTTACACCAGCCTTCTTTGCCTTGTCCATATTAAGCTTTGCCTCGTTAACAGGCCTATTGTAGAGCATCCACTCGATATGGCCGCCTTTTTGCGTGACGCCAAGGTTTATAGTCTGATCCTCGGAGGCGTTTTTGATTTTTACCTGAAAGCTAAAGGTTTTAATAGGGCCGTTATCGCTTTTACCATAATTTGTTATCTCTCCAACTCGATCCTTTCCCAAAAACTCCACAACCTTTTCCCGTGCCTCTTCCACGCTTATCTTATCTCCTGTAAGGCCCCGGGCTTCAGCAGTGCCCATGTGGTCGGAAAATGGTCCGTCATATATTAGGGTTGGGAAATCCTTGAAGTTGTCTCCGACAGTCTCAAACTTTTTCATCATTTCTCCAGGCTTAGTCTTACTAAATAGCTTTGTCCCTTTGTTCGCAAGCTCTCCCCATCTCAGTTTTCCTGCATTCAAATCCTCCTGTAGCTCTCCTAGCTTTTCATTTAGCGAAGCTGAATATTTATGAAGTTTTTCTACCATTCCCAACTGCTTATCGTCAAGAGCCTTTCCCCTTATATTTTGATTATCAAAGGCTAAGCTGAGGTCGCCAACCTGATTAAGAAATTTTGCTGTGCTGGCTAGAACAGGCTGAGATACAGGAAGCTGTCCCAGATTGGTCTGAGCAAGGTCAGCCTGTTTCCATGCCTCCTGTAAGGTTATTGCTGTTCTGTTTGTCGTAGTACTGACCATGGATTTTGCTAACAGGGTTTCTACATTATTCACATATCCCACCATTTCAAAAAACGCTCTGTTATACTGGCTGTCAAGCTCCTGCCTTAGGTTTGCGGCATGCTTAAACTGGTAGATTCCCCATAACGAAACTGCCCCAATAGCTACAATAACAATGCTGTACATTTTTCTATCAGATAATCTTCTTTTGAAGTCCAACAGCTTATCACGTATACCCAATGCCTTTACCTCCTTATATCTGTTTGCCTTTTTATAACACACTTATCTATCATCGCTTTCATATGCCGAAATTATGCTTTCCTATTTTTAAAACAATCTTTCTGCTCCAAATCCAAGAGCTGGTTGCAGTAGCAGGATTCCAGTAATAAAGACAGCCATTTGTCGGATCCCACCCATTCAATGCATCCTGGGCAGCTTTCACTACTGATGAGGCAGGATCTATCGGCACATTTATCTGTCCATCGTCCACCGCTGTAAAAGCACCAGGCTGATAAATTACGCCTGCTATTGTATTTGGAAAATCAGCGTCATTGACCCTATTTAGGATTACAGCTCCAACTGCTACCTGACCTTCGTATGACTCTCCTCTGGCTTCTCCGTTAATAGCTCTAGCCAGAAGCTGCACGTCACTAACATTGCTGCTTTGACCATAAGATCCACTTAGCCTGAATAAGGGACTAGGGCCTACGACTGCACATATGCATATCAAGATAAACACAGAAATTACTATTACGGTTTTCTTAAAATTCAAGGCATACCCTCCTCAAATAAATTAGCGGTGTTTCTTATGTTTATTTTCTTCATGATAAAAAAAAATATTCCTTAGAGAATCCTCGGAGGATATAAATGTAATAATTAAGGTCGATTTTGCTAATAATGTATGTCGGAGGTAGACGGCAAATGAATATACTGTTTTTGACCGCTTCTACCGGCGGCGGTCATGTCAAAGCATCACAAGCACTAATGGAACATATGGAGAGTCGTATCCCCGGCTGCAATACCAGACTGGTCGATACACTAAAATATATAAATCCCGCTATTGATAAACTCATAACCGGTGCATATCTGCAAACGATTAAAAGAGCTCCCTGCATATATGGAAAATTATATGACCTATCTGAAAAAGACGAAAGCTATAGCAATTTTGTCAAGGGCTTTAATAGTATACTAGCTCCAAGACTTTTACCGATATTTGCGCAGGAGAAGCCCGATGCAGTTGTGTGCACGCATACCATACCCCTTCAGATGGTTTCTCAGTTAAAGATAGCCAGGTATATTCAAATTCCCACTGTGGGAATAGTTACCGATTATACAAATCATTTCTTTTGGAAGCTGGATGAGGTTGACGCCTTCATTGTTGCCCATGAATGCATAAAATCAGATATGGTGAAGATGGGAACTCCCAAGGATCGAATCTATACATACGGAATTCCAATATCCAGGGACTTTACAGTCAACACCTGTTATGCTTCTGAAGCAAGAAAAATAAATCAAAATAGAAAGCCACTGATCCTTCTGATGGGTGGCAGTATGGGATTATGCAACATGAAATCAATTTTCACTTCATTGCTGGAGCTTAAAAACAACATCAGAGTAATAGCCGTTACTGGACACAATATCAAACTACGGCATGAGCTTGAGAGGCTTACTTCTACCTTATCAATTTCTGCTATGATAACGGGGTTTACTAATGATATAAGTCAGCTTATGGATGCCGCAAGCCTGATTATCACTAAACCCGGTGGCATCACCGTATCTGAAGCTATTGTAAAAAGGCTTCCCATATTCATGATGAAGCCTCTTCCCGGCCAGGAGGAGAGAAATGCAGAATTTCTAACAAATGCTGGGGCAGCGGTACGCCTTCCCAATGATACTTCCCTTCCAAAGGTACTAAAAAAAGCGCTAGATAGCCCGTTGCTACTGGAGCATATGTCTACCGAAGCATGGAAGCTGGCTAAGCCCAGCGCATGCGAGGATATTTGTTTGCTTATTAGAAATTTGGTGTTAAGAAATTACTCGTATGCTGTTAATTAAATACTCTTCTTGCAACCACAACGACACCATCAGCATTTTCCTTGTTCATGTCGCCAATAGCTACATAGCCAGTATTCCGTCCTGCGTATATGTAACTGCCATCACCGATGCATATTCCTACAGTGGCTATGTCACTCGCCTCATTGCCCCCGGATACTGAAAGAAAGACCAGGTCTCCAGCCTTTGCATCCTCTGTGTCAATTTCAACCCCTGATAACACCTGGGCTGTAATGGCTTTAGGCAAATTGATACCATTTATGCGCGCGCATATATAAACAAGACTGGCTGAGTCTATACCCATTGAACTCATGCCATTGAGCATAAAAGTCGTTCCCTTGAACCTTAGGGCAGTAGACGCAAAATCCTCCGGGTTGGTTACGGGAATGGCCTCATCAGGCAATAGGCGGATAATTCCACTTCCCTTGAGCCATCCTGTCGAATTCCCCGGCAGAAACACTTCGTATGTATCATCCATATTGCTAAAGGCATAAAATTCAGTACCCATCTGTGCATTGACGCGGGTGACTCCTCCATTAGGTCCTGAATAAACTGTCTTTTCGCGACTGGTGACAACAATCTTATATGTATATAACCTCCCTGAAATACTGGATACATCATCACTGATATACCGTGACTTTATCCATCCGGTAATACCGGTAATAGTCTTGACCTTAGCCCAGGCACCATCCTTACTGATTACACTAACCGGCTGATTGCAAAGCACCTGGGAAATACGTTGAGATTTTACATCCTGTAGCTCGTAAATATCAGCAACACTTTCAAGCACAACAGCAGCATTCTCATTCATAGGTATTCCATAAATGTACTCAACAGCCAGGTCGCTACCTACGTCCTCTTCATCGATATCGCCGGTAGTCGGCGTTACATAGGTATCATCCTCTCCACAGCTGCTAAGTAATACACAAAGGAGCAGCATAATTACCAATATTGGAAATAAAGAAATTTTTCCCCATTTACACTTGTTAATAATCCCCATTTTTCAACTCCACCAAATTCATTTTATCACCAAAAATCTGTTTCGCCAATTCCACTTCTCTATGTTTACAGGTGAAGATAAAGATCTGATTTTCCCTGTATTCCTTCTGTAAGTATTTTAACCCAAGAGCCGTCCTGTTGTCATCAAACTGTGAAAACACTTCATCCATAATTAAAGGCAACCTCTCAGAATGTGATGTCAAAAGGTCTGTCATGGCAAGTCTCATTGCGAGGTACATCTGGTCTACCGTCCCCCCGCTTAGTAAATGGACTCTTTTCACTTCACCATTTTGCGGTTCAGAAGCTCTTAGTAACAGTTGGCCATCCCCCCTAAGGTCCACATACCTTTGGTCAGTAAGACCCACGATTATACTACTCATTCTGTTGTTCAACTCCGGAGCAAAATCACTCCTGATTTCCATTCCAGCTTCCAAAAGAACTTCATGAGCAAGCTTAATGGCTTTCCCCTTATTTCTAAGATAAGTAATTTTCTCTTTAACTGCAACGGTTTCTTCTTCCAGCCGCTGTAACTCATCATCACTTTCCCTGTCATCGTCAAGCATTCCCTCACAATATTGCTCCCTTAATGCACATTGGAGAATTTTCTCTTTAACAATTTCTCTCTCCGTCCTTAGCTCTGACTCCAGACTGGCAATATCAGTATCATATATTATTACATCAAAATCCCTTCTAGTAAAATAACTATCCCCACTTTGTAGCGATACCGTCTCTTCAAGGCCTTGCTGCAACTCGTGACTTAGCTCCTCCAAATCATTTTGTGCAACCTTAACCGAATTTCTGACATCCTCGACAGAATCCAATTTGTTACCACATATCAAGGATGCACTTTTAAATGCATTCTCTCTCAACAATGCAAGCCCATCAACCCTTTCCCAGGGAGTACTGTCCACGGTTTTCAAAGCTGTACCGGTATTATCTAATTTTGAAGCGTCTTCGGTTTTGCTACAACCTGCTGAAAATGCATCAGTCACATCATTTAGTTTATCCTGGCTTATCCTTGAGATAGCTTTGAATCTTTTTGTCATCAAAAGTATACCGGCAACCACAAATATTAACATACTCAGACCATATAAGTACGACAATAGCGAAATTTCTTCCTGGCCGCGACTTATGAAACTATAAATAAACAAGGCTCCTGAGATCAATGCCACAATAAAACAGGTTACCAGAAAGGCTAATGAATGGCTAGGCCCGCTAGGGATCCCGACAACACCTGCACCTGCTCTTCCGTTGATTCCCTCATTCAGATCTGTCTCCCTGGTAACACGACTTCTCTGCTCCTGGGCATATGCCTGTCTCTGGTCTGCCTCCTCCAGCATTGCCACTATATCTCTGAGATTTGCTTCTCTCTTTATGCCTGCGTCTATTTTCTTTCTTGTATCAACCAGCACTCTAACCTTGCCTAGGTAGCATTCCTGCTCCTCAAGGCATTTAAGCCGGCTTTTTACCCCCACCAGCTCTTCTTTCAGGGTCAGCCTTTGTTCCTGTCTTGCAGCTAGCCTCGTATGTTCAGCCCCAAGCTGCTTCAGCCTCGCCTCCAGCTTATCCAACGGCTGCGTCCTTGACCTGCTAGTACCTATTCTGCTTTTAAGAGCATCGGTCAATGCTGCTTCAGCCTTTTGAAAGGACAATCCCTCAAGACCAGTGTCATTCACATTGGCAAGTCTTGCTGCCAGCTCTGATAAACCTCTATTACTGATCACTAGACCCATCTGACTGATAAACGACGTTCTTATAAATGTTGCCTCATCCATTTCCAAATGCTCATTTGCAAACATTGGCAGCTTGTCTCTACCAAGTCTGAATGTGGCTGTTATGTCATCATAATTGCTATCATATATCTGTACAGTATTTTCGCTGAAATCACGCTCCACTCTAAATGAGGAGCCATCATCAAGAGTGTAGAAAATAGAGCCCCCATAGGGCAAGCCATCCCAGGGCATAAATCTCTTATTGTCAGCAGGCAGGCCCGCTGACGACTGCCTTCCACTCCTTAGCCCATATAACATGGCCCTGATGAATCTCTGGATTGTTGACTTACCGGCTTCATTAGGTCCAAAGATGACATTAAGGCCACTACCTAGGTTAAGTACCATACCCCTTATTTTACCAAACCCTTTAATCTCAACTCTCTCTATACGCATACCTTTCCCTCATCAATAGCCTCAAGTCCATAATAGAGAGCCTGCATAACCAGCTTTGCTTCCTCCTTATCAGCCTTGGCCAACCTTTCTAGCATTTTTCTAGTAAATAGCCCTCTGAGTCCCTGCTCGTTAGAAATCTGTTCCAAATCAAAATCAGGGGAAGTATCATCAATAATCTTTATGTAAAAAAACTTCCCCTCCAGCTGTTCTACCACAGCCTCCGGATCTATCCTGATACCGGGAGATATTCGCCCCTTAAGAAAAACCCTATAAAGATCCTCACTGGTCCCCGCTCTTTCTAATTCGGTAGCAACACGACCTGCTGCCTGTTCACTATTCATACATCCACCCACAGCTATCTCCAGGTTGATAGTATTTCTTGAGGAAAGCTTAACAAAATCTGCTGTAGTCCTGCTCCCATTCCCAGTATCCTTCTCAATAGTTGACAAAAACACACCGTGATCCCCCTCTTCATCAAAACCAAGGGGTTCTGGACTGCCTGCATTGTAAAATATCCCCTGAGCTCCTGCCCCCAATATCCTAGTGTGAAAATGTCCCAAAGCACAATAGTCGAAACCCATTCCTTCCATATCGCCGCTGGATATAGGTTGAAAGGCTCCGGAATTGAAGGGCATATCCAATGTTCCATGGTGCATCAGTATATTGATAAAGGACGGATCTGTTTCTCCTAAGCCAAGTCCACCGTAAACTCTTGCACTCAAAGGGTGTTCATATATATCACCGGTGCCAAGTATGTGCACATTTGATGGCCATTGGTGTTCACTGTAGAAGGATCCGGGGACATAGGGATCATGGTTTCCCGGTATCATAAGTACGGGTATTTCCCCTATCCTTTTAAACTGATCACATATATAGTGTATTGAGCCTTTTGCTGCATAGCCATGCTCGTAAAGATCCCCACAGACAAGCACTATGTCCGGATTCTTGCTTAATGCCAAATCAATTATCCTGGATAGGGTTCTCTTCAAATCCTGTCTCCTTTGAAATGGCTTCCCCTCTATGTCAGAAAGCGTTGTAAAAGAGGCATCTATATGAAGATCTCCAAACTGGAGTAGCCTGATTCTCATTTCCAACCACCTCTTAAGTTTCCATCACTACATATGCTACCGCATATTCACTACAGTGGGAAATGCTTACATCAATGCTCTTTGCGTTCATCTCCCTAAAAATCTCAAGCGCCCTATTGGTCAAAATCACCTTCGGCTTTCCCCGTTCATCGTTGCTGACCTCTATGTGCTTCCATTGGATTCCTTCTGCCAGGCCTGTCCCAAGAGCTTTTAGTACAGCCTCCTTGGCAGCAAATCTAGCAGCATAGCTTTCAAACCTGGCATTCTTTCTGTCCTCACAATAAGCTATCTCGTTGTCTGTGAAAACTCTTTTTCTAAAGCCCTCAAGCTCTTCGAGAGACTTCTTTATCCTGCCTATTTCAATTATATCAACACCACATTGTATTGGCATAGTTATTAAACCCGATTCCTTTTCTTACTTTTTAGTTTTGACCCTAATACCCACCGTTCCTAAGTCAATTCGCTTTAATTAATTCGTCTTCATTCATCGCCGACATATAGAGGTCGGCGTATTCTGAAGACATAGATAAAACAGGGGCCTGGAAATAAGTTTAGATAATTTCCCGTCCCCTGTATTATACATCAAATTGTCATATGAGTTACCTACAACCTTAGCTTATTCTTGCGTCTATCATCAAGAACCGCGTCAAGTGCTTCCGCCTCATTGACTGCTGTCTCAAGCTGCTCAAGCATTTCCTCATTTTCAACACTGGACATAATCTGATGCTTGAACATATTCACCGTGCTTTCCATATAGTCCAGCTTGGTGCCTATTCTCTCCAAATCCTTCTTTTCATCCTTTAGCCTTAATATCAGCCGCTCATCCATATCTATTATTTTTCGTATATCCTCTACCACTCTGGCATCCTTGGCAAAGCTAAGCTTCCTGTTACTTGCATTTATTCTGGCAGATACAGCACCCACATCCACGCTGCTCAATTCCCGGTTTCTAATACAGAAATTGTTAAGCAGCTTCAGATAGGCAATAACTAGACTCAGTGTCTGCTCCACTATTTTCTCCTTAAGATAGCTGTGCTCTCCTGTGGAGTATGATGTAAAAATTTCGTTCTTGTCATTTATTACCTTCCTAAGCTTCTGCATATAGGTATTGTTGGTATTTCTCCTAGCCTCAGATGATAGCCTGTTTGCAAGTCGGTTCAATTCCCGTATGGTCCTGAACTTCTCCTTCTGGTTAAATTCGATACGGAACTTTTTATCAAGAAGGGTCTGAATTACAAATATCATATAGACTGCTATGCTTCCTGTCACAGTCAGCTCACTTGGCAGCGCTCCACTCATTCCCAAAAAATTAGGCATTGCAGAAGGGTCGCTTAAAAGAGACGCCAATATCAAAGCCGCAGCCAATATCCCTATATTCCTTATCTTTAATAACGCACTTATAAACATCCTTGCTCTCATAGGCCAACCACCATTCTATGCATCATTTACTACAATTACTGTGATACCTTATTCTCCGTTTTTTCCTTAACCTCAAACCCCTGCTCACTTCCAAGCATTGCCTCAGCCCTGGCCTTAGCCCTCTCCCTTGCTGAGTCCATATCAAGTCTCTTAAGCTTCAGATCCATATTTGTATCTCCCAGGGATTCTACTGCATTAGCCCTGGCTGTCTTCTTGTTAACAAGCTCTCTTGCCCTATCCATGCTCTCGTTTACGCTACCTACAGTGTTGCTTCTAGAAGTATATCTGGCATTTACAGAATTGATATTCTCTCTAAGCTGAGCCATTTTAGCCTGGGATTTCAGTGTCTTGAGTTCATTTAGCTTGGCGTTCATCTCAGACTCAAATACCTTGTAGTCCTCCCTAATCTTCGTAACCTCTGCCATTGCAGTATCATAAGTTGCCTTATGAGTTTCATAGGTTGCCTGATACTCCTCCTCATGCATGAGTAGTTCTATAAGGATATCCTTATTTCCCTGTTTCTGTGCGGTTTCTACTCTTGCCTTGATAGTTGCAAGATTTTTCTCCGCATTTCTCATCTCAATCTTGATCATCTCAGCATTGGTCTGAATCTCAAGAATCTGTTGCTCAGCTTCTTTTCTAGCTCTGTCTATTTGCATCTTAATATCCTCAAATAATAGTTCCGGGTTATTTTCTTCTACGCCTCCGAGCAAATTACTGAAGAACCCTCTTATCAAAGCACCCAGTCTACTGAAAAATCCCATATTAACTGCCTCCCCGTTTATTTTTTCGATACATTATGCCGTTTGTGTATATTACTAATTTATAATAAATAATGCCTGATGTAAAGGGAATAACTACAATCATCTATCATTGGATATGTTCTTTGTATCTAGCAATCCCTTATACTTCTCCGGTAGCAAATCCTTGTCATCACATTCGTCGATGGCCAGCATTGTCATAAACTGTACCTGTTGAGTGCTGGGCCGGCATTTCTCTATTGCCCCTGATATTATTTGCGCCGTGAGGACATTATTATCGACTTCATCTTCATTTGCCAGTTCATAAGCCTTCCTGACAACTGTCTCTATCTCTGCACCGGTATAGTTCTCCGTACCTTCACCAAAAGGCATAAAGTCCTCTATATCAGTCTCAAAACCATATTTGTTTATCATGATTTTGAAAATCTCAGCCCGCTCCTCTTCATTCGGCAGCAGTATGGGTATCTTCTTGTCAAATCTACCTGCCCTTTTTAGTGCAGGATCTATCAGGTCCGGCCTGTTAGTGGCGGCAATAAAAATTACCTTACCCCTATTATTTGTATTACCGGTGAACTGTAAAAATTCACTGAATATATTCCTACCAACACCACTGTCTCCACTATCGCCCCTACGAAAGGCCGTATCCAGCTCATCAACGAAGACTATTACAGGATGCTGTGATTGGGCACCCAACAAACATTTCTTAAAATTTTTCTCACTTTCACCTACATACTGTCCAAGTATCCTTGACATATCTATCTTAACACAATTAAAGCCACTAGCCTTCGCCAGTGCATTGACCAACAACGTCTTACCTGTTCCGGAAGGACCACATAGCAGAATCCCCATAGGTACCCTTCTAAGATCTCCCTTCATTATAGGCTTTACAATGTTCTTAAGAAGATAATCCTTAGCCCTATCCATACCTCCGATGTCCTCAAAGCCTAGCTCGGGATATATGAACTCCAGCACATCTCCGTATTCCTTCTGGAGAACAGAATGCTTTTTCTCCTTAATGAAGTCGAAGCTGATAGGTATATCCTCTGCTTCAGATTTCAGCTTTATATCCTTTATGGATTTTTTGCTTAGCCCCGAGGAGAGCTTTGCAAACTCTTCAGCATTTATATCAGTCTTAACGTTGTCCTCTTTAAGCATATATTCGACATAAGCCTTCCTTTGGATCTCATCCGGAAGCCCCACAAATATCGGTTCAATCCTGTAGGATGACTTAAGCACTTCCCGGCTTACATCGGCAAGGTTATCTGCTAACATCATTATACAACTGCCCACAGAGGATATCTTAGCGCTCACCGACCACTCACAAATCCATATCAGTGAAACTCTCTCCTCGAGAGTCATACTTGCTATATCTCCTGAAGGAATTATCTTTTCAACATGATCGATAAACAGCATCATTTTTGTGTTTCTCAACGCCTTATCAATATACGGAAATAGCTTTGAAGGCATTGCATTCATCAAATTACTCGCTTCATTGGAGGTAATTATGTTGAACTCCTTTTCCATACCGGCATCAAAGAAGGTAAGGCCTCTTGAAATGTCATAAAAGGCTACAATCCCAAACCCTCTCGTCTTGATGAATTCCTCATAAATATACCTGTCCATGTACCTGTAGTTGTCCACTAAATCCCGTACATTGAAGTGAAATAGAAATTCATGGGAAATCCCTGATTTATATTTGCTTAAAAAGCTATCGTACCAAAATTCTCCGGTTGACACTATAACCCCTCCTGTTTTTCTGCCTGCATTGGTTTTCTGTTCCAATAATAACAGCACAGAAAAAGCAATGCAAACAATTATACGGTAAATACTCATAAATGTTTAGTACAGCATTAATTTTTTACTTATATTTTGCAAACAATACTTTTAAATAAAATTCATGGAGGATCTTATGGAAGCAACCTTTACAGTGCCCTCGATTACCTGCAGTATATGCTCTGGCCGTATCAAGAACGAGCTGGGCAATATGGATGGTATCGATGGTGTCAATGTGGATCTGAAAATGCAGGTAGTAAAAGTATCCTACAATCCTAAACTTCGCGCACCCGATGATATCAGCAAAAAAATTGCAGAAATGGGCTACGAGGTTTTTCAATGAAATCTCCCAACAGTAGGAAATATCAATCCGGGGCCGGATTAGTTCGGTCCCGACCCTACTTTAGCATCTTATTCATCTTCACGGATTTAATAATTGCTTCCTCTTGTTTTTTTATGTGGGATTGGGCTGATTTCATTGCCATATCAGAACTTCTGGAGATTATCGCATCGATAATTTCATTATGCTCTCGAATCAGCTCTCTGGAGCTACTGTAATCCTTAATATATATGACCCTGAACCTCTGGATTTGCTCCCTGAGGTTATTAGAAATTTGTATAAGCTTATCATTTCTGGAAGAGCGATATATTATATCATGAAACTCTACGTCCTTCTTAATAGAGCCCTGTAGGTTTTCCTTCTCAACATAGTTGATAAATTGACTATGAATATGCTTCAGCTCCTTTATCTCCTCTTCACTGATACGTGAAGCAGATAGGGATGTCGCTAAGCCATCTAGAGTTGCTCGCACCTCTAGCACATCCATTATATCCTTGACAGAAAGGTCCGCAATGTGAGCTCCCTTTCTAGGTAACATCTCAACAAGCCCCTCAAGCTCCAGCTTTCTGATGGCTTCACGAACCGGTGTCCTGCTAACTCCCATCTTCTCGGCGAGCTGAACCTCCATCAGCCTCTCTCCTGGCTTTAACTCACCAACTATGATTGCTTCCCTTAGAGTATCAAATATTACATCCCTCAACGGTTTGTAATCATTGAGATTTACTTTTGTTAGTTTTCCCGCCATTTATTGTACATCTCCTTTTTATAAACTGATTGAGAATTCTATTTGATGCTCGTCTAAAGTGTCTTCGTTGTTATGGTCTGCCAGCTAACACAGGATGAGAGGGCCTTATGGGCGGCTTGTGCAGCCTCGGTATCCATGAACATGCCAAACACTGTAGGACCGCTCCCACTCATCATACTGCCGGCTGCCCCTAGCTCAATCATGTGCCTTTTTGCCTGTTTAATAAGATCGTACTTTGGTATAGTCACCAGCTCCAGAACATTTTTCATATTGCTGGCGATACATCTTATATCTCTACGCTTCAGAGCCTCTATAAGCACAGTAGTATTGGGCCTATTCTGTTCCACGACCTCTGCCAGCCTTAGGTTTTTGTAAACCCACGGAGTAGATACGCCAATATCAGGCTTTACCAACACCACATCTACTCCGCTAAGGGACGGTAGCTCTGTCAGAATTTCTCCAATTCCTTCAGCCAGCATTGTCCCTCCTTCAATACAATACGGGACATCTGCCCCAATCTGCTTAGCAAGCTTCCTCAGCTCATCATTTCCAAGACCCAACCCAAACATCTCGTTTATGCCTCTAAAAACAGCGGCTGCGTCTGAACTCCCTCCGGCAAGGCCTGCTGCAACCGGTATGCGCTTTATTATTCGGATACGCAAACCATCCTTTATTGCGAAGCTGAGCTTCATTAGCTCTGCTGCTTTCCATGCTATATTGGTACAGTCCCTGGGCACCCACTTGCTGTCACACTCCAGACTGATACCACCTTCGGCTCTTTCCAGGCACACAGTATCATGAAGCTCCAGTGTCTGCATAATCATTCTGAGTTCATGGTAGCCATCCTCCCGTTTACCTAGAACGTCCAATGAAATATTTATTTTAGCCCGAGCCGGCACTTCCAAGTAATTTATCATCAGCCTCGTCCTGTTACATATTAAGGTATATTATATACAAGAAACATTCCCTTTACAATAAAAGTGCCCGAAATCATAATTTCAGGCACTTTTATTATACGCAATATTCAAAATAAGTACAGAGTTGTTTGTGTATTTATCAACTTCGGAGAGACTATGATAGCTTCCTCATTATTATAATCTGACTGCCTGGCAAAAGCTCCTCCTCCTCATTAATTCCATTGCTCCTAATTAGGTCCTTCACTGTTGTATAGTACCTTTTTGCAATTTGCCAAAGAGTATCCTCCTGCTGTGTAAAATATATTGTGACGCTTGGCTGACCCGCCAATCTCGTATCATCCAAAGGCTGTTCCATTGCCTTTGTGATTACTGGCACTGTAATTTGTTTGCCTACTCTTGTCTTAGTTCCAATAATCAGCCGCACCTCAACCTCTCTTGAGTTGACTATGTTGTAGCTATAATGATCTATATCCATCTCCACATCAAAGGACATATCCACTCTGACACCTTTCACATCCAATACCTGTTTGAAAGGGATTTCTCTTTCTACGCAATACACTGGATTTTCATCATCGGCTGCCAGGTAAAGGACATTGCATACTGCAACACCTTCCACGGAGATACGGTCATCAACTAATTCACTTGAGGAAAGAGATAGCTTCCCAATAACATTAAACAATTCTGAAATGTCAGGAGCCCCATCATCAACCTCAATATTTTCTTTCAGAATTATCTGATTTTCATTCTCAGATACAAGCTCCTCTAATACCAGCTGTTCCTTTTCAATACTTACTCTGGAATTAGGGTTGTAGGCATCATCAACAATATCTATATCCCTTCTTCCATAGCTCTGGGCATAAATAATCAGGTCCGCCTCGCATTTAAGTCTTCTTAGTTCACCATCGCCATCCTCGTCTGCATTGATGGCCATTTCACCCAACACTATATCAATATCACAGGAGCAGTTATCGTCTACCCCCGGCATATCAATGAGCTGACTAAACGAGATTTCATTCTCCATGTACTGAATACTACGGCTTTCGTCATCACCAATATACAGTGTTGAAACATTCATATCGCCCTTTACTATAATCTTGTCATCCCCAGACTTATATTCCTTTCCTGATATTTTAATGTCATTTCTGAGTATTTCAAATATGGGCGGCTTTCCCACAGGTATATCTGCTATCTCCCTAACAGCACACTCTGTCTTGCTTTCGCCAATATACGAGGTAATATTAATCGAATTACTGAGAAGCTCCATGCCCTCAGATCCCTCAAAATCCCTTGTAATATACTGCTCAAGTTGCTCCGTTACCCTTGCCGAAAGACTAACAATGGCCTTTACATTAACCTTTCTGCTATTTAATATCTCGTACTCCATATGTTCAATATCACACTTTACCCTACACTGCATACCCTGCCTTGTATCTGGTATGTCCATGGGGTACTGGAACCCTGTAGCGGTTGTTATGCTCTTTATTGGCTGGTCAGGGTTATCAGATACATACAGTATCTTATATCTGACTGTACCATTGATCAGCACCTTCCCAGCAGCAGTTTCAGCACCGCTTACCCAGGCATCACCGTCTAACAGCAATATTCGTGCTATGTCCGGCTTAATATCCGGCACTATAATATCGTTTTCAACTACTGCTTGTGTGGAATCCTCTCCTATAGGTCTATTAAGCCTTATGGGCTCTTTTATCAACTCCAAAGACATCTAAAATCCTCCTCCCGCATGACAGCATGCATCTATCCTCTCTAAATGTATATTGACAAGACCCATCAATTATTACTGAATAATCCAATGAAAACGACCCGATCATTTGATCGGGTCGTTTTAAGGCTGTTATTTTAGTCTTTATCACTGTGTCAGCTTACAAGTATACGTTTGTCATCCTTGCATATCACCAGTTCAACCGCTTTGGTAAGTACATCCGTATAACTGTAGGAAACTCTCCTTGTTGTCTCATATTCGTTCTCAAACTTGATGATGAAGATGCTGGGATATGAATTTTCTATTATTCCCTCTTTAATAAAAGCCTTTTTTCTGCCTTTATTAGCTTTAAGTTGAACCTTTTCGCCAATACAGGTCTCAATATTCCTCTTTATTTGAAACAGGTCGCTCTTCTCTGCCATTGTATCACCTCATCTTCTGTTTTAAATATTTTATCATAATAAGCGTGGTTTGTCAAAAAAATATATATTATAGCAAGGGTAATTTCCTTATGTCAAGTGTTTTTTGAAAAAAACTTAAAATATCTATAAATATCAATTATTGGTAGGGCTCAATGGGAAACCCTTCTCGATATTTCCCTCTAGTTTGTATTCCACCAATACCAGTCTTCCCAGTTATCGTATTTTCTATTACATCCTCTGCATCCAAAATTTTATCAACACCCGTAAATGCCACCTTTTGACACACTCTAACAGGGTCGAGAGCATGTATCATCTCTCTGAAGGGTGCGCTGGCATAATTAGCACCTGCCTTTATTATTTCCTTGTAAAGCGATTGGCAGGCACCTGCAAAAATTACAAGTCCGTCCATATCACTGTTAAACCTGCGCGCTGCCCTAACGGCTTCAATAAAATACTTGGATGTCCTGTATGAAGACAGGTTTGTGTAGCTGTCCTGTCCCTTTAGAAAACCATCATGTCCTGTAAGTACTAGAATGTCGGGTCTATGCTCCTCCAGCAAAGCCCTTACTTTTTGCGGCTGGTCTTTTTCAGGTACGTACTCTCCGATAACATCAATTCCGAGTTTCTTATATTCTACTATACAGTTTTCCAAGTAATCCTTATCACCATCTAAATGAAGTACCTTGCCCGGCTTTTTAATCCTTTCCGCCACATCCTTTGAAGTGTCTCTATAATATATTTTTTTTCGTAGCCCTCTGTAATACGGCACTGAATAGTTAGCATATCTAATTTTCTGATGTTCATCAATTAAGTGACCTTCCGCTTCCCTGCAGCATTTGTCTCTGTACTCCCTCACCCTGTTCTCCGGTTGCACCTCCAAATCAGACTCAGGGGCATCTGCCTCTATCCTATAGCTAATTCCCTTAAGCGTAACAATCCTTTCAGCACGCGCTTGTGTAATATTGACCACCTTAAAGAAAATATCATACCCATAGGATTTTCTTGCGACGATATCGCCTACTTTCAAATTGCTCATTAATTCACCACCATCGCTCTTATTACTATAACCACATTTTTGACAATAGCTCCTGTACCATCATATGCAAATTTCGTTGTTTACGTTAATCGATTTGCCCAATACAGCTACAGATTTTCTATTGTCTTAAGACAATCAGAAAGGTATAATAGCTGATACAATAGTTTTTAAGAAAGGTTAATCAAGATGCTAACGGATATAGAAATAGCACAGCAGTGCTCAATGAAGCCGATAACACAAATAGCCTCAGGATTGGGCATAAATGAAGATGAGTTAGAGTTATATGGGAAATATAAGGCTAAGCTTACTCCCCAGCTATGGGACAGAATCAAGGATAGGAGCGACGGAAAGCTCGTACTTGTTACTGCCATAAACCCAACTCCTGCAGGAGAGGGCAAGACCACCACTACAATAGGGCTTGGACAAGCTTTATCAGCTATAGGAGAAAGGGCAATAATTGCCCTTAGGGAGCCTTCACTAGGTCCTGTAATGGGTATAAAGGGAGGCGCAGCAGGTGGGGGTTATTCTCAAGTGGTGCCTATGGAGGATATAAACCTTCACTTTACCGGCGATATGCACGCTATTACCGCAGCAAACAACCTTCTATCAGCTACAATAGATAATCACATTCAACAAGGCAACGGCTTGAGCATAGACCCTCGCCAGATAGCTTGGAAGAGAGCCATGGATATGAACGACAGAGCCCTGAGAAATATTGTAGTAGGACTTGGGGGCAAGATCAATGGAACCCCCCGTGAGGATGGCTTCGTAATAACCGTGGCATCAGAGGTGATGGCAATTCTTTGTCTTGCAAGTGATATTACAGACCTAAAGGAAAGACTGGGCAAGATTATAATCGGCTACACATACTCCGGTGCACCAGTTACTGCATCACAGATTAAGGTGGAGGGAGCGATGACGCTGCTTCTTAAAGATGCGATAAAGCCTAATCTTATACAAACACTTGAAAATACACCCGCTCTTATGCATGGCGGTCCCTTTGCCAACATAGCTCACGGCTGTAATAGCGTAAACGCCACGAAATTGGGCTTGAAGCTAGCGGATTATGTAATTACCGAGGCCGGGTTTGGAGCTGACCTAGGGGCAGAAAAATTCTTTGATATAAAGTGTAGGTATGCGGGCTTTAAGCCTGACGCTGTTGTCTTGGTTGCAACAATCAGAGCTCTTAAGTACAATGGCGGAGTCCATAAGGAAAACCTGAAGCAGGAGGATTTAGCTGCCTTAAAGCTTGGCTTCTCAAATCTTGAAAAGCATATGGAAAACCTCAACAAATATGGAGTGCCGGTGCTTGTTGCCATAAATCATTTTGATACCGATACACAAGCTGAGGTGGAATATGTCAGGAGTAGATGTAGCAATAGCAATGCTGACGTTGCCTTTTCTCAGGTGTTCGCAAAAGGCGGTGAGGGTGGCAAAGAGCTTGCAGAAAAGCTGGTAAGCATGATAAAAAACACACCTTCACAATTCAGACTATTATATGATGTCAAAGCACCTGTAAAGGAAAAGATAGAGAAAATTGCAAAAGAGATTTACGGTGCCGGTGACGTACTATATTCGCCTTCGGCAGACAAATCTATAAAGAAGCTGGAAGAAATGGGACATGGTGGTTTGCCTATTTGTATTGCCAAGACTCAGTATTCTCTTTCTGATAACCCTAAGCTTCTTGGTAGACCTGAGAATTTTGAAATTACTGTTCGGGAAATAAAAGTCTCGGCAGGTGCCGGTTTTATTATAGCATTGACAGGAGATATCATGACCATGCCTGGCCTACCAAAGGTACCTTCTGCAGAAAGAATTGATATAGACGAAAACGGCACTATAACAGGCTTGTTCTAATTTCGGCTATAGCTAACTCCTAAAGCTTAACTATATCTATACATATCAGTACACACAGGGCTGCACAAGTGTTGCCCTGTGAATCGCCTTTGGACGACTTACAAAGGACTTGCATACCATTTTGCGTTTTTACATATATGTCGCAGTGTAGGCCCTTATAAAGGCCTCAAAGGGCTTTGTTTCATCTATCACCTCCTGCAGTCTACTTACATAGCTTTTTTCAGACCAGCTTCGTCTGCTGTTATAGAAACGATTCACAACCCTCCAGAATTTTTGCGGGAATTGAAGGATTATTTTCATAACCTCCAGCTCCTCCCTACTCAAAGGAGCTACACTACTATAGCCATTTAAAATCAGGCTGGCTTTAGAAATGTCCCATTCACACTTGCGCATTTTTCGCCTTATGAGATTTGCCACATCATACACTCCCATTTCATAACAACAGTAATCAAAGTTTGTAACAGTTACCTGTCCTTTACCTAGAATAATGTTGTGATGGGTATAATCATGATGGCAAAAGGCTTTTTCATTCATAATCTTGTCTACCATCTGGCTATACTCAGAGGCTTCAAGCTCCTCAGCTGCTGTTTCTCCCACGCCTATGAAATAATCAGCATACTGCAAAAACAACTGGTCGAACCGCCCCTTGCCCCTTCTAGCCTGTTTTCTCATTTTTTTGATGTCATCTAGGCGTTTTCTAAAATATCCCGGTAGCTTTCCCAATTCACATTGGACCTTACACCCCTCAGGAGCACTATAACCAACAGACGACCTATGAAGCCTAGCCAGTGCTTCCGCGGCCCTTTCCAAATCGGTATCACTGTCAAAATTGCTCTCACGTCCTTCAATAAAGTCTGTCGCTGTGTAAAGGCAGTTGTGATAATAGAAGCCTGGATCTCCCGATAATGTTAGTAAATACGAATCTACAAATGGAAACCCGTTGGCATCCAGGTGGTCTTTCGCCCCATGAACGAATTTTAAACGTTGGAGAGAAAATGGAATCCTTTTGATCACCTTTCGTCCCCTAGGCGTAGCTACAATAATCATATCTTTATATGAGAACAGATTGGTTACTGTTAAACCATAGCTATTCTCTATTTCTTTTTCTATCCCCTGCATGGCAATTCCTCCGGTCACATCAGATACGAGAACGATAACCCTACATAGTCACGAAACAGTAAATTATATGCCTTTGGAAGCCTTTCTAGAAGAAAAGAGAAAATAAAACCGGCGGACAGCCAGTTACAGTCATCCGCCGGTATACATCAAAATGTTTATCTCTTTTAGGGTTTAGCCATTTGCTAGCTTCTTGTATGTCTCATAACGTTCCTTTGCATTCTTTTCTGCTTCTTCAAACAAAACTTCAGCTCTTTCAGGGAACGTCCTGGTCAATGAAGAGTACCTGACTTCGTTCATTATGAAGTCCTGGTATGACGCAGCAGGCTCTTTTGAATCCAACACGAAGGGGTTCTTGCCCTCTTCCTTAAGCATCGGATTGTATCTGTAAAGGTGCCAGTAACCTGCTTCAACAGCATTTTTCTCTTCAAGCTGGGATTTGCCCATTCCAAGCTTCAGTCCATGGTTTATACATGGAGCGTATGCAATTATCAATGAAGGTCCTTTGTATTTCTCTGCTTCAATCATTGCCTTTATAAGCTGATTCTGGTTTGCACCCTGAGCTACCTGTGCTACATATACATAGCCATATGACATAGCAATCATGCCAAGGTCCTTCTTCTTCGTCTTCTTACCTGATGCTGCAAACTGTGCCACAGCACCTGTAGGAGTAGCCTTAGATGACTGACCACCTGTATTCGAGTACACTTCTGTATCAAACACCAGCACGTTGATATCTTCATTGGAAGCCAGAACGTGATCCAGACCGCCAAAGCCTATGTCATATGCCCAACCGTCGCCACCTAGGATCCACTGTGATTTCTTTATAAGGTATTCACTATTTTCCAGTATATCTTCTATTAACGGCTTAGTATCAGCATCTGCCTTTGAGGCAAAACCATTCAATGCTACTTTCAAATCAGCTGATGCCTTCTTGGAGCCATCGCCTTCATCTGCGTTTTCAAGCCAATTGCTAACTGCGGCCTTTATATCTTCAGGTAAAGCCTTTTCAAGGAGCTTATTACAGTTGTCAGCGATCTTGCTTCTCAACTGCTTAACTGCAAGATACATACCATATCCGAACTCAGCATTATCTTCAAACAAAGAGTTTGCCCATGATGGTCCAAAGCCTTCCTTGTTTGCGCAATAAGGCATTGACGGAGCACTTCCGCCCCAAATGGAGGAACAGCCTGTTGCGTTTGCAATCATCATTCTGTCTCCAAACAACTGGGTCATAAGCTTTGCATAAGGAGTCTCACCACAGCCTGCGCATGCGCCGGAGAACTCAAGCAACGGTTGCTGGAACTGACTGCCTTTGACAGTGGTAGGTCCCATAGGATTCTTTGGCTCAACTGTCATTGCATAATCCCAGTTCTTTTCCTGGTTGTATTGAGTTTCGATAGGCTTCATGATCAGTGACTTTTCCTTTGAAGGACAGACATTAACACAGCTTCCGCAGCCTGAGCAATCCAGGACAGATACCTGTATTCTGAAGTTCAGGCCTTCAAAGCCTTTGCCCATAGCCTTCTTTGATTCAAAGCCCTCAGGAGCATTTTTAACTTCATTCTCATCAACAAGGAAAGGTCTGATGGCAGCATGAGGACATACATATGCACACTGGTTACACTGGATACAGTTATCTATCTGCCATTCTGGAACGTCAGCAGCAATTCCCCTCTTTTCGTATTTGGAGGTTCCACATGGGAATGTGCCGTCTTCCATGCCTACAAATGTGCTTACTGGGAGCTTGTCTCCCATCTGTTTGTTAATAGGATCAAGGATCTTGCTGATAAATTCAGGTACATCCTTCGTAGCTGCAGCTTCATCAACTGCAGTGCCCCAGTCTGCTGGGATATCTATCTTACTAAGTGCGTCAATTCCCTTGTCTACAGCCAGGTAATTCATGTTGACTATCTTCTCGCCTTTTCTGCCATAAGTCTTTAGAATAGCGTCCTTCATATACTTAACTGCATCATCCAAAGGAATGATATTGGCCAGCTTGAAGAATGCAGACTGCATTATCATATTAATTCTGTTGCCCAGACCAATTTCCTTACCTAATGCAACACCATCAATTGTATACAGGTTGATATTATGTTTTGCTATAAAGCGCTTCATATCAGCAGGCAGCTTCTCGTTAAGCTCTTCCGGAGTCCAGCCGCAGTTCAGCAGGAAGGCTCCGCCGTCCTTAAGGTCACTGACCATGTCATATTTTCCAATATAGGATGGGTTGTGACATGCCACGAAATTCGCCTTGTTTATAAGATAAGTTGAGTGAATTGGCTTTTTGCCGAATCTCAGATGGGAAATGGTTACGCCGCCTGACTTCTTGGAGTCATATGAAAAATATGCTTGAGCATACATGTCTGTATGATCACCAATAATCTTTATGGAGTTCTTGTTGGCGCCAACTGTACCGTCGGAACCAAGACCCCAGAATTTACAGCTTACAGTACCTTCAGGTGCAGTGTCCAGCTCTTCTCCGAGAGGAAGTGAAAGGTTTGTCACATCATCAACTATACCTATTGTAAAGTGGTTCTTCGGATTTTCCGATTTGAGGTTCTCATATACAGCTGCAATCTGTGCAGGAGTGGTATCTTTTGAACCTAAACCATAACGGCCTGCAACGATAGTACGTAATTTATCGCTTTCAAAAAGTGCTGTACAAACATCTTGGTATAAAGGCTCTCCAAGTGCTCCTGGTTCCTTGGTCCTGTCAAGAACAGCTATCTTCTTGGCGGACTCAGGTATAGCCCTCAGCAGATGCTCTATTGAGAAAGGTCTGTATAGGTGAACTTTAACTATACCAACTTTTTCTCCACCGGCCAGCAGGTAATCAATGGTCTCATCAATAGTCTCTGTGACAGATCCCATTGCAATTATTATTCTATCTGCATCGGGTGCGCCATAGTAGTTAAAGAGTCCATAATTTCTGCCAGTGATTTCATTTATCTTATCCATATATTCTTCAACAATAGCAGGTAATGCGTCGTAATAAGAATTACACGACTCGCGAGCCTGGAAAAATATGTCTGGGTTCTGAGCTGTACCTCTGATTACCGGACGTTCCGGGTTCAAAGAACTCTTTTTGAATCTTTTCACTGCATCGTAGTCAAGAAGCTTTCCGAGCTCATCATACTCAATAACTTCTACCTTCTGCAGCTCGTGAGATGTTCTGAATCCATCAAAGAAGTTGATAAATGGTACCCTGCCCTTTATTGCGCTTAGATGTGCAACAGCTGCCAAGTCCATAACTTCCTGTACACTGCCTTCTGCTAGCATTGCAGCGCCAGTCTGGCGGCATGCCATAACGTCAGAATGGTCACCGAATATGGATAGTGCATGGCTGGCCAATGCTCTAGCACTTACATGAAATACTCCTGGAAGAAGTTCTCCAGCAATCTTGTAAATATTCGGTATCATAAGCAATAAACCCTGAGATGCCGTAAAAGTGGTTGTCAGAGCGCCTGCTGCAAGTGATCCATGGACAGTTCCAGCTGCGCCTGCCTCTGACTGCATCTCAACAACACTTACTTCCTGTCCAAAAAGATTCTTCCTTCCGTTTGCAGACCATTCATCAACATGCTCTGCCATAACAGATGACGGAGTAATCGGATAAATACCAGCAACATCGGTAAACGCATAAGCAATGTGAGACGCAGCGGTATTTCCGTCCATTGTTTTCATGTTCTTTCCCATTCTAATCTCCCCTTTATTTTTCCCCTTTGAGTTCTCTGATTACTGTAGACTTCTTATAACATCAAGCTAGCTTTGCTGCTTGACTATACATCCCAGGCGGAAAATACTCACCGCACTGCTTATGTACTAAATCAATCTATAAAGACTTACAGTTTAGATAATCAGGGGTTCTAATTAATATAACCTCCATGCCAAAATGTATATTGTATACAATGTAGGCCTAGGATTCTGATATTATTTTAACATTGTTATTGTGTTTTGTGAAGTGTTTCATTGTAGAATAAAATAAATTATAATGAGGTATTCTAAACTTTTCCGAAAACTAGCTTTAGAATGACAAGTAGTATAAACCCTGGTATACCTAGCGTTCCAACGATAAACGCTGTATAAATATTCAGTGCGATTTGAAAACCGAAGGGACTACCTAACCAATTGGCTAATAAAATAGCAATCGCACCAAACAGCGAGTTTAGGGTGAGCTTTAAGACAACCTTAAGCGGAGTCAGAAACAGTCTGCCAAAGATAAACAACAGTATTATGCCTACTACATAAGCCAGAATCACTCCAATATCCAAAGGCATATCATCACACCAAATTTATATAATAATCGTACTATTGCCTCTATATGTATACTTTTTTAGTTGGACAAATATGACACCAGATTAAAGAGTCACAAATTCTGATTAAGACCCTTCTCCTTAGCCAGCTTTAAAAAATATGTATATCTAGCCTCGCATGCTTTAAGTCTGTATATTTGGTAATCAACCATCAAATCATCATCGGCGTAGTTAAAATCGTTTCCCGCTGATATCCAATCGTCTTTCGCCGCAATAGCTGCATCAATAATTTGCCGTAACTCAGCCGCAACTCCATTATGTAATTTTGTTCGGATAAGAAAAGATTTCTTTGCTTTCTTTGATTTAGTCCTAGAGCCAATACGAGACTTGTAAAATTTAATTTCAGCATCCATTATTTGCACCCTCTAACAGCATATTCCTTGTGTACTGTAATTATAGGCACAAATTTGTACTTATATACCCCCATGCTTCAAATATTGTAAAACAGCATTTGATGATATGTATCTGAACTTTCCCCAGTCCTGCCACTTTCCCTTGATAGAGTTCAAATCTATTACAGTATCCTCCAGTCCAACCAGGTCTACTTCCCTTATTTCGCTAATCTCATCATCACTGGCATCAACCAAAAGTCTACCACCCACCTCATCAAGTATAAAAATATATGAGTAGAACATAACAAACTCATCCTTGTATTCAAACCTGATTCTCAAAACTCCCGGAAAGGATCTTATCTTCACCTCAAGACCAAGCTCTTCCCTCACTTCCCTATACACAGCACTAAGTATGTCCTCTCCATAGCCAATTCCGCCTGTAGGTATCCTGTAAATGTTTTCTGGATATTCGCTACAGGTGATAGTAATAATTCCATTATCAGGTCTAATAACACAAAAAACAACCTCTCCCCTTCTATCCCTGTGTAATACACTTCTGATTCTATTATAATAGCTGGGAGTCGTGTAGCGTACCGTCGTGTCTTTTATAACACCAACAGTACCAAGCTTTTTGCATATGCTATAAAACTCAGCATCATTAAACACATTCATTTGGTATTATCCTTTCATACTAATTTTACAGGGATGCCACTCAATTTCTTTGTTTACTTAATATTAATATATATCAGGCTCAATTTCTACTATTGTATTGATAATTTGAAGCTATGGTAATGAAAACTTAATATAATTATTCATTTATATATTGTGTTTTGTTGAAACAATTGCGATAATAATATAGTCTAACATAAGTATATAGGCCACTAAAACTAATTATTTCGGAGTGCTAAATAAATGGAACCTGAAGTTCAGTCAAGTTTACCAAAAAGAAATAAGAAAAATATTATCATAATAGCATTGCTTGTTTTCACTGCTGTAATGCTTATATCAGCCTCCGTGTTGTCTTATATAGTGCTGCAAAGCACCACAGTGTATAGAGGAGTGTATGTCGGAGGGCTTGATATTTCAGGTATGGGCAGACATGACATGCTCCAATTCTTGGAGGAAAAATACACAATTCCTGCATCAGAACTCAAAATTACTCTTAAAACATCACTAGCTGAGCTGACAACAACATATCCTGAGTTAGGAGTGGATTACGATATTAATGCGGCTGCTGAAGCCGCTTATTCTGTTGGGCGTATAGGGAATGTGTTCACGAGATTGTACGACATAACCAGTGCCCTTATTAGCGGAACTGTAATAAATATGCCTCAAAGCTACGATGAGAAAAAAATTGATACTTATGTAAATACGTTTTGTAAAGAAGCGTTCCAAGAGGTCAAGGAAGGTGCTCTACTGATTACTAATGAACGCGTTGTGATTAGATCTGGCAGACATGGAGAAAGTGTCAGCAAAGAGAATGCCAAAGCCCTCATAATAAGTATGTTAAAAAGTAACCAAGGTGGTGTAGCTAGTCCAGAGGTTGTTGTGACAAACCCGACGCCCTTCGATGTAGATGAAACATACACCCAGCTAATAAGCGAGCCGGCAAATGCTACCTTTAAGATGGAGGATGAAACCCTAAAGGTAGTACCGCACGTAGTTGGAAGGAAGATTGACAAAGCTATACTAAAGCAAATAATTGAAGAACAAAGTATAACAGAGGACACAGACCGTATCCTTCCAGTGACTCTTACAAAACCAGAATTCACCACTAATAGCGCTGTTTCAATGCTATTTAATGATGAGCTTGCCAATGTATACACTGAGTTTAAAACCGTAACCAAAAATGATAAAAACAGAGCGCACAATATCGAGCTGTCAGTACGTAAATATGACGGTACCATATTGCTTCCGGGAGAGGAGTTTTCCTTTAATGATATCGTTGGTTCCAGAAATGCAAGTACAGGGTATAAGGACGCCCATATCTATATAAACGGCCGTGTCCAGGACGGCATAGGTGGTGGCATTTGCCAATCTGTGAGCACTCTTTATCTTGCCGTACTCCAAGCTGATCTTGTAGTAAACGAAAGGAAAAGTCATTCCTTTATCGTTACCTACGTACCTTTAGGGCAGGATGCCACTGCTTATTACGGTGGTACAGATTTCCGCTTTGTTAACTCTACCCAATGGCCTTTGAAAATCGAATCATGGCTTGATAAAAACAAGGTACATGTTGTTTTTAGAGGTACAAATACTGAACCGGAAAAATCAGTCCACATCAACAGCAAGGTGTTGAGCCGAACTCCCCATGCTATAAAATATGTTGACGATCCAACGCTTCCGGTAGGTACAACAAGAAAATACCAGTATGGTACCGATGGATATGTTGTAGATACATTTAAGACAGTAAAGTTGGGAGATGAAGTTCTTTCACAAACAAAACTACATACCAGCCGCTACAGACCCTGCACAGAGGAAATACTTGTAGGGATAAAGAATCCCGACGGAACAACCACTCCGGGTCTTGCTGAAGAGCTAAGAAAGAAAAATTCACAAACCCCGGTGCCAACTACTCCAACTACTCCAACTACTCCAACTACTCCAACTACACCTACTACACCGACTGCACCAACAGAACCGACTGCACCGACAGAGCCGACTGCACCGACAGAACCGACTGCACCGACAGAACCGACTGCACCGACAGAACCGACTGCACCGACAGAGCCGACTGCACCGGCAGAACCGACTGCACCGACAGAACCGACTGCACCGACAGAACCTCAATCACCACAGGATCCCGTGACGCCTGAAACGCCGGCTAACCCAGACGTGCCCGCTTCTCCAGATTTACCAGTCTCACCAGACGAACCTGAAGCTTAGAAAGCATCACCTCCATAAGCTAATACGCAAACTCGGGATACCTCCACAGAAACGAACTAACGCCGAAAAGCAAACAATATGGTATATGTTTAAGGGACGTATGGAAATCACAAACGTCCTTTACTTTATACATTGTTTTTTTTAGTCCATACTATAAAATGAAAGCTGTAAAGCATCTATTTTACTAAGATAAAGGTGGTGTAGGACTAATGAGCAGATTTATACTTTCGGCATTTGGCGATGAAATTTCTCCGGACCTGGCTGTACAAATGGATGTCCTGGAGCTAAATAACATTAAGCATATAGAAATGCGCGGAGTCAACGGTAAAAACATCATACAATATTCCGAAGCTGAAACCAAGGAAATCAAGAAGCAACTAGATAACAGAGGCTTTCGGATATCTGCAATAGGCTCTCCCTTTGGAAAAATTAACATAGAGGATGACTTTAAACCTCATCTGGACCAATTCAGGCATACACTTGAGCTGGCCAAAATACTTGATACTGAGTATATCAGACTATTCAGCTTTTATCCTCCTGAAGGCGGAAATCCATCCGACTACAGGGAACAAGTTATGGACAGGTTCATTCAGTTTATTAGAGCCGCCGAAGAAAATAGCATCACACTTCTTCATGAAAACGAAAAAGGTATCTATGGAGATACTGCCGAAAGATGCCTAGACCTGCTGGAAACCATGAACTCCCGTTATGCAGCGGCAATTTTTGACCCGGCAAACTTTGTTCAATGCGATGTGAAAACCTACCCTGATGCCTATGAATTATTGAGGAACCATATCAAATACATACATATCAAGGACGCTGTTTATTCCGACCACCATGTAGTACCTGCAGGCTATGGGGACGGAAAGGTAAGAGAGATACTGAAAGCATTATATGACAGCGATTACGAAGGTTTCCTGTCCATAGAGCCACACCTTTGGGATTTCATTGGCTATTCCGATTTGGAGCCCCGTTCTCCGGTAAATAAAATGGCAGACGGCGGGCCAAAGCAGTTTGCAATGGCAGCTGAAGCATTGAAAAAAATAATCTCAGAAATTGAACGCTAAAACAGATTGTTCAAGCATCAAATCAATGTTGAAAGGGGTAATAGCAATGGATAAGGTCCGTATCGGTATCGTCGGAATCGGAAATATGGGCAGAGCTCATGCCAGGTATCTTCTAGATAAAAAGGTGGCAAACGCAGAACTGACAGCAATCTGTGATAGTGACCCAGAAAAGCTCCACTGGGCCACGCAGGCCTTTGGTGATACTATACGCTGTTATCAGAAATATGACGAAATGATTTCCTCAGGTGTAATTGACGGTGTACTTATTGTAGCTCCTCATTACGACCATTCTCCTTTAGCAATAAAAGCCTTCAAAAAAGGTCTACATGTGCTGACTGAAAAACCCGCAGGGGTATATACAAAACAGGTGCGTGAAATGAACGATGCCGCTGAAAAGTGCGGGAAGATATTCGGTATCATGTACAACCAAAGGACAAACCCCGTATATCAGAAGCTCCGCGACCTGATAAAATCAGGAGAGCTGGGTGATCTAAAGCGAACAAACTGGATCCTTACAAATTGGTATCGCCCTCAGAGCTATTATGATTCAGGCGGATGGCGCGCAACTTGGGAGGGAGAAGGAGGTGGTGTCCTTATAAACCAGGTTCCCCACCAGCTTGATCTATGGCAATGGATATGCGGTATGCCAGTTAAAGTGCGTTCCTTCTGCCAATTTGGTAAATACCACAATATAGAAGTTGAGGATGATGTAACGGCATATGTGGAGTATGAAAATGGAGCAACCGGCGTCTTTGTCACAAGCACAGGAGATGCACCTGGCACCAATCGCCTTGAGGTGACCGGCACTATGGGAAAGGCAGTTATCGAAAACGATACACTTACCTTCTGGAGGAATCGTATGTCCGAAAGGGTCTTCAATGAAGATTTCAAGGGTGGCTTTGGTTTCCCCGAATGCTGGAAATGCGAGATACCTGTCAGTGGAGACAATCGCCAGCATGAAGGTATTACTGAAAACTGGGTTAATGCTATTTTAAAGGGCAGCTCTCTATTGGCTCCAGGCACAGAAGGCATCAATGGATTAATCATTTCAAATGCTATCCATTTGTCGACCTGGATAGATGACTGGGTTCATATACCTTTTGATGAAGAACTCTTTTTGGAAAAGCTGATGGAAAAAATTAAGACATCCACTTTCAAAAAGCTAAAAAACAAGGCAGTAACATTTAGTGTTGACGGTACTCACTAATACATGGTGTGCTCACTACCTTAATGCTAGATACTCACTAATTCATAGGGCGATGCTTACTAATTTAAAGCTAGAGGTATGGGATTTCCCCATACCTCTAGCTTATCTATGTCTTCAGAAAACGCCGACCTAATACACTTCTACATTCCCGGCTCCACTATTTCTTAATATGCTAGTGACCCTGTCAACCTTGTCATCATCCGTCTTCATACTGAACAATACCTTCCCTTGCCTTATTCCACTCTCATACTGTCTGCTCTCACTTTCGGGTATACCCAAATCTATTAGCCCACCAACTATTCCACCTGTTACTGCCCCTGAAAGTAGACCGGTTATAGGTCCTGCCGCTGCAATGATTCCGAGTCCAGGTATAATCATGCTACCTGCGCCTATCAGCAGACCTGCTATACCACCAAGCAAACCGCCGGATATTACACCGTCAGAAATATTGTCATTCCCTCCTAAACGTCTGCCCATTTCATTATTAGCTTCAGAATTAGTAACTATCGATGCATTGGGACCAGTTCGTCCACCAGAGGCATTTCCACTAATACGGTCACCCATCACAGCTATTGTGTTGTCAACATTACCCTCCTCATTACCTCCGCCATATCCGGTATCTCCGCCCATCGAGGCTTTATCATACGGATCACCCGTGTCCGCACTTTTAGCGACAATAGATATGTCGCTGGTGCGTAAGCCTTGATCCTTTATTTGACGAGCTGCAAGCTCAGCATGGTCCTGAGTATCAAAAAGTCCTACTACTGTCTTTGACATTTTGTATCCTCCTTTTTTACCGTATTTAAAAAATATCATAGTTAGCATAACAAATTTACAGAATAATTATTCTGTCATGGATAGGTTGTTACTTCAGTATTAAACTGAAAATACAAAACGCGACATTTTGACAATAACAAGTAAGAATTACAAATACTATTTGCTAGTGTCAAATATCGCTTTTGTTGTAATTATGCTCTGGTTAACTTTCTTTTATGTGTATACCCAGTTTATTATTCAATGCTATACTGAAGTATTTCCTTCCCGGCAAAATAGTCATCCAGATTAAAGGACTGCCAATCTGTTTTTTCAGATAGCATCTCTTTCCTCTGTTTCAGTATCTGGTGTGCCTCGGACGCAACCTCCGGATTCTTGTCCTTCGTAAGCTCATTGAGTTCTTTGAGCTCTTTTACAGCAGCGTTAGAAAGGTGATTGAAGTAGCTTACGTCTATATTACCAGTCTCATAGTAGCGCTGTATATTTTTCTGTGCAATCATTACATCTACATTGATGTAATTAATTACAACAAAAGCGATTACAGCTGCAATAATATAAGGTTTGACCAGAGGAAGTCTGTCGTTCCACACCCTTGCCATTGTAATGACAAATAAAACAAACAGGAATATCATAAATGCCTGAGTCATGATACGAAGGAAGGTAAAGCCATATGCTTGCTCATAAAGTGACATCCTGTAATATGCAGAAAACAGCATAACAAAGGTACAGCAGACCATTACAGAGTTAAGGACCTTAAATACTCTCTCCAGACCAAGACTACCCTTTCTAATTTGGGTAAGAGTCAGCGCTAGTAATCCTATATTCAGAAGTGATACTAATACTAGTTCTGAAAAACCATTTCTAGCATATTCAGAGTAGGTGAAGCCATCAGGTAGCCCATATCTGCCAAATAGGTAGGTAAACTGAATAACAACAAAAAATATATAAAGAAAATCGATTGCCGCCGTAATAGTTACTAATATAACCGGGTCCCAACTGCCTTTTTCCTCCTGTACTTTTGGAGGGACCGCCCCTTTATTGCCGCTGGAAAGCTTTTCACAATGGGCTAGGCTCCACATATAGCTGAAAGAAGTAAAGAATACAAACAATGCCAAAATCAACTTTGGTAACAGCCCGTTAAGGTCCAGGCTTTCAAAAAAGTTTGGAATACCTTCAACAATCTTGCCAAATACCATATCTGCTGAGGACAAAAGTAATAAAAGAATTAAAAGTATAGGCACCGATATAACAAGTCCAACAATTACTCTTGATCCCACTGATTTTTTCCCATCCCCGCCTATCTTGCTACGGACAATAGATGAAAGTACCCCAAAGGGCTTGGATATGTGCATCAGGCACCTGACAAAGGCACTATAGAGCAGATCTATTAGTATGCCTGGACTGAACCACTTATAGCTATTAGCTCCCGTTACCAGTATCGTTTGCAACAATATAAGCCAAGGTAACATAAGGACATTCAGCACCGACAGTATTTCATTTGAAAATATAAAGAACGTCAACGAAAGCATGAAAACCGGACTACACAGTAACCATCCAAACATAGCCTTTCTATTTAGTACAGGTCCAGTATATGCAAAAAGCAATGCGTAAAAGACTATAAGGAACAATGGTACAGAAATTCCGGGACTCTTGTCATAGAAAAACCATACAAATATAAGACCTAACAAAAACGCTCCGGCAAGCAACAGCTTATCTGCAGTCTTGTACACAGGTGGAGCAGACTTTCTAAGTGCCTGCTGTTGCATGTATAGCTGCCTTGATTCCCGTGCCCAGGGATTTGGGTACCGTTCTAATTCATGGGCCTCGAATTCCCGTTGTCCTGCTGCCTGGAACTCACTCTCCTGTAATCCTCCTGCTGAATGGTCTCCCTGTAAGGGCTTACCCTGCTGCTTGATTTCCTCTCCAGTTTTGTTTTCTTCATTCATAAATTACCCTCCCACCAGTAAAGCAATCAACTTTTATCATCAAACTCATATTCCAATATATCACCCGGCTGACAGTCCAGGGCCCTGCACAAGGCTTCAAGGGTAGAAAATCTTATAGCTCTAGCTTTATTGTTTTTTAGTATGGACAAATTAGCCAATGTTATATCTACCTTGGAGGCTAGTTCTGTCAAGTTGATTCTGCGCTTGGCCATCATCACATCTAAATTTACTCTAATACCCATCTATCCTCCTGCTCTACCTCTACAGTACAATCCATACTGCACTGCCTTTATCTAAATTGTTAGGTCGTTTTCTTCCTTCACTTTAACTGCCTGTCTGAATACCTCTGACAGAATCATCAGCATAAACCCACCAATTACAAATACCATGAAAAGGATGATAGTTAAGAAAGAGTTGAACATGAAAATCTTTACAACATACGCTGCCGCTATAAAAAAACAGCACATAGAGATTCTTCTGAAGCTTACCACATTATCCGACCTAAAAGGGTCCATACGATTAAGGGTAATGAAAACCTTTCGCAACTCAAATACAGCAACAGTAGCTGCAATCCCCGTTGCGTAAAGAAATGGAAGTAAAAAAGCATATAACTCGGATGTGTTTCCTGCAAGCAGATTCAAGTACCACTTTACCACAAAAGGTAGCCCTAGCACTATTAAAACGCCGCCAATTAATATTAGCTCAATCAACCGTTGAATTATCCCCGAAAGACCTTTTCGATCAAGTATCCTCATAAAAATACCATCCCTAAATTTCTTAGAATAGTATATACGGAAATTTATCTTTTGTCAATATATTTTTATTGATAATCGGTAAATCTTATCCTCATTTCTTACTGACCTGAATTCTCAGCTCACGATTACCTTCAAGTATAATGGATACTCCTTATCCTTATCTCCCATATACTCAAGCACACTGTAATTACTCACTCCGGAACCCGCTTCCAGGCTACCCTCAGATTCCTTCTCCCCAAAACCCATTAGCTTGTATGTGATATACATGACTCTGTTTCTTCCTGTATCAGTAAAATCAGCCAAAACCCTCTTTCTCCTGGCTTCAGCAAGCTTAACGATATGTACGAGCAAGGTTGATCCAATCCCCCTAGTCATAACACGGCAGGACATAAGCAGAAGCCTAATCCATAGTTCGTCACCTGTCTCCTCCAGTAAAACAAGTCCTATCTTGCCGTATGAGCCAAATTTGTCCTTAAGCTCTGCGATAAGAAAAATATGCGATGGTGATGTAATAAACCCTTCCAGTTCCTCAAAGCTATAAGTTACACCTGTGGAGTTAAGTTGATTTGTCCGCATAGTCAGCTCCTCCACTCGCTCCAAATCTCCTTTTACCACCGGAGATATTGTAAGCTCCATTCCCAGTGATGCCAAAAACTCCTCACTAGAGCCCTTGAAGCTACTTTCCACATTTTTACGCTCCAGATCTGCCTTATACATCCTTCTGCGCAGTCTGGAATCCTCTGTAATAAACCTGGGTTTAAAGTTTTCCATATCTAGAAGGCTTCTATAATCCGCTGCATCAATAGTCATTACCTGAGGCAACACAAAATTCACCTCTTCGCGCTCTGTGAGCTGATCATCAATAAAGGCAAAGGTATCTAAACCAATATTCAGGGCAGAAGCTATCTCCTTTATGGCATCGGCCTTGTTCCCCCAACCAATTTGAGGATATATAAAATACTCCTCTACACCAAATTCCCTGAGCTTTCTCATGGCATCTTCCCGGTCATTCTTGCTAGAAATGGAAAGTAATATACCGCGTCTATCCAACTCCTGCAAAATACTCACAACACCATCCTTAATGGATACCTTGCCATCCTCCAGAAGTGTCCCCTTCCAAAGTGTGTTGTCCAGATCCCATACCAGACACTTAATTTTTTTCATCAAATATAACCCCCTCAAAGAACACTACTTTATTTAGATCTCTCAACAACTGCTGCAATATCATTTATAGTCTTAAAATTTCTTTCACTAATTTCCTTGTTCTTAATTTTTATTTTAAAGGTATTCTCAAGAAAAACCACTATTTCCAATGCAAACAACGAATTGATATAGCCTCCCTTAAATAAATCCGTATCATACTTTAGGTCATCCACCTTGCTATGACCCTTAAAAAACTCCATTATCCTTTCTTTTGTTTCCATTGATTAGTACCGTCCTTTCTATTTAGAATATATCAACTCTGTCACATCGCTGTTTTCGCCCAAACACCCCTTCAGACGCGACGCTTCCACACCATTACCCCAATCCCCCTAGTCCACTACATTGCTTACCACAGCTTAACAGGCCTATACAGTGCCTTGGGTGTCCCTGCTCAGTAGCTCCACCAGCTCATCACCAGAAAGGCCTTCATGCATCCCATAACGCTTCAACGCCCTTAAGCTTTGAGGCAGACCCTTTATCACAGTGTTCATGCCCTCTTCGACTGTCATAGTGACCCTTACACCCATTGTGCTAAGTAATACTTCACTCATAGTTGTATAAAAGCCGTTGGGATATGCATATGAAATCACCTTACCACCGATATTCTCTGTAATTTCCTTCTCTATTCTACGGAAGTCGCTGCAGAAAGCGTCAATATATTCTTCATCGGTTTCTCCCGGCTTTTTATACACTCCCTGCCTGTATTCCTTATCCAGGCCCTCTACATTATGCATATCATAGCTATGGCTCTGAATTTCAATTACTCCCCGGCTAACCATTTCCCGCGCCTCTTCATATGTGAAATGAGGTATTATGGCAGTTTCCGTATCCTTGTAGGTTTCTTTACCCACTGTAATCCCTATCACATTTATAACAGCGTTCATACTATACTTCTCCAGAATAGGGTATGCCCATTCATAATTACTGGCATAACCATCATCAAAGGTGATTAAAACAGGGTTTTCAGGCAACTCCAGGCCCTTGTCTACATATTCGATCAGCTGAGTCAAGGATATAGTTGAATAACCGGCTTCCTTTAATGCAACCATGTGCTCCTCGAACCTTTCCGGCGACATTATAGCATTGTTTCTTACTGAGGCATCTAGATGGTGGTACATCAAAACAGGCACATTACAGCTGTATTCTGACAACACAGAAGCACTCTCCCTATCCGTTCCACGATTTCCATAATACAATGATAAATGCTCCGCTATATTATCCTCGGTGACGTGTCGCCCCAAATCCTCCGGAACATACACTCTTTCATCTCCAAATATCCTGGCCAATGCCATTTCTCCTACCCCATTCCTGAAATGATACGGATCATAGAAATACCTTGGCTCATAACTAACAGAATTATATCCTGAAAAGTCCCAGTAATCCGTTATGTGTGAAAGCTCCACAAGGAAATCCTCCAGCTGTCCTTTATCATATATATCCATCTCAGTATGAAAAATTGGCGATATGATAAGCTTAAAGGAAACGCCCTCATCCTGACACATTTTCTTCATACGTTGAATTGAACCAAGGCACTGGTCTTTTGCCTCAAGTGTTTCTTTTTTTAGTACAGTTTTAAAGCTAGGATAGGATGAAATAAACTCACTAAGGCTGCCTACAGGCTCAACGTCCCTGACTGACTTATCGTAAGCGCCGGTTTTCGGTAAAAACACATCGTTTTCATTAACCAGATAATCATCATTATACCTAGCTGCAATTTTGGAAAAGGCATAGGAAGGGTTAGCGAAAGTGTATTTGCTATAGTATGTCAACAAAGATGAGCCATCAACCTTAGCATGCAGATTGCTCTTCATCTCATCGGCCTGGGTATCATACCTTACGGTTTCCTCAAGTCCCATATTTATAACTATGTTTTTTACATCATAGTTTTCCAGCACATATTTTGTGGTCAGCTCGATGTCATACATATCTCCACCATACATAAGCATATTATAAAAGCTGGCTCCACCATAGTATCTATTGAGTTCCTCAGTGGAATAGGAGCTGGTTTTTGAACACCCGATTATGTATGAGTCATACATCTTATAATTTTTGTCCAAATATGCTATCTTTGCTGCTCTGGGGTTCTGAGTCATATTATATGCGTACCAATCAAACATAACGTCTCCGAAAATACCAAAGGGATCCACAAGCAAATTGAAGCCACAAACAAGCGTACCTACTATAATAATTGTAGCTATGAAAACCCCAATCCATTTTCTAAAGTCCTTTGCCTGCTTCTGCTCCACTTATTTGAAAACCTCTTTTCCTTGTAATCCTCAGTCTTACCATTGCACCCTCAATCGCCCAAATACTCTCTTGGTTCTATATTCCATTACTCTACGGCCATCTTGGTTTCTAAGCTGCCTTCCACGTTCCCTCAGAACTGGAAATACAGGAAGTTGGATACACTGCCCATAAAAAACAGTGAAATCGTAATCAAAACTCCGCTAAAAACTGCATGATACCATTTGGGCTCCTTATCCTCGAGCATTTCCCGGCTGTTAGGTGCAAAAAAACTGATACAAGCACTGATTACTATAAGTCCGGTAACAAACAAGTTATCCCTTACATATGCTAAACCAAGCTCTAGGAAAGACTTTAACCCATCTATAGCCGGCCTGATATCCAGCATTGCTTTGTAAACACTAATCGCCTGGGTCATTCCATTTGCATCAAAAAGCACCCTAGTTAGGAGAACAAAGAAAAATGTCAGCCCCCACGCTAAGAAAAACGGTAGCTTCTTACGCTTCAACGTCATAATGTTAGCAAAGCACACCAGGATGCCGTTAGCCAAGCCCCAGAATACAAAATGCCAGCTAGCACCGTGCCACAGGCCTGATACTATAAAGGTTACTAATGTAGCCAGAATCAGCTTTAGTATACCATTACCAAAATTGAAGATTCTTTTAAATATATAATCATTGAAGAAATTAGAAACAGTTATGTTCCACCTTCTCCAGAAATCTGCAAAATTTCTCGCCTTATAAGGAGAATTGAAATTCTCCGGTAGTCTGATATTAAAAAGTAATCCAAGACCAAGGGCCATATCCACATATCCTGAAAAGTCAAAATAGTATGCAAAGGTATATGCAAAAACCGCCCCCCAGGCCTCGAAGAAATTTCCATTACCCATTACATTATAGAATTTCTGGGCATGGGTTATCAGTGAGTCCGCTATCAGTATCTTTTTTGCACAACCAACAGAAAAAAGGGTTATACCTTTCATAACATTAACACTGTTAATCCCTCTAGCTTTTTCTGAGCGTATCTGTCCCATCATGTCATCATGACGAATAATTGGCCCTACAATTAACTGGGGAAAGAAAGTAACAAAAACTGAAAACTCCAAGAAGCTACTATCCTCTCCTTCTCCCCTGTAGGTATCTATCACATGGGACAAAATCTGAAATGTATAAAAGGAAATGCCTATAGGTAGTATTATTGTTAAAAGTATAAAATCACTGCCAAGTATGTAATTAACATTCTCAAGAAAGAAATTCATGTACTTAAAATAGAACAGGAGGCCAAGGTTCTCCAGTATCGCTAGCGCCATCAACAGCTTTGTAATAACTTGTCTGCCTCTACTTCTTCTCATCATTTTAACAATAAAGTAGTTAAAAACCACTGTGCCCGCAAGTATCGGTAAAAAAGCCAGGCTACCATGTGCGTAAAAATAAAGGGATGCTACCACTAGCCAAACCTTTGCAACCACGTCTCCCAAAAACCTTTGGCCCAAATAGTATACTACGAATACTATAGGTAAAAATATGAAAATAAAAGTGTATGATGAAAATATCATATATACTTCTTTTCTTCCCTTCAAAAGCTACTGCCATAATACTCAGAACGCTGTAATTCTAACACATATTGCGTTTTTCATCAACTGTCGCCCCACAAAAAACCATAAAAAAAGACCACAAAAAAATGGCCATAGCCAGTTCTATTGCTGCTACCCTTCAGACTTATCTCTCTCCTGTTTTCTAATCCTAAGTCCTTTGAATAAAAGGAAAATCACTATCAATTGTATTATAATGTAAATCAGTGCCGGTATTTCAAAAATAAAGTGGTCTATGACAGTTATAATTATATGAATTATGATTCCTGCAAAACCTAACATACGACCACTAATTTTTTTAGTGTTCATAATTATAACCTCCCCAATATCACATTATTGCTTTATATCTCGCTGTTTTCTATACATAAAAAACTGATATTGCGTTTGATATGCAGCTAAGGGCCGCAGAACCATCATTGATGCTTCCCTATATAATCGAAGTGCAAATTCGCCGTGATTGCACTTCGATGCTGCTAGGATTATTTTACCTCCTCCACTACATAGACCTGTGCAATATGTGACTATACTTATTTGTTGGCACGACTACTCAATATATATGATGCAATTAATGCGCCTGTTGTCATCACTAAAAGTATTAAAAATGAGCCAAAGGTAGATCCGGTATTTGCCATAAGCCTTATTCCGTGTGTAAAAGGAAGCACCTCACATAATGCCTGAATAATTTTAGGCATAAAAGTAGGGGCAAAAATTACTCCTTCATATAACGCTGTTAGTATAACAAGTAAAAAGCCTACAGCCTTAAGTATAACCTTACTCTTAATTAGGTTTACCAGTAAAGTACTATATGATAGTGAGGCCAACGCAGTAATAATTATAGAAAATAAATAGAGAGGTATACTTTGCGGCCATTTACCTGCAAAAACTATAGGTGCAGCAATTAAAATAACGATGGATGTTACCATGATATGAATAAGTGAAATTACTATGTTGACTAACGGAAATGACCAGAAGGGAATTCCCCCGGCTCCATATGTCTTTATAAACCCCTTCTCTTCAATATCATCAAGGGCCTTAGGCACTCCAAAATAAGCACCTATCG
This sequence comes from uncultured Oscillospiraceae bacterium, assembly GCA_964512095.1. Lineage (GTDB taxonomy): Bacteria > Bacillota > Clostridia > Acetivibrionales > DTU013 > DTU013. The sequence goes on from CAZEIH010000001.1 coordinate 228,842, forward strand.
AAATTAAACATACCGTCATAGAAAGTCCCAATGAACTCCTATCCTCAACATTCAGTACCATCATGACCGTTCCCATAGCAACGAGAAGTACTAGCGGTAAAAAATAAAAATATTTTAAAAAGCTCATATCCTTGAGATCCATTTTAAGATGTATACGTAATTGTGTAAGAAAACCCCTCATCTGCTTTCACCTCCCCTTGCGGACGTTGCCCTGTCTTTATTACTTGTTCGCACTACTCTAATATCAATTATTGTGTCACCACATTTTCTGATGTATGGAAGTAGGTTCATCATGAACTCAATGGCATCAAGACATATGAACAACAGGTAATCATTTTCCAAAGAAACCGGTTTGCCAAAATCCGAAGGAAGATCATCCTTAAGACACCCTTTGAGAGTTTTAATGATAACCTTGTTCTTTACATCTGCCTGTAGAATCCTATCCCTATGGCTTCGCTCTTGATGGCTTCGCTCTTGATGGGTTGGCTCTTGATGGGTTGGCTCCTGAGTCTTTGCTATAGTGGTGATTTCCTTATCCTTCTTAATATCGATCTTTTTTTCATTAGCTGATTCTGCCTTGGGCACTTCAATTTTTCTAATTGACGCTATCTCATCTGGCTTTCTGATGCTCTCAATGGTTCCTTTTTTCACTATTGCAATTTTATCACTAACAAATCCTGCCTCAGCTATATCCCGCGTAGTCATTAATATACAAATCCCATCTGATCTCAGCCTTTTAATCTCCTCCTGCAGAAAAGTCCGCCCCTGGGCATCTAGTCCCTGTGAGGGCTCATCTAGAATAAGAACCTTGGGTTTATGACACAGCGCCAGCGCTAGATGAAGCCTACGTTTACGGTCTTCTGAGAGTTTAGCATATGGCCTGTTGAGATATTCTCCTCCAATATCAAAACGCTTTAGTAAATCGCTCCGATAATCCACCCTATGCCATGCACAAAAAAGCTCCATCGCTTCCCGTACTGTCATATGATTAGGCAAAGAAGGGTTTTGAAGCTGTATACCTACAGATTTTTGTACCATACTCTTATTTTGTGATACATCCATCCAGTAAACGGTTATTTCACCGCTGTCAGGCTCTAGAAATCCTTCAATGCATTCAATTATCGTCGTTTTTCCTGCTCCGTTTTCTCCCACAAGTGTGAAAACCTCACCTGGCTGAACGGAAAATGATATGTCATGGATAGCTTGTATGCCATCATATGACTTACTCAATCCCTTAACATTAATATATTCTATCACTGGCGACCCATCGAGCCGGCATACTCGACACTCCTTTCAAGTTTTTGTGCCTATGAAGAGATTGCCTACTTCCCCCCATACATATATGAGCGTGCCTTTTTGCACATATAGCCTCTAAACCATCATTTCCAGGTAACGTGTTTCCTTAGCAAAACACACTATTTTCGCACATAAGTTGACAGATAGTTAGTTGCATCCCTTAATTAGATATTTTAGCATATTTTTTCATGTTTTGTCACCTGATATTGAAACTTAGGAAACTTTTTTCAAAATGTCCTAGAAAATATAGTTATTTATAGCATCCTAATACAATGTAATGAATAATGTCACAGTCCCACTCATCTTAACAATACATATTAATCCACTTTCATAAGCATTCTTGAAAGTAGCTTGTATGGGCAGATTATACGATGAGGTAGGGTAATTGAATTCGATATAAAAACCACCTTCAAGATAATCCTTGAAAGTGGCTTGTGTGGCGGAGAAGCAGGGATTCGAACCCTGGCTGCAGTTGCCCGCACTAACGGTTTAGCAAACCGTCCCCTTCGACCTACTTGGGTACTTCTCCAAATCGAATAACTAAAAAAAGCTATTTAGTTTGTATTGCATTGGCGGAGAGAGTGAGATTCGAACTCACGGTAGCCTCACGACTACGCCGGTTTTCAAGACCGGTGCCTTAAACCAACTCGACCATCTCTCCGTGTCTTCAAATCGAGCGACGTAGTATATTCTACTATATGGCCAAAGCTTTGTCAACACCATTGTTATAGCCATATTCTCTCACATACAAGGCCAATGACTAAAATTTTTTTATGTCTTCAGAAGACACTGATTTCTATAGGTCGGCGTTCCTTAGTCAGGTGGAGTTCAATCTCCACCTGACTCCCTGAGCGAAGCTAATTGGCTTTAAACGCCCAGCCTGCAAATTGTTAGTTTCCCTTATAAGCCCTAATTGAGGCTGTACTAAATACTCATGTCCTCCGCAGACTTTACAATATCCCCCATAGTATCTTCGATCTGATCAAGTGACGCACTTGCCTCCTGTGATGCAGCCAGTACATTTTGTATGTTCTCACTTACTGCTATAACTACCTTTTCCAAAGAGTCCAGCAGTGTTCTTATTTTAATAATAACCCCTTCAACAATGGAATTATTATCCTGAGTACTTCCCACTGCCTTTTTAGCGTCATCAGCCAGCTTTCTAACTTCCTCTGCTACCACTAAAAATCCCTTCCCATATTCACCTGCTCTGGCTGCTTCAATAGATGCATTCAGCGACAACATATGAGTCTGTTCAGATATATATCTAATAGATTCAGACATAGCTATATAGTCATCAAATTTTTTGTTAAGCTCAATTGTACTATCTACACCATCATGAGATAAAGACTCAACATCTATCATCTGAGTGTTTACATTTGTCATTTCATTTACAATATTGTTATATACAATAACCAGTTCACTTAGAACTCTATTCACTGTTCCAACATTATTTTTAAGCTCTTGAACATAACTGTCCTGTCTTTCTGCCACCAAATTGGCTTTTACCAGCAGTTCCGAAGTTTTCTTCCCTTCAGCTAGCGCTTCATTATGTGACTCCTGCATCATCTTTTTTGAGTAATGTATGCAATTCTCAGGTGAATTGTATCCAAGAAATATTGCTTCTGCCATTTGTGAACATGTTTCATACCCACAAGCAGAACAATCTACAGTACGCTCATCATCGGAATTTTTCAGTAAGGCATCAAACCCTACATCCCTATCTTTATTACTAATTATGTTTTCTTGCGCCCTAGATGAATATTTATATTCAAAATCCTCCATTTTTAACTTCTTATCAAAGAATAATATCAGTTTTTTCTTCCACAATTTTTTTGCAAATGAGGCTTTTCCAGCAATTTCACCTGAACGGGTGAAAAGTTCCTTGTCTTTCATATCATGCGAGATACTTTCTTCTGTACCTGTGCCGGACAAACATCCCTCTGAGCAATTAAGTATGTCTATTAGGAGAGGTATAGCACTACCCTTTTTACTAATATCCTTTAGGTACTCTTGGGCAAGCCTTGGACCTTCTATTCTCTTAATGTGGTAGCTTCTTCCGTACAATTGTTCCACAGATTCCTTCAATCCCCCTGGAGTAGGATACCAGTATCCTACCAAACTTTTAGGAGAATCATAGGATGCCTCTTCTTGTTTATTTAGTTTTGATTCTCTAAATTTCTCCATAAGCATCTTGAAGGTCACATTATAATTTATAGTATCATCCTTGTGAAACTCATCCGTTTTTCCTATACATGGAGATATAGCAGCAACCTTTCCGGAGAATCCATCATATTTCTTGAGATATACAGCAGTACAATACATTGGAGATCCTATTGGGCTAAGATACTTTATTAATCCCGAATAATAACGCTCTATGCTGTTTACTATCACAGGACATGGCTGTGCAATAACTGTGTCCAAACTTCTTTCCCTAATAGCCTTAACGTATAAAAATGTTGTAATATCAGCTCCAAAGCTCACATCATATATTAGCCTCACACCTAAACTCTTCAACCAGGCAAAAACATTTTTATATTCATTAGGATAATTAAACATAAAGGCCGGAGCAACAATTAAAGCTATTTCATGACCACTAGCAAGATCCTGAAAAAAGGTATCGGTATCATCACAATAGCTCCGTGCATCATGTTTGCAAGCCTTAATACACTCTCCGCATAATATGCAGTCACTATAGTTTACCTTTATCTTCTGATTTTCAACCACTCTGTTAGCTGTAGGAATAAGGCAAGAACGCATACACCTATTACAGCCCACACACTTGCTTTCATCAGTTACAATAACATTTGCTTTAATCATATCGATCCTCCTGATACATAGTTTATATATTTCTAACTGTAGAAAGCCGTTTCATAAATTCCTATAATTATGTAAGTCAATTCGCTTTGCTCAGGGAGTCAGCTGGAGACTGAACTCCACCTGACCAAGGAAGTTAATTAATTCATACGTATTCATCGCCGACTAATAGAGGTCAGCGTCTTCTTAAGACATAAATGAATAGTATACAAGAAGCAGAGCAACCTGAACTCTACGAAGTCGTTTTTTAGTCAATTATTATTCGCCTAATAATAGTATCGTAATTATATAAATAATCTTAATAGAAAAAGCACCTATTGATAGACCCTTCGCCTTCACCTAAATAGCGTATTATAAGTCATACGTGTTTGAAACATGTGTTTTACGAGCATCATCAATTGCTTTTACTTCTTCGGCAGAAAGAACATATTTTGATTTTCCCCTTGAAACAGGTTTTGCATAAGTTGATGAGCTGTCTCTAGTATATAAGCTACTAACAACTACTCCATCATCATTGTTGTCAAGCAATGCAACTGAAAAGCAAAGATCGCTTCCTACATCATCAAATGCATTGTAACGGACTATTCCAACCTTTTGGACACAATAATACATATTTCTTTTTAAAACATTCATCTGGTATTCCAAGTCTTTGTTTTTGTCTATAACATTATTGACCTTATCAATACAATCATCGATAACTTCTTCTAAATTGACATCGCTAAGCCCGTTCATAAATTTGTAATATTTATTCTTAAGCTTTTTTATTTTTAACCTGTTTGAAATATTCATTAAAATTAATACCAATATCAAAAAAAAGTTTACGCATATTAGAATAAACAACTCAATTTGTAATCCAAATATATACATATATTCTATCTCCCTTAGCGACAATAATCATTTGCCAAGCTGCTTTGATGTTTCATGTGAAACATTATCATTTTTATGTGGCATCGATTCTACTGGCTCTATTTTTATTTTCTAAGGCTTATTTCCTCTGTAAGTAATATCATATTGCCTTGTCCAAAACAAGCCCTTATAAGCAATTTTACGAGGTGACTAATTTTGGTTATTTTTACTAATACTTTCTACAATATTTATTATTCTGTCTAGTTCGTCTGGAGAATAATACTCTATCAAAATTTTGCCGTTCTTTTTATTATTCATTATCCTGACCTTTGTTCCGAATACTTCTCTTAATCTTTCTTCAATAGCTTGGAATTCTACATCCTGAATACTTAGTTTCTTTTGTTTCTTCTTAGTGGATAATTGCTTAACAAGTAGCTCAGTTTGCCTTACACTTAATTCATTTTTTATTATTTCATCCAGAGCCTTCAACTGAGTATCTTTACTTTCAAGGGATAGCAGAGCTCTTGCGTGTCCGCTTGTAATTACTCCTTCAATAAGCTTCTTTTTTATTTTCTCCTGGAGCGATAGTAGCCTTATAGAATTGGTTATTGTTGGTCTGCTTCTGCCAACTGTATTGGATACTTCCTCTTGCGTCATTCCATACTCAGATATTAATTTCTCATATGCCTCAGCTTCTTCAATTGGATTAAGATCCTCTCTCTGAATGTTTTCTATAAGAGCAATCTCCATTACCTGTCTACTCGACAGCTCCCTTACTATGACCGGTACAGTTTGCAGACCTGCCAATCTGGCAGCTCTCCATCTTCTCTCTCCTGCAACAATCTTGTATGTACTACCTTCACGATGGACAATTAATGGTTGGACAACTCCATGCTGCTTTATTGATTCTGCTAACTGTGCTAGCTTACCATCATTAAAGTCTTTACGCGGCTGTTCAACATTAGGTTCTATTTCATTTAGCCTTATTTCCTTTACTCCGTTATTGTCATTATCAGCAGAGGCAATCAGCGCTCCAAGTCCTTTACCTAACCCTTTTTTCATTTTACTTAATTTCCTCCTCTGAATATTCTATAACCTCTTCTGCAAGATCTAAATAGCACTCAGCACCTTTTGATTTTGAATCATATAAAATAATCGGAAGACCAAAGCTGGGAGCCTCACTAAGACGGACATTCCTGGGTATCAAAGTCCTGTAAACCTTATTTCTGAAGTGTTTTTTTACGTCCTCCACTACCTGTATTGATAAATTGGTTCTTGCATCAAACATCGTAAGCACTACACCTTCCACATCCAATGCCGGGTTAAGATGTCTCTGAACAAGCGTAACAGTATTCATAAGCTGACTGAGCCCTTCCAGTGCATAATATTCGCACTGTATAGGCACCAAAATTGTATCTGCAGCAGTCAAAGCATTTAATGTTAGCAAGCCTAGTGAAGGCGGACAATCTATTAGTATAAAGTCATAATCATCTCTAATACTATCTATCGCCACTTTCATTCTTGTTTCTCTTGATATTACTGAAACGAGCTCTACCTCTGCTCCGACAAGCTGTATATTAGAAGGGCATATATATAGCTTGTCTATCATAGTTTGCATCAAAGTGTTTTCGATTTTCTCATCGTTTATTATCACATCATAAATAGATTTACCGATTGTCTTTTTATCTATGCCAAGGCCGCTGGTGGTGTTGCCTTGGGGATCGACATCAATAATAACCACCTTCTTGCCCAGGTATCCAAGGCATGAACTTAGGTTAACTGCCGTTGTTGTCTTTCCGACTCCACCCTTTTGATTTGCGATAGCTATTACCTTGGCCAATTAATTCACTCCTAACATCTAAAATACTGTAATCTATGTAATTATAACATAAAGTAGCTAAATGTTACACCACCGTTGTACAATAATGATTAAAATATCATAATTGATTGTTTCACGTGAAACATTAGAACTTTCCAAAATAAATTCTCTTCACTTAGGGCTTCAAGTGGAGAATGAACTCCACCTGATCAAAGAAGTTAATTAATTCGTCTTCATTCATTACTGACCTAAAGAGGCCAGTGTCTTTTGAAAACATATATTAAATATATTATCTTAAAAAAGAAGATGTTTCACGTGAAACATCTTCTTTTTTCTGTGACTATAACTATACTATATATCAAGATTCGTTACGTATTTGGCGTTTTCCTGTATAAACTCTTTCCTTGGCTCTACCTTATCTCCCATTAACACAGTAAAAATTTTATCTGCTGCGACGGCATCCTCTAGCTCTACCTTTAACATTGTTCTTGTTTCTGGATTCATTGTAGTCTCCCAAAGCTGCTCTGAACTCATCTCACCAAGACCCTTGTATCTCTGTGTATCACAATCTTCTCTCTTCCATCCGCGCTCGCTCTGTATTTCTGCTAACTCTTCATCGTTGTATGCATAGTATTCCTCTTTTCCTTTATACACTTTATAAAGGGGAGGTCTTGCTATATATACATGGCCATGTTCAACTAATGGTTTCATATACCTAAAGAAAAATGTTAGCAATAAGGTTCTAATGTGTGCTCCATCGACATCAGCATCCGCCATAATTATTACTTTATGATATCTTATTTTTGTTACATCAAATTCCTCTGCTATTCCTGCGCCGAGTGCAGTTATTACCGGAGCAAGCTTCTCATTTTGTAATACCTTATCAACTCTTGATTTTTCAACATTTAGCATCTTTCCCCAAAGAGGAAGTATGGCTTGGTATTTCCTATCACGACCCTGCTTTGCTGATCCGCCTGCCGAGTCACCCTCAACAATGTATATTTCACATGCCTCCGGATCTCTATTCGAACAGTCTGCTAATTTTCCAGGCAAGGTAGAATATTCAAGGACACTTTTTCTTCTGGTTAATTCTCTGGCTTTCTTGGCTGCCTCCCTAGCTCTAGAAGCTGTCATGCACCTATCTAAAACTATTTTTGCAACTGCAGGATTCTCTTCCATAAAATATGTTAGCTTTTCTGTTACAACGCTTTCAACTAGTCCTCTTATCTCACTGTTTCCAAGCTTTGTTTTGGTTTGTCCTTCAAATTGAGGATCTAGAAGCTTAACACTTACTATTGCAGTAAGTCCTTCCCTCACGTCCTCTCCCATCAAATTCTTTTCGTTTTCCTTAATGAAATTATACTTTCTTGCATAGTCATTTACTACCTTTGTCAAAGCAGCCTTAAATCCTGTTAGATGTGTACCGCCTTCTGTTGTAGCTATATTGTTAGCATAGCTGAATATATTTTCAACATATCTATCGTTATATTGCATTGCTATTTCACAAAAGGAACCTCCCTTATCTCCTTCTATATATATAGGGAGATCATGTAGTACTTCCTTATCCTTATTTATATACTCCACAAATGATACTATACCGCCTTCATAATGCAGTTCCTTTTCAACTCTTACTTCATTTCTATCATCAATAAGAGTGATATTTATTCCTTTATTAAGAAATGCCATTTCACGGTACCTAGTAACTAGTGAATCAAATTCGAATACTATTTCATCAAATATTTCAGGATCAGGTTTAAAGTGAGTCTTTGTTCCTGTATAATCTGCCTCTCCAATGATCTCAAGAGGTGATACAGTCAAGCCTCTTTCATATCTCTGTCTATATATTTTTCCATCCCTTGCAACTCTGACCTCTAGATATTCTGAAAGGGCATTAACAACAGATGCTCCAACACCATGTAGTCCTCCTGAAACAGTATACGCACCACCACCGAATTTACCTCCTGCATGTAGTATCGTGTGAACTACTTCTACTGTAGGAATACCCATCTTGGGATGAATTCCTACCGGTATTCCACTTCCATTATCCTTTATTGTAACAGAGTTGTCCTTTTCTATGGTTATTTCAACCCTGTCACATCTTCCGGCAAGGGCTTCATCTATACTGTTAGCAACTATTTCATATACAAGATGATATAGTCCCCTTAATGAAGTGCTACCAATATACATACCCGGTCTTTTTCTAACAGCCTCCAAGCCCTCTAACACTTGTATTTGATTTTCATCATATTGATTGTGATTTTCAGTCATTATGCCTTCCATTTTTTCCTCCTGTATTACCTATCTAATTTTTTTCTCAAGTACTAGTAAAACTCTTTATGAATCCGCATCGCCTTTGCAAGGTTACTGACGATATTGGTGAAAGATATATTTTGCTCTTTTTATCCTGCTCTGTTATTACAAACGTCCTTGGGAGATCATTAGATATTGATTCTACAAAACCTTCCTCTTCAGCAGTTTTTAAAAAGTCCCTTGTATCCTTTGATATTGTTGTTGTATCCATATCCAAGATGGCTATAACATTTTTCAGTGGAATTACTATATCAGCTCCAATATGTAAAAACATCGATTTCCTCCTACTATTTCCTTCTAGTACATTCTATCGTAAAAATATTTTCAGTGCAAATCATTAGATTTAATTTCTATTTCTCTACTTTAATATTCCCATCTTCTACATAAAAAAATTTAGCATCTGAGTATGTACGAGTAAAAAAACTCTTTTCAGTACTCGTAATAAACGTTTGCATTCCTTCAATATTATCGAGAAGGTATTCCTTACGTCTGTCATCTAGCTCCGATAAAACATCATCCAATAGCAATACCGGGAACTCATCAGTCTCTTCCTTCATCAGGTCAATTTCCGCAAGCTTCATTGAAAGCACTGATGTCCTTTGCTGACCTTGCGATGCATATATCTTTGTGCTTGCATCATTAAGGATGATATCTATATCATCCCTGTGGGGTCCTAATGATGTAGTTCCCTTCATTAAATCCTTATCTCTGTTCTTAAATAAATTTATATTGTATATAGTTTCTATTTCATTAAAATCACTATTATTCCCCAGGCTTTTTATATTAAATGACGGATTGTATACTATATTTAACTTTTCTTCTTGATTAGTCAGCCTTTCATGCCTCAATCCGGACAATGTATCTAGCCTTTTAACAAATTCTATTCTAGCTTTTATTATTCTGGAACCGGTTTTTACAAGATTGTGATCCCAAACATCCAATGTATCAGTAAGCCTTTTGTTTACTGAAATGTTTTTCAAAAGATTATTTCTTTGGAAAAGTATTTTCCCATATTGCTGCAAATCATAAAAATATGTTGGCTTGAGCTGACTTAGTGTTATATCAATAAACCTACGTCGTTCTGCAGGACCTTGCTTTATTAACAACAAATCCTCAGGAGAAAATATGATAGCATTTAAATGCCCCATCAATCCCCCTATTTTTTTTAACGGTATTTCATTTATCCTTATCTTTTTTTTCTCTTCACTACTATACGTGACATGAATCTCTTCTTCTATACTTTCTTTCTGATATTTTAGCTTGATTTCAAAAAAATTACTGCCGTCTTTAACAAGCTCACTATCTCTAGAAGTTCGATGGGATCTTCCTGATGCACATAGAAAAATTGCTTCGACCATATTCGTTTTTCCCTGAGCATTATTTCCATATATTATATTATATGTATCCGAAAAATCAGCTTCAGTATTATCATAATTCCTGTAATTCTTAAGCCTTACACTTTCTATACGCAAAAGGATACTCCTTCACATTATTTTGCATTATCATCTAAATTATTCTATCTGGTACTTATTACTGCGGTATTCTACAATATCACCTATTCTTAATTTTTTACCCCTTTGGACCTCTACATGCCCATTTACACTCACATCACCGCTTACTATGATATGCTTTGCATCTGACCCGCTTCCTACTACACCCTCTAATTTCATCATTTGCTCAAGCTTGATATACTCTGTATTTATCTTAACCTTCTTCAATACTCGTACCTGCCTTTCATAGGTATCCTTGCTTACTTTCTTATAGGCAATATCAAATATGCAAAATCATTGCCTTGCATTGGTTTTATGGTACATGGCCCTATATTTGTCGTGAAGAATATATCTACCATTTCATTATCAATTACCCTCAATGCTTCAATAAAATATCTATGGTTAAATGATATATCTAGCTTTTTACCTTCCATTTTGGCTCTCATTTCTTCTCTTACATTACCAGCCTCTGTATTAGCAGTGATAACTATTATATCATCAGATATTTCAAGTCTAACTGGGTATCTCCTCTCTTCATTGGTTATTACCAGTGAAGCTCTTTCAAAACAAGCCATAATATCCTTTGTATTGACTGTTACCTTAGTCTCATGCTCACTGGGTATTATACCCATGTAATTTAAATAATCACCTTCAAGTAGTCTTGAGGTCATAATACAATTTCCCATATCAAAAAGTATCTGGTTACCAGATGCATATATATATATATCTTCATCTACTGGCTGAATTATTTTTGATATTTCGTTCAACGTCTTTCCAGGAATAACAATATTTTTTGTAGTTTCATCAATATCCTTCTCACCGTCAGCACTGTAACACCTCATGGCCAACCTGTATCCATCTATAGAAACAATAGTGAGGCTCCCGGCACTATATTCAAAAAGCGACCCTGTTAGTATAGGTCTGTTTTCATCAATACTTACCGCAAATATTGTTTGCTTTATCATATCCTTCAATATTTTCTTGCTGATTTTAATACCTTTTTCCCTCTCTATAGAGGGAAGAGCAGGGAATCCATCTGATGACATTCCTTTAATCTCAAATAAAGAATTTTCACATTCAATTACTACCAAATTGTTATCCTTAACTTCTATTAAAACCTCTGAATCCGGAAGTCTTCTAACAATATCACCAAACATCTTAGAATATAGTACAACAGAACCCTTTTCCCTTACATCTGCGTCAACGTAGCATTCTATACCTATCTCAAGATCGTTTCCTGTTAACTTTATTCTATCATCAGCTTCAATCAGTATACCTTCAAGTATAGGCAGTGTTGTTTTTGATGATACAGCCTTTTGTACAATATTGATACCTTCAAGTAAATTATCCTGCGAACATATTATCTTCATTTGGTTAACCTCCGGTCGTCTTATTATTTATTAATATAATATAAAAGAATAAACAGTAATAATAGTAAGTGCTGTTGATTTAGTGCATAAGTCAGTCAAGCCTTATAAGTGAGTGCATTTTGCCTGTTGATTTTCTGTTGATAAAATGAGCACATTTTTCAACTTATCAAACCTCAATCAAATATCAACATATTATCAACATATCAATTGTCCCCATATCAACATATTTTGGGGATAAATTTTATTTTCCTGTTATATTTCTAACAAGCTCCTCGACAGTGCGTTTTGTTTCTTGGTTGTTTTGCATATCTTTTTCTATCTTTTGTATAGCATGAATAACAGTAGTATGATCCCTTCCCCCAAATTCATCTCCAATCTTAGGGAGTGATAGTCCTGTAATATCTCTGCATAGATACATTGCAATCTGTCTTGGAAAGGATATGTTCCTGTTCCTTTTCTGTGAAAGAAACTCGTCCGGTCTAAGATCAAAGTACCTGGATACTGCTTCAATTATATGCTTGGCATCAATAATTCGGTTATTGGATGCTGCAAGAATTTCTTTAAGAGCTTCTGCACACAAATCTATTGATATTTCCGTTTCTGTAAGGGATGAATAGGCAATGACTTTATTTAAAGCACCCTCAAGCTCACGTATGTTTGATACAACCTTATCTGCTATAAAGGAAAGAACATCGTTAGGAATTATAATGTTTTCCATCTGTGCCTTTTTCTGCAATATAGCTATTCGCGTTTCCAGGTCAGGAGACTGGATATCAGCTGCCAAGCCCCACTCAAACCTTGAGCGAAGCCTATCCTCAAGGGTGGTTATTTCCTTTGGTGGACGGTCACTGGATATGACTATCTGTTTATTAGCTTCATGAAGTGCGTTGAAGGTGTGGAAAAACTCCTCTTGAGTTCTTTCTTTACCACCAATGAATTGTATATCGTCTATTAGTAATACATCAATATTTCTGTATTTACTTCTAAATTGCTCATTTTTATCATCCTTAATAGCGTTTATGAGCTCATTTGTAAATTTTTCAGAAGATACATACAATACCCTTGATGAAGGATTTTGAGTAAGTATGTAATGCCCTATAGCATGCATGAGATGAGTTTTCCCCAGACCGACTCCCCCATAAAGGAAAAGAGGGTTGTATGCTTGTGCAGGTGCTTCGGAAACAGCAACGGATGCAGCATGAGCAAGTCTATTTCCATTACCTATGACAAAGGTGTCAAAGGTATACTTGGGATTTAAAATTGAATTATAAAGATCATCATTCGTAAATTGATCCGAATGCATGGTTCTTTTTTGTTGTGAATCCTGTGAAGGCATTGATACTATAACTTTATATTCTCTGGATGATACTTGCTTTATTGCATTTGATATAAGTGTAATATATCTTGATTCCAGTATTCCCTTATTAAAATCTGTAGGAACTTCTAGCTCTATTGTATTTGTATTAAGCTGAAGAGGCTCAATGGTTCTTATCCAGGTATTGTAGCTAATCTCTGTCAGCTCGTTTTTTAATAGATCAAGAACCTTGGGCCATAAACTGGATATGGGTATGCTCATGATATTTCCTCCAAAAGGTTAGTTTTAAATAATAAATCCAGCAGTAAATGAGCTGGTATGTAATTGTTTTAATACAGCTTACAGGTTTTTGAATGTATATGAAATACTTATTTTCTTTTGTAAGGTTAATTTACTATAAGCATTAATAAATATATCAGAATTCATGGTAATATTCAATTGAAAATTGACTAGTTATCCACAATTAGAGTGGAAAATCTTCGTTTATCCACAGCCTTTATCATTAGAATATGTTTTTAAGAAACGTTGAAGATTGTTAAGTATTTTTTTCTTGGTAACCTAGAAACCCCTAAAGAAAGGAAATATAAAATAGTTTCTTGACATAATAGAATATATTAATATATAATTGGCGTGGTGTCCATGTGTTTAGGACGTCATTTGATTTGAAAACTGTTTAAATAAATAAATAACAGCAAATACTTATAGTTAGGTAAAAGCAATAGCTTACCTGCAGCATAGAACGGGGGTGTTACTGTGTTAAGAACATATCAGCCTAAGAAGAGGCAAAGAAGCGTAGAACATGGATTCAGAAAAAGAATGAAAACGCGCAACGGCAGAAACGTGTTGAAAAGACGCAGGCTAAAGGGAAGAAAAGTGCTTTCAGCGTAAGACCGCATAAGTGTGGTCTTTTTCTTTCATTGATAACTTGAACTGCGATTGTTCTCAGCCAAGGGCGGGGAGAAAATGAAAAAAACGATACCTTTGAAGAAAAATTACGAGTTTGTTCGGATTTACAGGAGAGGAAAATTCTTCCCTGGGAAATATATGGTTATATATGTGATGCAAAATAGATCCGGTTCGAACAAACTGGGTATCACAGCCAATAAGAAGGTTGGCAATAGTGTGAAGCGCAACAGAGTAAAAAGACTGATTAGGGAAAGCTATAGATACTATGAAGAATACATCCATGACGGACTTGATATTGTATTTTTAGCGCGATACACAGAAAAAGAATATGGATTTGCGGAAATCCGGAAGGAAATGAAGTTCCTTTTAAGAAAAGTGCGGGCTTTTGATCAGAATAAATGGGATGGATTGAAAAACTATTCATAGCATTGATACGATTGTATCAAAAGTATATATCCCCTCTTAGTGGGAGGAGATGCAGGTTCTACCCTACGTGTTCTCAGTATGCGATAGATGCATTGAGCAGGTATGGAGCATTTAAAGGGAGCTGGCTGGCTGTAAAACGCTTGTCAAAATGCCATCCTTTCCATCCAGGAGGATACGACCCTGTCAAATAGACAGTATAATTTTTGTGCTAAATAAAAGAAGGGAATTATTAGCTTATGCTTGATCCTATTGCATATTTACTTGGAAAAGTACTGAGATTTATATACTATATTGCATTTGAGAATTATGGATTAGCTATAATAATATTTACAATACTAGTCAGGTTGGTAATGCTTCCTCTAACCATAAAGCAACAAAAGTCAACAGCAAAAATGCAGGAGATCCAGCCATTATTAAACGATATTCAAAAAAGATACAAGGATGATAAAGAGCAGCTTAATAAAGAAATGATGAAGCTTTATGAGGAGCACAATTACAATCCTGCAGGTGGTTGTGTGCCGATGTTGATCCAAATGCCTATACTGCTCACGCTCTATTGGGTCATAGTACAGCCTTTGAAATTCCTAATTGGAAAAACAGAAGAAGCTAGAACAGCCATTATAAATGTGGCAGCAAAGGCGCAGCTGGCTATAAATTCATTACAGGCGGGAGAAAATATTCCAAAAACTATTGAAGAAGTGGTTAAGTCGTGGGGAACACATGGCGAAATAAAGGCTCTCAGTTACTTCAATGAAAACCCCGAGGCCCTTTCACAGGTAACAGGATTACTTGATAAATCGGAGCTAATAGATTTTAATAGCTTCCTGGGACTCCATTTGGGTGAGACACCAAATCCTGCATTACTGTTTACTGATTTTGCCAACACCTGGAAGGTACAGCTGCCACTGCTTGTATTAATTATTGTTGCTACTTTAGCAACTTATATGTCCAGCAAGATGACGATGCCGAAGGCCACCAACAAACCGGAAGGTGCTTCAGGCTGTTCCTCAAATTCAATGCTTTATATGGGACCTGTAATGACACTTATGTTTTCATTCCGACTTCCAGCAGGTGTAATTCTATACTGGATGTCAGGCTATGTATTTGCAATATTCCAGCAGCTTTATCTAAATTATACTAAGAAGAAGGATCCACTGGTAGTTCAGGCTAAGGATGATAAGTCAAAAAAAATAACTGATGAATCGGCATTACTTGAAGAAAATAATGGTACAATAGATAATGGTAGCGATAGTGCTGAGGAATTGCCAGCAAAAAAGGAGTTACCTTCTAGCCCTCAAAAGGGTAATAGCAAGGGAAAAAGCAATAAGGGAAAGAAGGGCGGAGGCAAAAAAGGCGGAAGCAAAAAGGGTGGAAAGAAGAAGTAAAGCGTAGTGAACAATGTGTTGATAAAAAAGCGGATGAAAGGGAGGCTGCTGACATAGATGGATAAAGTTATAGAGAAGACGGGTAAATCCGTGCAGGATGCAATAAACTCAGCCCTGGAGGAGTTTGGTGTTGAGAGAGAAGATGTAGAAGTAGAAATAATTGATGAAGGTTCAAAGGGTTTATTTGGTATTGGCAGTAAGTTAGCCAAAGTAGTGGTGACACTCAATGATAAACAGTCAGAGGATGGAGTCCAATTTTTAAGTGATGTATTTGATAAGATGAATGTGGCTGTGGATATTGAAAAAACAGAGGATGAGGAAGCAATACAGATAAAAGTTACAGGGAAGGACAGTGGAATAATAATCGGTAGACGAGGTGAAACACTGGATGCCCTGCAGTATCTTACCAGTCTGGTAGTAAATAGAAGAAACGAAAACTATAAGAGAGTCACACTGGACATAGAAAATTACAGACAAAAAAGGGAAGAAACACTTATAAGGCTCGCGGAAAGGCTGGCCGAGAGGGTTGTCAAATATCGCAGGAATGTTTCGCTGGAGCCGATGAATCCGTACGAAAGAAGGATTATACATTCAACTCTGCAAAGCAATAATTATGTAGAAACCTTTAGCGTGGGAGAAGACCCCAACAGAAAGGTAGTAATTACCTTAAAGCAGGGAAACGGCAGAAGGTAGGATTGAAAGCTAAAGCAAATAAAGCAGTTATGAGGGGAGGACAATATATGTCGTCCTCTTTTAAATTTTATTGAACTGTAATGTTATAATAGATGTCAGAAAACTTCACCTGACCAAGGAAGTTAATTAATTAGTATTTATTCATCGGCGAACTATAGAGGTCAGCGTCTTCTGAAGACACAAATAAAATATTATTAAGAGGAATATGATGCAAAACAAAGGAAGAAATTTTAATGACTTTGATACAATAGCGGCCATATCTACCCCTTATGGCACCGGTGGTGTGGGGATTATAAGGATAAGTGGTCCTGATGCTTTTAATGTGGCGGATTGTATTTTTAAGGGTCGGAAGAATATATATGATATAAAGAGTCACACTGTAAGTTATGGAAAAATAATTGACCCTTCTGATGGGAGGTTAATGGACGAAGTGCTTCTAACAAAGATGGACGGGCCTGGAACCTTTACCGGCGAAGACACTATAGAGATAAATTGTCATGGAGGGATAGTGGTACTTAAAAATGTTCTTTCTCTTGTATTGAGGCATGGCGCCAAGGCGGCGATGCCTGGTGAATTTACAAAAAGGGCATATATAAATGGGCGAATGGATTTGACTCAGGCGGAGGCCGTGATTGATCTGATTAACTCAAAGACTGACGAGGGATCAAGGGCGGCTGTAGCACAGCTGGAGGGGCGGCTCAGCCAAAGAATAAGGAAAGAGAGAAGAGGACTCATTGAGCTTATTGCACGGATTGAAGCAGTGGTAGAATATCCTGAACATGAAATAGAAGACATAACAGGGGACATTGTATATGAAGGAGTATTGAAAATTAAGGATGAGCTTCATAAAACACTAGAGAGCTTTGAGAGGGGACGACTGCTACGTGAAGGAATTACGGCAGCTATTATTGGAAAGCCCAATGCGGGTAAATCATCACTGTTGAATGCGCTGACAGGAACCAGTAGAGCTATAGTGACAGATATTCCAGGCACTACAAGGGATGTTATTGAGGAGTATGTAAATATAAAGGGTATACCTGTGATGTTTCTAGATACCGCAGGAATTCGTGCCACTGTTGATCCCGTTGAAGCAATTGGAGTGGAAAGGGCGCGAGAAGCCGCATCGTTAGCGGATTTAGCAATCATTGTACTTGATGGACAAACTGGAATCCTTCCCGAGGATTTAAATATACTCAAAGCCACATCAGCAAAGAAAAGAATTGTTATTATAAACAAGACCGACATAGCAGATGAGGCCAGAGTCCAAGATATGAAGAAGTATGTTACGGATTCAGGTAATTCGCCGGTTGTTGTTGCATCAATGACAGATGGTACCGGCATGGAAGAGCTAACAGACATTATTGAGAAGCTTTTTATTGGCGGTAAGATAAGTTTAAATAACGAGGTAATCATAACAAACGTAAGGCATAGGCAACTTATTGAGGATGCAATAAGCAGCCTTGAAACAGCTGAAGCTGCTCATACAGGCGGCCTTCCTCTTGATTTTATTACTATTGATATAAAGGAAAGCGCAGACTTTCTCGGCCAAATAACTGGTGAGTCTGTTAGTGAGGATGTTGTAAATGAAATTTTCTCCAGATTTTGCATAGGAAAGTAAAAATTATCATGTCAGTGGCCAAAGCACTATCAAGACAAAGAAGGCAGAGAGGTAGTTCATATGGAATACATAGCAGGAAATTTTGATATAGGTGTGGTTGGCGCAGGACACGCCGGCTGTGAGGCGGGCCTCGCCTGTGCAAGGCTTGGGATGAAAACCCTATTATTTAGCATAAACCTTGACAGTATAGCAAATATGCCATGTAATCCAAACATAGGAGGCACTGGCAAAGGACATTTGGTAAGAGAGATTGATGCACTGGGTGGAGAAATGGGGAAGTGTGCTGACAAGACACTAATTCAATCAAAGACCCTTAATTCAGCTAAAGGGCCAGCTGTGTATTCTCTTAGAGCGCAAATGGACAGGAGAAGATACCAGATGGAGATGAAGCACACCCTTGAATGCCAGGATAATCTTTACATAAAGCAGGCTGAGGTGGTTGAGCTGATAATGGATGACAACAAATGTATCAAGGGAGTTAAAACCCATACAGGCGCTGTCTATATGTGCCGGGCTGTAATCCTTACCACCGGTACATATCTAAAGGGGAAAATTCATATTGGAGATATTAGCTTTAGTGGTGGTCCAGACGGATTATTCCCCGCAAATAAGCTTTCAGATAGCTTAAAAGAAATGGGAATTGAATTGCTGAGGTTTAAAACCGGTACGCCGGCAAGGATCAACAGGAAAAGTATTGACTTTTCAAAAATGACGGAACAGCCAGGTGATGATGTAATAATTCCTTTTTCCTTTGAAAATGAAATAATAGAAAGGGAGCAGATATCCTGCTGGCAGACATATACCAATGCTAGAACTCATGAGGTAATTAGGGCAAACCTGCATCGATCTCCACTTTATGGGGGACAGATTGAGGGTATAGGTCCTAGGTATTGTCCGTCTATTGAGGACAAGGTTGTGCGTTTTGCAGACAAGGAAAAACACCAGGTATTTGTTGAGCCTATGGGATTGGGCACAGAGGAAATGTATATCCAGGGTATGTCAAGCAGCTTACCGGAGGATGTACAAGAGGAAATGATAAAGACAGTGCCCGGGATGGAAAGTGTTCATATCATGAGAAGCGGATACGCTATAGAATATGATTGTATTGAGCCAACTCAGCTTAAGCTAAGCCTTGAGTTGAAAAATATCAATGGATTATTTTCAGCAGGACAAATCAATGGAAGCTCCGGATATGAGGAAGCGGCTGCGCAAGGACTTATAGCAGGTATAAATGCAGTTAATCTATTACTGGGCAAAGAACCCATGTTACTTGATCGATCGCAGGCGTATATTGGTGTCCTCATTGACGATCTAGTTACAAAGGGAACATCGGAGCCTTACAGAATCATGACGTCGCGATCGGAATACAGGCTGCTGCTCAGACAGGACAATGCAGATCTGAGATTGACTCAAATGGGTTACGAGATCGGATTGATTACCGAGGACAGATATAAAAGCTTTATTAACAAAAAGGAGAGAATCGAAGAAGAGATTAATCGCCTGAAGAAAACATATTTACCCCCATCTGACGAAGTCAATTCATTACTGACATCCTTGGGTAGTACAAATATTAAATCTGGAATTAATGTTGCAGAGCTACTCAGACGACCGGAAATCACATATAGGTTACTAGAAGCAGTTGACAAAGAAAGACCGGAGCATTTCAAAACAGGCGAACAGAAAAAATATGATCCGGTAGCAGAGCAGGTAGAGATATCTATAAAGTACGAGGGCTATATAAACAGACAAATGACTCAAGTAGAGCAATATAGGAAAATGGAGAGAAAGAAAATTCCGGATAAAATAAACTATACAGCTATCCACGGCCTAAGGCTGGAAGCCAGGCAGAAGCTGGAAAAGCTAAGGCCAGTTTCCATAGGCCAAGCTTCACGAATATCTGGTGTTTCACCTGCAGATATTTCAGTTCTGTTAATATACATGAGTAGTAGTAAAGAAAGAGGCAATGCCGAAAAAGAAAGCTAATCCATGTGGCACGAAAGGATTATTGATATGTTTGGCTTGTATAAGGTTGTGCGTAAAATGAACGGAAGGTGGGAACTATATGGGAAATATACTTGAAGCAAATCTGAGAAATGGGGCAGCTCAATTTGGTGCCCAACTCGATATAAAAATGGTAAGATTATTTTTTGAATACAAAAGGATACTGCTAGAATGGAATGAAAAAATGAATTTAACTGCAATACGTGATGATAGAGAAATCATACTGAAACATTTTGTGGATTCTCTATGTATTATTCCGTTTCTAGAGGGTGTTGAAACACTGATTGATGTTGGAACAGGAGCAGGTTTTCCAGGAATACCTTTAAAAATAGTAAAGCCTGACATTGATATAGTACTACTTGATTCTCTTGAAAAGAGGATAGGCTTTCTTGACGCTGTTACCTCCGAGCTTAACCTGAAGGCAATAAAAGCAGTTCATATGAGAGCGGAAGACGCAGGTAAGTATCCAGAATTCAGAGAAAAATTTGACGTAGTAACTGCGAGAGCTGTAGCGGCTCTGCCAATTCTACTAGAATATTGCCTCCCTCTTGTTAGAATGGGAGGAATATTTATCGCAATGAAGGGCTGTTGTCAAGATGAGATATCCATTTCAAACAAAGCTCTAAATATTCTTGGTGGAGAAATTGATGAGGTAAAGGAATTTACTTTGCCGGATACTGACATAAAAAGAAGTATAGTAATTGTGAGAAAATTGCGACAAACGCCGACGATTTACCCTAGAAAAGCGGGAAAACCGTCAAGAGAGCCGTTGGTATGAGTTGGCTTGTGTAACAAATTAAGAAAATGGGACGAACGATTTCTGTAATATAAAAAAGGAAATTAAAAAAGCAGCGGCGAATAATTACTCACATAGACATAAGGAAAATAATGTAAAAAACGTGAGTGTATGTGCTGTAATGCATATAGTGCGACACTTATTACTTGAAAAGGATGGTGCTGTATGCTAGAGAATAAGCTTCAATTTACTAGACAAGAAAATGGAAATGACATAAAAAATATCACCTATCTAAATATTGATTCGGTAAGGCCAAACCCATATCAACCACGAAAACAATTTACCAAGGGCGCCCTTGAAGAGCTTTGTGAATCAATACAGCAGTATGGAGTTATTCAGCCTATTAATGTGAGAAAAATAACTAGTAGCAAATTTGAGCTTGTGGCAGGAGAAAGAAGGCTGCGGGCGGCAATTATGGCAGGCTTGAAGGAAATACCGGCAATCATTATTAATATTACTGACAATGATTCTGCCGTATTGGCACTTATTGAAAACCTTCAACGTGAGGATTTAAACTATTTGGAGGAGGCAGAGGGATATAACAACCTAATCAATGAGCATGGACTTACACAGGAGGAGCTTGCTCAGAAAATAGGCAAAAGCCAGTCTACGGTAGCGAATAAAATCAGACTTTTACGTCTATCCCCTTTGGTTAAAAAAATATTGTCTGACAACAATCTTACTGAAAGGCATGCCAGATCATTACTAAAGTTACATGATGAGCAGCTTCAGCTAAAGGTACTAAGACATGTCTGTGATAAGGGCTTGAATGTGAAAAAGACAGAAGAGCTAATTGAAAGAGTGATAGATAAATTTCTTAGTAAAAACAAGGAAAAACCGGTTGAGAGGAAGTTCACCAAAACGATAAAGGATATCAGAATATTTGTAAATACAATCCGACAGGCAATTGAGCTAATGAAAAAATCTGGAGTAGATGCCAAGGCTGCCCAGATAGATAGAGGTGAATATGTAGAATTTATCGTAAGAATACCAAAAGCATAGTTGATTTGTCCACAAGCCCCACAGCTTTGTGTGAAAGTCAATTCGCTTCACTCAGGGAGTCAGGTGTAGACTGAACTCCACCTGACCAAGGAAGCTAAATAATTCGTCTTCATTCATCGCCGCCCTATAGAGGTAGGCGTCTTCTGAAGACATAGATAAATCTTTTTTGATACATATGACCCCTGTTTTGAGAGGCTGCTTATAGGCAGTCCTTTTTTATACATTGTGAAAAAAGTGGACAGAAATATAAAAGTTTATTAAAATAAAGAATGTATCTTTAGTAAATATGGCAAAACTTAAAAAATGACTTACAGAAAGAGGTATTACTAATGGCGGACTCAGAAGGTATGAATGTGCAAAATGTCATTCCCGTAGATATAGAAGCGGAGATGAAAAAGTCATTCATCGATTATGCGATGAGTGTAATAGTTGACCGTGCTCTGCCGGATGTAAGGGATGGCCTCAAGCCTGTGCATAGAAGGATTCTTTACTCAATGTTTTCTCAGGGGTTCACAGCAGATAAGCCTTATCGTAAATGCGCGACCACAGTAGGAGATGTGCTGGGTAAGTATCATCCTCATGGTGATGCGGCGGTATACGACAGTCTTGTTCGTATGGCACAGGACTTTTCTTTAAGAAACCCCCTTATAGACGGGCATGGCAATTTCGGTTCCAGGGACGGTGATCCACCGGCAGCAATGAGATATACAGAGGCAAGAACTGCCAAAATATCAACAGAAATGCTTGCTGATATAAATAAAGACACAGTGGATTTTAAGCCCAACTTTGACGAGCATGAAATGGAGCCAGTGGTTTTGCCATCCAGGTTTCCAAATTTGTTGGTCAATGGCTCTTCTGGTATTGCCGTAGGTATGGCAACAAATATTCCTCCCCACAACCTAAAGGAAGTCATAGATGGAATAATTGCAATGATTGACAACCCTGAGGTAACGATAGAGGAATTGAGTAAAATCATAAAGGGCCCTGATTTCCCCACTGCTGGCACAATCATGGGAAAGCAGGGTATTAGAGACTATTTCAGAACAGGCAGAGGCAGGATCGTTGTAAGGGCAAAGGCAGAAATAGAGACGATTGGCAGTAATAATAGGCAGCGTATTATTGTTAAGGATTTGCCTTACCAGGTAAACAAAGCAAGACTTATTGAAAAGATAGCAGATCTGGTGAAAGACAAAAGGATAGAAGGAATAGCTGATATTAATGATGAATCGGACAGAACCGAAGCTGTCAGGATTGTTATATTGCTAAAGAGGGATGCAAATGCAAATGTTGTATTAAACCAGCTATACAAGAATACCCAGATGCAAGATTCCTTTAGTACTAATATGCTTGCTCTAGTTCAGACAGATGAGGGAAAGTTTGAGCCGAAGATAATCAACCTTAGGATGGCTCTGGAATACTATCTGAAGCATCAAAAGGAAGTTATTACAAGACGCACAAAATTCGAACTGGAGAAGGCGGAGGCTAGAGCCCACATATTGGAGGGCTTAAGGATAGCCATTGACCATCTGGATGAGGTCATCAAGATAATAAGGAGCTCCAGAACAGAAGCAATTGCAAAGCAGGGGCTTGTGGATAGATTCAATTTTAGTGAGAGGCAAGCCCAAGCCATAGTTGATATGAGATTGGGAAGACTGACAGGACTAGAAAGAGACAAGCTGGAAGCTGAATTCAACGAAATAATGGAGAAGATTCAATACTATAGGAATGTTTTAGCTGATGAAGCTCTTCTGCTTGGCATAATTAGGGATGAGATTACAGTAATCCGCAATAAATATGGAGATGAGAGAAGAACTGAAATTACAATAGGAGAAGACGATATTGACATAGAAGATTTGATAGAGGAAGAGGAAAGCGTCATAACTCTTACTCATTTCGGATATGTAAAGAGATTGCCCTGTGATACATATAAGAGCCAGAAACGCGGTGGTAAGGGTATAATTGCCCTTAGCACAAGGGAAGAGGATTTGGTGGAAAGGCTGTTTATAACCTCTACCCATCACTATATACTCTTCTTCACCAACAAAGGAAGGGTTTACAGACTCAAGGCTTATCAGATTCCCGAGGCAGGACGACAGGCCAAGGGGACTGCCATTGTCAACCTGCTCGAGCTGGATGGCGATGAAAACATATCAGCAGTAATACCTATTTCAGAGTATAAAGAAGGAATGTATTTGATTATGGCCACCAGAAATGGTGTTGTAAAAAAGACAGACCTGATGAAGTACGATAATATAAGAAGAGGTGGGCTACTGGCTGTAACACTGAGAGAAAATGACGAACTGATAGACGTACGGCTTACAGATGGAGAACAAGATATTATCCTTGTAACCAGTAAGGGAATGTCTATACGCTTCCAGGAAAGTGATGTTCGCCCTTTGGGAAGAGTATCTCAAGGTGTGAAGGGTATTACCTTGGGTGAGGAAGACTATGTTGTGGGAATGGGCACCTCAATGCCGGACACAACACTTCTTGTTGTTACTAGGAACGGTTTTGGAAAGAGAACTGAGTTGGAGGAATACAAAACCCAGACAAGAGGAGGAAAGGGGATTCTAACGTACAGGGTAACTGAAAAGACAGGTAGTGTAGCAGGGACCAAGCTGGTCAATGAAACCGATGAGATTTTACTAATTAGCTCAGACGGTACAATAATCAGGATGGAAGTCAGCGGAATCAGCATACTTGGACGTGCGACTCAGGGTGTAACCTTGATGAGAACCACCAGTGGGAATGAAGTTGTCAGTATTGCAAGGATAGAAGCAGAGGAGGATGACGGTGATCAGCAAGACTGCGACGGAACGCAAGAGGATAATGACTCTAGGAGCGATAATAACTCGGAAAGCGATAATAACTCGGAAAGCGATAATAATTTAGAATAAGTACGTATTATATACTTAGAAGCGATAAGTAAGCTCAAGAACTAAGGGGCTGGTACTGACTAATCAGAACCGGCCTCTATTTATGTACTCGGAAGAGGCGGACTTGTTGCAAAAATGCATTTCAAGGTGGAGAGAAATCAAGTATATGAATCGTATAACGAAGCATGAAAAAGAGAAGCATGAATAAATTACTCCCATTGAGGCAAAAGCTAATTAGGGTGAGTTGATTATTCAGCCATTGAGGTGTTATAGTATAGAAGCTGTCCCACGGCGAAGGAAGTTGCCGGATCACCTGAAAATAAATTTTAAAAAGGTGGTTGACAAAATAAGAACAGCGTGATAGTATATAAAAGCTGCTCCAATGCGAGCGGCACTCTTAACTAAAGCCCTTTGACGGGGTTAAGAAAAGAGACGGCCAGTTGACAGAGTTAGTCAAATGCCGGGCAGAAAATCAAGCAAATTGATTGAAGCCAAAGAAATATGGACCTTGAAAAGTAAACAGTGAGAGACAATACATGCTTACAAACGAAAGTTTGTAGGTACCCGCAAATCGCTTAGCGATTTAAGGGAAGTAAAGGAACTCGTAAATTCTAAGAGTTTTCTGATGATCGGCTAGAACGGTCACAGAAGCTTGCGAACTTTAAGTCAGTGATAACGTAAACAAAGAGCCAAAATGGCTCTCTGAATAAAGTTTGAGTGACACTTGTGTCACCACAAAATTTTTTAGAGAGTTTGATCCTGGCTCAGGACGAACGCTGGCGGCGTGCTTAACA
>CAZEIH010000002.1:0-42392 GCA_964512095.1 uncultured Oscillospiraceae bacterium
ATAGATAGGGTCAAATGCGACACAATTTGACAATATATTATGGACATTATATAATGTATGGACATAATTTGCTAAAAAAGGAGAGTGTTGTTATCTTCCTATTCGTGCGGTCAGCGATATGCTAGGAGTTGAAGTAAATTGGGATGGTGAAACTCAAACAGTTATACTTGGAAACGAAGAAATCAAGCCAGTAAGCTTATTGAGTCTGGAGTATGCAACGAGTGGCAAAAGCAGCAAAGTTTAGGGTCACCAACGGTAACAGGTGATCTTGGATCAGATATAGTATATAAAGATGGTTTCAGCTATACAGTATAATAAAAGGTGACAGAACTAAGGATGATTTTTATTTGATGCGTTTTAAGATGATATCGTCGTGTTTGTTCAAACGCTCCTCAATACGATTTAGTTGATCTGTATGCTGTGTCAATCCATCAAATATAACTTCAAGCTTTTTGCCGTGATCCTGTTCAATATGTAGCAAGGCTTTTTTGACTTCCTTCATCTCGGAGTCGAGCCTGCCGAATCCTTCCTTCATCTCGGCATACATTTGAGTCATAAATTCGAATAACTTGTCATTCTGCATATGGTTCTCTTCCCTCACCGGTATATTGATATGGCTATTTAATTATATCAGAGTTATACTTGCCGTGCACACTATTTCTCTATTTCCTGAGAATTATCAATATTATACACTGATTAACTACAATACAGGCATAATACGGGCATCCATACTTTCCTTCAATAGGTTGCTTGAATAGCACAAACACATCTGATAAAATAAAACAGAACAAGCAATGGCTATTATCTCCATGGCTTTAATAATTTCATAATTTCACTTAATAATATGAAGGTTGGTACAAACAATGAATAAAAATACAAGCGGAAAAACCACTAATCTGCAAAAGCTCCTTAACATAATATCCGAAAGCGGTCAAAGGATATTAATACAAATGCATAATTCTCCTGATCCTGACTCTATAGCCAGCGCCTACGGTCTTCAATACCTGCTGCAAAATGCCAATATGCAAGCAGACATATGCTACCGCGGAGAAATTGAAAAATATAGTACCAGCAGAATGACTGAGTTACTGGATATAGAGCTGAAAAACATTACTGAAATCCCCGACATGACCAAAGATGACTACATAATTCTTGTAGATTCACAAAAGGGCAACTCTAATATAACAGATTTTATTGGAAATGAAATAGCGTCAATAGATCATCACCCAACATTTCATAAAATCGATTATCTTTTCCAGGATATCAGGCCCCAGGTTGGTGCTTGCTCCTCAATTATTGCCGAGTACTTTGTAGAAAACGGCGTTGAGATTCCAAAGAAAATTGCCACAGCGCTTATTTATGGTATAAAAACAGATACTCTCGATTTATCCAGAGGCGTCAGTGAGCTTGACTTGGAAATGTTCTACACGCTGTATAAAACCTCAGACATAGAGCTATTGAACCTAATCCAATTAAACCAACTGCAGTTTTGTGACCTAATGGCATACAGCAACGCCATTAAAAATGTCAAGATATATAAAAATGTCGGTATAGCTGATATAGGAATGGATTGCCCCGATTCACTTCTTGGGACAATCTCTGATTTTATAATGTCTCTTAAGGAAGTTGAGTTTTCTGTCGTTTATTCACAACGTAAAGGTGGAGTCAAATTCTCCGTTAGAAATGAGACCGCACATTTGGATGCCGGTAAAATAATAATGACTGTGCTAAAGGGGCTCGGAAATGGCGGAGGTCATAAGACAATGGCCGGTGGTTTTATTCCCGAGGCGGTTGCAGAGTCTGTAGGTACAACCTTCCACTCCTTTATTGAAAACAAGATCCTTGATACATTAGCAGATATGTAACTCAGATTTGTTTATGGATGATGCTCCATTTCCACTTGCATAAATAAAGGGATGGCACCACTACTTTTAGCCTTGGTATCATCCCTTATTCGTCATTATTCTAATGCTAGATACTAACTGTGGAGCCTTTATCTATGTCTTCAGAAGACGCTTACCTCTATAGCTCGCCGATGAATGAAGACGAATTAATTGACTAAAGTACCTTCGATAAAAACTCCCTAGTCCTTGGGTTTTGTGGATTTGCAAAAAATTCTTCAGGTTTATTTTCCTCAAGAATCTGCCCCTCATCCATAAAAAGAATTCTGGTAGCTACTTCCCGGGCAAATCCCATTTCATGTGTAACAATAACCATGGTCATGCCCTCATCTGCCAGCTGTTTAATCAAATCTAGGACCTCTCCAACCATTTCCGGGTCCAGAGCCGATGTTGGCTCATCAAAGAGCATAACCTTCGGATTCATGGCAAGAGCACGAACTATTGCTATTCTTTGCTTCTGACCTCCCGAAAGTGTCGATGGATATGTATCGGCCTTATCCTCCAATCCAATCCTCTTAAGTAGTCGCATTGCATTTGCCCTAACCTTGGCTTTAATTGCTTTTCGCGTTTCAGATATTTCAAAAAGCGGCTTCTTGTCCTTTGTAAACATATTACTTATTTTCATTAAGCTGTTCTTCAGCTTCTTTACCCTATGTTCATAAAGCTTTATCTGCAGCGGAGCCAGCATTATATTACCAATTACGCTTTTGTTATTAAACAGGTTGAACTGCTGAAAAACCATCCCCATATGTCGTCTATGAACATTTATGTCAACCTTCATATCTGCAATATTTACACCGTCAAATACTATGGCGCCATCAGTTGGATCCTCCATACAATTCAAGCAACGCAGAAATGTACTTTTCCCGCTGCCAGAAGGCCCTATGACGGCAACCTTCTCACCTTCGCTTATGGTAATATTTATGCCCTTGAGCACTTCGAGCCTGCCATAGTTTTTTTTCAGATTAATTACGTCTATCACTTTTTCTCAGGCTCCTTTCCATAGTTTTGACGAGTAATGCTATTATCATGACAATGATAATATAAATCAAAGCCATAACAAGATAAGGTACCATAAACTCATAGCTGTTAGTGCCTATGTAACTAAAAGCCACATACAAGTCTGCCGCCCCAACAAAGCTAACAACGGACGTTTCCTTTACTAGAGCAATCAGTTCATTGCCCAATGTAGGGAGGATATTTTTAACGGCCTGGGGTACAACAATCTTCATCATTGTAATACCATAGCTAAGTCCCACCGCACGTCCTGCCTCCATCTGTCCAGGGTCCACAGACATAATGCCGCCTCTCATGATTTCCGAAACGTATGCTCCACTGTTTAGTCCAAACACAAGTATACACACCTGCAATGAAGGCAGATTTATTCCCATTAGGGGAAGAATGACATAGTAGGCAACCAAAAGCTGCACAACTACTGGAGTCCCTCTGAACAATCCCACATAAAAGGAACATATTCCATTGAGTATTTTGGGCAACCTTTTATATTTTGGCACCACCTCAATACTAGCGATGATTGTCCCTATCACAATACCTATCGCCAAACCCACAATAGCTATAACAAGAGTGTTTTGCAGTCCCGTCAGCACCTTCTCATATCCATTGTAGTCATAAAATATTTCCCAGAACTTAGCTAGCTTTTTTTCAAAACTCCCCATTACCTCATCCTTTAAATACAATATCCTCGCCTTATCGGCGAGGTATTGTAATCTCTTTTTTACTATCAACCATTGCTATGACTAGTGGCTTAAGTGGCTTAACCACCCAAAGCAGTCATAATTATTTTCAGTTGAGTTCATTTATTGCCTCAGCGATAAACTTTGCAGGAGCTTCATCGATAACAACATAGTTTATATTACCATTAAGCATATCCTGTACTGCCAACGAACCGGACTTATAGCCATTACATACTACTGGAAAGCCCTCAAAATCCCAATCTGCTTTGCCTTCAACATAGAACTTACCAGTGGTTCCATTCTGAACACCTATCTTTGTTTTGCTATCTAGGCCTGACAGGATAGCTTCTACTTCTTCCTTTGTCTTGCAGTTGTCAAAGGTCGTGTCTGAAGTTTTGACGATGAGCTTCTGAGCTGCATCATAATACTTGTCTGAGAATGCGACATATTCCTTTCTGTCTTCTTTTATCGTAAGCCCTGCCATTGCTATATCAGCTTTACCCTGGCCTACTGAAAGACATACTGACTCAAAGTCCATATTGCTAATAACAAGTTCTTTATTAAGATGTTTTGCAAGCAATTCAGCAATTTCCATGTCTATCCCAAGATAGTTTGCGCCTGCAGTATATTCGAAAGGCTCAAATCCTGCATTTGTGGCTACCACTAGCTGATCCTTTGAATTATCAATGGTACCTGATACTACTTCTTTAGGTGTTCCATCACCAAAATAATTGTTTAATATCTTGTCGAAAGTCCCGTCCTTTTTAATCTTGTCAACGAATTTATTGACTTCTTCAAGCAGCTCCGGCTGGTTCTTGTCTACACCAAAGGCATACTCTTCCTGGGTAAGCTGTATGTCGATGACCTTCACTGAGTCTGCGCCCTTGCTCTGGCCACAGCCTGCCAACAAAATACCTGTGGTCATCAAAATAGCAACAACCATCATAAATGCCATAATCTTTTTCATGGTTCTTCTCCTTTTTATGTCTATGATATTAATAAATATGCGAATCACGCATTATTCCTGCATAAAAACAAATTACCCCAATAATATATATTTGTCAATGAAAAATTATATACCTCAACTTGTCCCATCGGAATCTCCAACCATGTTTTGGGCCCAATAACCCGTCTTTACAATAACAACGCCCATTACACTTTTAACAATATCGGGCAGGTGGCATAGTGGATAGGCCCAATAGATACCAAGCTTCGTATAGTTTGTAATAATATAGGCCAGGGGTATGAAAAATACCCATGAATATACACTGTCAAACATGAAGGTAATCATAGTCTTACCTCCGGAGCGCAAAGTAAAGTAACTACAGTGCGAAATGGCAAAGAATGGCATTAGAACAGCTCCAACCCGCATGAAGTGGGTAGCAAGAGCTCTCACGTCATCTGTCGTATTGTAAATCATAGGTATAAAAGGCGCTGCAAACAGCATAATCGTGCCAAACGCCAAGCATGTGCATACGCTGAAGAATATCAATTTCCATACATATCCCTTAGCACGTGGTATATCTCCCGCCCCCAACGCCTGCCCAACCATTACGGCCACTGCAGATCCCATAGAAATAAAAACTACATTAAATAGATTACCGATTGTATTTCCTATATTCATGGCTGCAACCACATGTAAACCATATGTGGAGAATACCTGGGTAAGTGTTGAAATACTAAGTGACCATAACATCTCATTTGCAAGAAGAGGCATTCCTTTTTTGAATATTGACTTCACTAGACTGGCAGGTATCCTCAGCGAACGAAAAAGCCCGACGACAAATTGAAAGCGTTCCTTATGTCTGTGTGTAAAAATAATGATTATGACCAGCTCCACAAAGCGGGATATAACTGTTGCAATTGCCGCTCCTTTAACTCCCCACTCTGGAAACCCGAATTTCCCGAAGATCAAAACATAGTTCAGACATAGGTTGGTAAGAACAGCTGCAATACTAGCCTTCATTGGGAGTATTGTTTCTCCGGTTTCTCGAAGCGTTCCGCTATATACCAGTGACAGTACAAATGGCGGTAGCCCCCAAAGCATAACCTTTAAATATACTCTGCCATGTTCGAGCATCGCGGCAGCATCAGCAGCATTTCCCTCGCCCTTGAGGAACAAGGAAATTAGCCTATCACCACTGGTCAGAAATATTGTGATTGCTGCAACAAGAACGACAGTAACAGTAATAAGCTTGAACCTGACTGTATGGCGATGTCCTTCAATGTCACCAGCACCAAAATATTGTGCCCCAAATATACCTGCTCCGCCAAGACCGCCAAAAATAGTAAGCATAAACACAAACATGAGTTGGTTTACAATGGCAACGCCAGACATTTCAACCGTTCCAACTTGACCAATCATAATATTGTCCAGCAGATTTACAAAATTAGTAATAGTATTTTGTACCACAATAGGTATAACAAGAGCCAAGACAGTATTATAAAACGCTTTGTCACCAATGAAGGTACGGCGGAATTTATTAAATATGTTATTTGATGATGCTATTTGTTGCATTTTACAGACCTCCAGCACCTATATTGTCCGTAAAATTGTAGCACAAATAGGGGACGAAGTCCATTGATTCATCTATAATCTTGAGCTTCAATAAAGGTTGCCAAGTTAGGAATTTTATTCATCCTCTTCAGCCGAATTGGTTGAGCAGTAATACCAAGCGTGTTCTTTCACAAATTTCAGATAAAACATTAATTTTTTTTATGTTTTCTTACTAAACTACTAGACCCTTCCTTGATTTGTTCATTTTGCCATGAAAATATGATAATATTTAATCATCGTTATTTTTGTCATATATAAAGGAAGATAAGTAAATAAATATGTTTGAACGCAAGTAAAATAAAATTGTTTCTGAAAGGATGGTAGTATTATGTCTGATCAAGTCAAACAGATAGCCGCCAGAATAAAGGATCTCCGTGAAATAGCCGGCTTGTCGCAGCAAGCACTCGCATCAGAATTGGGCGTCACAATAGAGACCTACACGGAGTATGAGGGCGGAAACACAGATATACCCATAGGCTTTCTGTATGAGGTTGCAAACAGGTTTGGTGTCGAGTTGACCGCTATATTAACCGGTGAGGATCCAAAGCTTCACACATACTGTCTTGTACGTAAAAACAAGGGCGTGAGTGTAAGCAGGCGCAATCCTTACAAATACCAAAGTCTAGCATACAAATTCATCAACAAGAAATCCGAGCCCTTCCTGGTAACAGTCGAGCCGGGTAATGATGATACTGTACATTTTAATTCCCACCCAGGTCAAGAATTCAACTATGTACTAGAGGGCACAATGATGATTTATATTGACGGACACCAGCTGACACTTAATGAAGGCGACTCACTTTATTTCGATTCCAGCTGTAGCCATGGTATGAGAGCATTGGAGGGCAAGCCATCCAAGTTCCTAGCGATAATATTTAATTAACCAAGAATATGAACTATTCCAAATATGAATTGAGGTAATGATTATGTTAGATGAATTTGTATCAAGGCAAAACTTTGAAAATTATAATGACTACTACAACGATTTTAAGATCTCCACGCCGGAAGACTTTAACTTTGCATATGATGTAGTTGATGCCATGGCGAAAAAAACCCCTGACAAAATTGCCATGGTATGGTGTAACGACAAGGGAGAAGATAGAACCTTCAGCTTCGGAGATATGAAATACTACAGCGACAAAACCGCCAGCTTTTTAAAGTCCATTGGGGTTAAAAAAGGCGACAGAGTCATGCTTATCCTAAAAAGGCGCTATGAATTTTGGTATACCATACTTGCTCTTCACAAAATCGGTGCTATAGCAATACCTGCAACACATCTGTTGACCTCTAAGGATATTGTCTACAGATGCAATGCAGCCGGTATAAGCGCAATAATCTCAGTTGCTGAGGAGGAAGTAATCAAGCATATAAACAATTCCAGAAGCAAGTCAGCTACTCTAAAAAATGTCGTTGCAGTTAACGGCCAAGCCGAAGGTTGGTACTGCTTTAGTGATGAGCTTGAAAAAGCATCTGCCGATTTTCCAAGACCCGTTGGTGTCGAAGCGACAAATAATAACGATACGATGTTGCTATATTTTACATCTGGAACAACAGGGATGCCTAAAATGGTGCTTCACAGTTTTACATACCCCCTGGGGCATATCAATACAGCTAAGTATTGGCAGTGTGTACAGGAGGATGGTCTCCATCTCACAGTATCAGATACGGGTTGGATGAAATCTATGTGGGGCAAGATATACGGACAATGGATCTGCGGCAGCGCAGTATTTACGTACGACCACGAGAAATTTAACGCCAGAGAGATGCTCGAAGTTATAGTAAAACACAAGGTAACCACCTTCTGTGCGCCACCGACAATCTACAGATTCCTGATAAAAGAAGACCTGACACAGTTCGACCTTAGCAGCCTCACTCACTGCTCTATTGCAGGAGAACCCTTGAATCCAGAGGTGTATAACCAGTTTTACAAGGCAACAGGCCTTAAGCTAGCTGAAGGCTACGGTCAGACAGAGCTGACACTGGCGGTAGCAAATTTTCCTTGGATGGAGCCCAAGCCCGGTTCTATGGGCAAGCCATCACCAGGCTACGATGCCGACATCGTGGATGAAGAAGGCAATTCCTGCGAAGTTGGTGAAGAAGGCCAAATCGTAGTAAGAACAGATAAATATCTGCCCTTTGGCATGTTCTGTGGCTACTTCAATGATGAAGCGCTGAAAAAGGAAGTCTGGCATGACGATATGTATTTCACAGGAGATATGGCATGGCGCGATGAAGACGGTTATTTCTGGTTCGTAGGAAGGGCTGACGATGTAATTAAAAGCTCCGGCTACAGAATAGGGCCCTTTGAAGTGGAAAGCGCACTTATTGAGCACCCAGCAGTTCTGGAATGCGCCATCACCGCTGTCCCCGATCCTGACAGAGGTCAGATTGTCAAAGCTTCCGTTATACTCTCTAGGGGCTATACCGGCTGTGATGCCCTTGCTAAGGAGCTCCAGGATCATGTAAAGCGAGTCACCGCTCCGTACAAGTATCCCAGAGTCATTGAATTTGTTGAAGAGCTTCCAAAGACTATAAGCGGAAAAATCCGTAGAGTAGAAATAAGGGAAGGCGACGTTGATAAATGACGTGACGGTGTGTGACAGGGGGACGGGGGTAGTGTCACAATGAATGTGACACTACCCCCGTCCCCCTGTCACACTGCTGCAACTTAAGGCTTAGCAGGGTTTTCGCACACCCCGATAAACAGCAGAGTACCGTTTTGTGCTGTGATTCCGTAGATAAACGGTCTATCAAGAATCATATCCGCTCGACCTTCTGGCAGTGCTTCCCCACAATAGTCGATTTGAGTAAATGCAGTCGCTTCGACACCGTCTTCATCGATGGCTATATGGGTTTCCTGTCGTACATCAGTAATAAAGGCTAAATGGTCTGTAATTCCACTAAAGTCTGCATCAGCCGTGAAGGCAGAGCTTACACCAAGGCTATTTAGCATATTGGTCAATGTAAGCTTTGATCCAAAACTAAACTTAGGTATTTTCCATACTACCTCGCCCATAAAGTTTTCTCCTCCTTCAAATGTATGCTTCATTTCCTCAGGAGTTGCAATTAACTCATATGGAGATACACCTTCATCAGGAAGTATAAGCACCATTCGACCTGCATTTTTCAGTCCCAAGCTGGCACGAGTAAAATCCTTGCCCTTAGTAAATCCAGCTGACCCATATATCTGATTCATAAAGTCTGCTTTCACTTCACTACTATTTGATAGATAAAATGCATCCTCCGCAGTTTTATTCTTATCAAAACGGTCAATCCATTGATCATAAAAATAAACCGTATTAATTATAGATAGTATTTGCTCAGGGTTTATGTCTAACGTAGGAGACAATGTACCATTCGTATTTGTTGATATCCAATCGGCCATAATTTCTCTAGTTTCATCCTTGGCAAAGTCAACACTGTGAGAGCTTGCATAGAAATTTTCTGCTGCATATCTTACAAAATCATTTTTAAATGTAATCGGTTCACCGTTAAGTTCATCGTCCATCCATATAGAATTCGCAATTCTAAGCTTTCCGATTTCATTATCTCTGTAAAGCATGCGATAAAAGTTGCCACACTGCTTAGTAAGGACTTCCTTATCGGAAATGCCTAATAAAGTAAGTAGTTGTTCTTCTGTATCACCCTCTGCACCAGAGGCCGCAAGGGACAAAGCAAAATATATCGAGATGGGTGAGTAATTGATGTTCTTGTTCGCATCTGTAAGTATATAGGCGCCTGTCTTATACGAAAATTCATTAAGCGCCTCAATGAAATCAGCATTAACAGGATTTTGTCTTCGCACTGCTCTCTCAGCATCAGAGTCTTCAAATGCATAGGATTGTGGATAAATCACATCTAATATTGCTCCTGTATATGGACTTTTGTCTCTAGGAATTAACAATCCCAAGCCAAAGACCAGTGCAACAGCAACTGCGACAGCCGCACATTTTTGCCATGTGGGGACTTTCCTACCGAGTTTTGATCCTTTCGCTTCTTCTATCAGCTCATCATTAACATTTGTAATAGCATCAAATATTTTCTTTTCTTTCAAATCAAAACACCTCCCTTTTCCAATGTGCCCTTAAGATCAAGCCGCAAACGATACATGCGTCCAGCCAACTTGTTCTGCGTAGTACCACACTTACCTGCTAACTTAATCAATGAATCGCCATACCAATAACGGCGCATAAACAATATGCGGTCACCTTTAGATAGTGTGTACAGCCAATTACTTATGATCGCCGATATTTCATTTACCTCTATTTCCATTTCAACGTTATTTGAAGAAGGAACACAATCTGATAGCTCAGAGAGTAGCATCTCTGCACTATTATATCGTTTTTGCGCACGGTTTTTGTGCCAACGATTAATTGCTAGGTTTCGCGCAATACGTCCAAGGAATGCTACAAGAGAACGAGGCTTTTCTGGCGGTATTGAATTCCATGCCTTTAAGTATGTATCGCTTACGCATTCCTCGCTATCCTCGGTATTTGACAGGATGTTCCATGTAATGCTACGTAACAGCCGCCCGTATTTTTTATCTGTTTCTTGTATTGCGGCTTCATTACGCGACCAGTATTCCTCAATCATCTGCCAATCATCCATGCTTATCCCCCTTCCTCTGCTTAGTAAAAAGTCTTCACTTATATAGACAGGAAATCGTTGAATATATTCGCCATTATAGTATTTAAATTTTTGTATTTTCCCTCAAGCTTATATATTCATGCATTAAATTCCCCATCAAGGCCGCCCAACTGTGTTGCTTGCTCAAAATTGCAGGTAAAGACCGCCCAACTGTGTTGCTTGCTCAAATTTACAAGTAAAGGCATGATAATGCGTGGGCAACCTCGAATTTGTGTGCCGTTTATTGCTGAACTCCCATATTTAAAGCTAATATACCATAAAACCAAACTAATACTCCCCATTAATTGAAAGTTTGAGCAATGGGTGTGTTAGTTTTACATCAAGTATTATCCCACTAAATACAGTAAATTTCACATTTTTCTATCAGGCTCTATTACAAAAGGCCGCCTCGTTGCGGTAACTCAATTACCTCAACGGGGCGGCCTCTGTAACTCTAACTACATTTAACATAGTTCAAAAGAACTACTAATTCATAAGTCTGTACATCATAATTGCGGTTTCACCACGCTGAGTATTAGCCCTGCATTGTTGTAAACTAATTTATTCAATGCTTAACTATGCTTTCTATTTTTCCAGTGTAATGATGCCAAACACCGATGTATCCTGATACCCGTTACCGGTCAGATCGTTCCATGTGGCTACACTCTGACGTGCTCCGTCCTTACCATCGTTGATCTGTGCATCAAAGCCTATTTCCATGCCAGCCTTGGGAGAAATCGTTCTAAATGGTATCTGCATTTCGACAGTATAATTTGTTCCCGAAACAATAACTTCCGACTTGAAACCTGCTTCAATTCCCTCAGGATTATACGTGGCCGCATTTTCGTAATTGACTCTAAACTGTCCGTCATCTTCCTCATAGAATGTTGTCTTTGCATTGTTCTCGTCCACAAAGGCTTCAACCGAATCCTGCTCCCAGGCATTTTCGCTGGCCTTATCTAACTGTGCATCACTGACCTGGTACAGCACATACAGGTTTTTGTCATCCCATAACACCTTTGCAGTACCAGTGGCACCCTGCCAAGCCGTCTGATAGCGATTTATCTGTAGCTCGGGAGCGTTTTTCCATGCAGCGTCTATCTTTCCGTCTATTTGGGGAGTACCAAACTTTGCGGATGATTTGTTGGCCTCTACTGTCTCAACTGTATTTTCTTTCGAAAATTTATCAGGATCGATTATTCCGTAATATGCGGCTTTCGCTTGGAGGTCTTTATCGAAAACAGTTGGATTTTGCGCTGCTCTCCAGCTGGTACCGTCATCCATACCCCAAACGGTAACACGTGCAATATTGTCCTTGTGCTTACGGAATACCTTGAAAAGCTCTGCATATAGGAGGCCCTGGGCATTAGCCTGTTTCTCAGAAATTTCAAAGTTGTCTCCGGTCATAATATCCAATTCTGTTATACTGACCTCAACTCCTAGCGAGGCAAACCTCTCCAATGACAGCTCTACATTTGCCGGGTTTGTGTTTATAGAATAGTGTCCCTGCATTCCAACACCATCAATGAGCAGTTTTCCCGGATTCTTCTCAGCATATCTTTCATTTAATTCCTTAACCATATTATATATTGCTGTTGCTTTGCTCTGATTATCATCATTGTAATCGTTGTAATATAGTTTTATATCCCATTCGGGGTGTTGATCTAGAACCTCTCTGGCTGCCAAAAATGCCTGCTCCACATAATCATCACCAATGGCGTGATACCAAGGAGACTTACGCAGGGATGCCTTCCAATCCAAAGGCTTTGGCGGATTATCATTCATTCCTTCATTTACTACATCCCAGGATATGACCTTGTCACCGAAGTGTTCAACTACGCCCTTTATATGGGTTCTAAGGTTTTCAAGAGCTTCTTCCCTTCCCAGGTACGTGCCGTCCTCCTTCTGGTTCATCCATTCAGGTGACTGCTGATGCCATACCAGTGTGTGCCCATGCATCTTCATTCCCTCAGCAAGAACCTTATCAACCAACTGGTCTGCAGCGTCAAAATTGAAGTTCCCCTTAGTGCTCTGCAAATATGCAGGCTTCATTGCATTACCTGCAGTTGCTACGTTGTGGTGCATTTTTAGCAGTTCAAGCCTTACACCGCTCATGTCTTCAACGGATATGGCATTACCATAGAGAAAATCGTCTTTATATGCATCCTTTATGGGAGTCAAATCCTTCTGTATTGCAATAGAACCAGCACCTGTACTCTGGAAGCTTATATCATCTATATAGAAGGAGGCTGTAGCGTTGTTTGCACTTTCTACGTAAATAGTAATATAATCGCTGCTTGCATTACTATAGCGGTATGTCCCTTCGAACTGGACCCACCCATCGTTTGTGCTAATAGTTTTCGGAGAGAGGTTTACATAGTTAGCACCGTCTCCATCGCCTACCTGTGTTGAAAGCTGTACCTGTGAGCTTGCCGGATCGATAAGCTTGACCCAGGCCGATATCCTGTATTCCATTCCCTCATCAACGTATTTTTCAACGTTTAATGACGGGCCATGCCATTCAGTGGTTCTGCCCTCTATCTTCAACGCATATTTGCCGCCATCGGTGTGGTTTGCTTCATCAGTTACAGTCAGCGTCTCTGTGCCTGCCCTGCCTGTAAAGCCTTGAGTTGTGTTATCCTCAAAGGTTATTGCTTCAAATTTCTCAGCAGGATCTCTGGGTGCCGTTACAACAGGCGCCTGAGCCTCTCCCTTTTTGCCGGTGATCGTTATTTCTCCAATATAAAATGGCACTTCCTTGCCTTCTTCACTGGACATTACACGGATAGCAACATCCTTACTGGTATCTACAGTGTATTTACCAGTCAAAGTAAAGGCCTGCCCTGCCACATAATCAACGCCACCCACCCATTGATAGCTGTCCACGGCCTGAAGCCACGCTTGGCCTCCTGCGGGTATCTCTGCATCAGCGTCTACATAGCCTTTTACTGTTATGTTGCAGATCATGCCGTTTTCCAAGCCTGTGTCTGTAAACTTAAAATCTGCTGCATCCCAGTTATTAGCTCTATTGCTTATGTACAGTGCTGCTCCATCCTCGTTTCCGTCAAACACCTTATCGGTAACCGGCTTAACGCTGGCGCCGCCAGCTTGTGCCGCAGCTCCCTTTCCGTTAGCAAATGTCTCATGATAAAGCTCAGTTTCAATTTCAGGCTCAGGCTCAGGTTCAGGTTCAACCGGAGTCACAGGAGGCTCATTTGGCTTTGGCTCATCCTGCCCCTGAACTGGTGGACTTTCATTATCCTTCTGTCTTTCTGTTAAGCTACATGCAGTCATTCCTGCAAAAATAAGAGCAATAACAGATAGCAATGCTATTAACCTTTTAATACTTCGTATTGTGCTGCTCATGGTGACCTCCTAGATACAATTTGTGTTCCTCGCTTTTTTCATCTGCATCATACCCCTTCCGCCCGGAAAACAGCTCAGAGTATGATAACATAATTATCCGAATATAGTATATATGCAGTTTAGTGCCTTTGTAAATGACCAAAATCACAAAGAGCTATAGACATTTCTGTGGATGAATAAGGCATTACATATGCAATTACAATTGTAAGTAAATCGGTTATATGCGGTTCTCTTGTCATTTATGCTCATTTTACGGAATGGTATCTGCTGTTTTACCATTAATCTGATGAATAAATTGTAAATATTGCAATTTAAGTAGTTGAAACGACATAAATTGATTATAATTTAATATAGTAGCTTTTGCTAAAATACAGGCTAAAACGCTTTCAAGACAAAAATGAACATATAGGAGGAACACATATGAGCAATATAAAAACTATTGGAGTACTAACCAGTGGCGGAGATGCCCCGGGTATGAATGCTGCAATTAGGGCAGTTGTCAGAACAGGTATCTACCATGGATTCCATGTAATGGCCATAAGAAAAGGGTACTACGGATTAGTCAGCGGCGAAATATTTGAGATGGATCTTCGAAAGGCATCCGACATTATACACAGAGGGGGAACTGTCCTACAGACAGCACGTTGTCCAGCCTTCGAGACTGAAGAGGGTATTAAGAAGGGCATATCCATGGCCCAGGTTTTTGGCATTGATGCCCTTGTGGTCATCGGCGGGGATGGCTCCTTTAGGGGTGCCAGGGACTTAGCTAAATATGGGATGAAGGTAATTGGTATCCCTGGAACTATAGACAATGATATTGGCTGCTCCGATTATACCATTGGCTATGATACAGCTTTGAATACAGTACAGGATGCCCTAGATAAGATACGAGACACAGCCTCCTCCCACGAACGCTGTAGTGTACTGGAGGTAATGGGAAGGAATGCCGGTTACATAGCCCTCAACGTCGGTATTGCCTGCGGCGCAGAGGTTATATTGCTGCCTGAAAAACCCTATGACTTCAATAAAGATATCGTAAAACCAATAATCGATGGCAGAAACAGAGGCAAGAAGCATTATATAGTGATAATTGCCGAAGGAATCGGCGGTGCCATCGAGGTAGCTCAGCAAATCGAGGAGGTCACAGGTATTGAAGCAAGAGGCACAATCCTCGGTCATATCCAGCGAGGCGGCAGTCCTACGGTACGAGACAGAGTCATGGCAAGTAGGATGGGTGCAAAGGCGACAGAGCTGTTAAAGGAAGGCATCTATAATCAAGTTGTCGTGTTTAGGGATCATGAATTACAGAGCCTCGATATCAACGAAGCCTTGGAGATGAAAAAGACAATTGATGAAAAAACTATTGAACTCAGTAAGATTTTATCATTGTAATTCCGAGTATAAAAGGGCTCCTGTTATGAATTAGCAGGAGCCTATTAAACCTTGATGAATACAGGATCAGCTCTCCAGCTTCAAGTCCCCTTCCTTTATCCAACCGATCCGTCTACACAACAAGCCTATTGCCCAGCAGATAATAGCTGGCAGGATAAAGCATACCAGCGCCAGGGCTATCCAGTCCATTGCAGATATTGCTGCTTTAGAGCCTGCTGCAATATCATTGATCCATCCGGTGTAAACGCCTATTGGCCCTACAAGACCACAGGTTCCCATACCTGAAGCAACCGCTGGGCCATTCATTTTAAGTCTGAATATAACTGTTGCAATAGGGCCTGTAATCATACTGGTAACAATAGCAGGTATCCAAATCTTCGGGTTACGGACAATGTTACCCATCTGTAGCATAGAGGTTCCAAGGCCTTGGGAGATCAATCCCCCCCACCGGTTCTCACGGAAGGACATTACCGCAAAGCCAACCATATTTGCACAGCAGCCTGCCACAGCAGCTCCTCCGGCAAGTCCCGTAAGACCAAGAGCAGCACATATGGCCGCACTGCTTATGGGAAGGGTTAGGGCAACGCCAACGATTACAGAAACTAAAACACCCATAATAAATGGTTGCTGCTCGGTTGACCACATAATAAGCTGCCCCACCCAGCTTGCAGCTGTGCCGATAGGCGGCGCAATAAGAGCTGACAGACCAACACCTGCAAATATCGTAATTAGCGGAGTGACTAGTATATCTATCTTGGTTTCCTTTGACACTACCTTGCCTAATTCTGCTGCAACAATTGCAATAATCAACACTGCCAGCGGTCCACCAGCTCCACCCAAGCTATTTGCCGAGAATCCTACAGCCGCAAGAGAAAACAACACTAGCGGCGGGCAGTGTAGGGCATATCCAATAGCTATAGCCATTGCAGGTCCTGACATGGCAGAAGCGAAACCTCCTATCTCATTTAAAAATGGTAAATTAAATTGGGTCCCAACCGTATTGACTATAGTGCCAATAAGCAGTGAGCAGAACAAGCCCTGGGCCATAGCACCTAAAGCCTCCACTCCATAGCGGCGTGCTGAAATGACAATATCCTTTTTCTTGAAAAACGCTTTGACCTTTCCCATTGAATACTCTTTCCTTTCATTACTAACCCGAACATAATTGAACGATTAGTTTATTTATATATATTTCATCATTTTCCCATTCTTCACAAACATCTATTGCAAATTCTGTTTAGTATAGTTTATCTAATGGTATTTACCGGATATTTTACGTCTTTTTATCAAGTCCGTCAAGACAATTCCTCCTCCGCCTTCGCTCTCAGTCTCTTACCGTCCATGTGACCATTTTCCTCATCATCCCGCTTTCTCACCATGTATCTCGCATAGAAGAAGCACCCCACCTGACCAAGTCCTGCCAGGGTCCAGGTAATAGGATAGCAGATAAAGATCATGAATATAGAGCGATACCAGGTAAAAAAGGTCGCCAGCCAGACTATGCGCAAAAGGCATGCGCCTATGAGCGTGCAAAGCATAGGCATTATGGAATAGCCCATACCCCGTGTCAATCCTGGATAAACGTTCATTATGCCGCAGGTAAAGAAGGCTGCCATCATGATATACATACGCTGCATCCCCAGCTCAACAACCGTGGGGTCAGGTGTGTACAAACCAAGCAAGGGTCTGCCCAGAAGCAGAACCATACCACCCATTAATAGCCAGGTGGCAAAAATTAACACCGTGCATATCTTTGCAATAGTATCAATTCTGTTGTACTTTTTCGCCCCCATATTCTGTCCGGTAAATGTAATGGCAGCATTATAATATGCATTCATGGTAGTTCCTACCAGGTTTTCAACATTCCCGGAAGCAGCGCTGGCGGCTACCATCGTCGATCCAAAGGAATTTACGGCTGATTGCACCATGGTATTTGAAATAGAGAACAGCAATCCCTGCAGACCTGCAGGAAGGCCAATCTTCACAATGCTTTTCAGCTTCTGGCTGTCGATACGCATCCTTCGTGGAATAAAGCGTACAGCTCCCTCGCTCCTAATCAGGCATATCATTATCAAAATCATTGAAAGATATTGCGATATGACCGTAGCCCATGCAACACCGTCGACACTCATATGAAGTACTATTACGAAAAACAAATTGAATATAACATTAACAACGCCACCAATAATTAGGTAATACATAGGTCGGCGACTGTCACCAATCGACCGAAGGATGGCAGCGGCAAAGTTATATATAAGGCTGGCAGGTACACCGATAAAATATATCCTCATATATATGACCGATAAATCA
The DNA here is from genome assembly GCA_964512095.1 of uncultured Oscillospiraceae bacterium. GTDB lineage: Bacteria > Bacillota > Clostridia > Acetivibrionales > DTU013 > DTU013. Next base: position 17,847 of record CAZEIH010000002.1, read on the forward strand.
AAAATGTCATCGGGCGTCCCCATAATAGACAGCAAGGGCTCACAAAAGGCCAGTCCGACGGCCATAACCACCAGCCCGCCGATAATGCTGATGAAAACAGAAGTATGAACAGTCCGACTCATATCATCGTACCTATTGGCACCATAATCCCGGGCTACTACAACGCTTGTACCAGCGGACAAACCCATAAAAAAATTGACAAGCAGATTTATGAGAGGGCCTGTTGCGCCAACTGCAGCCAAAGCCTCCCTGCCTGAATACTGTCCAACGACTATCATGTCTGCAGCATTGAACAGCAGCTGCAGTATGTTCATTGCCGCAATCGGCAAAGCAAATATCAATATCTTCTTGAACAGAGGACCGCTGCTCATATTCATGTCACTGTTACGTGAAATCATTTTCCAGGTTCGCTTCCTTCTAGTATGTTATTCCGAAACGCGATTTTACATACTTACATTTACCTTAGGCTACTATTTGTTGTATTATTGACAATCATAATAGCACAAATGAGTCAATAATTCCATTAGGGCATTAGTGTAATCACGAATACTTCTGTGCAATATACAAAGCATTCATGGGAAACATAGTCTTGGGAATTGCTTCTGTCAGCTGTGTGAAGAAAAGAATGTCACGATGGAAGATGAATTTTGATGGTGGTTCCGCCCTTTTCATTGTTTTCAGCCCAAATAGTCCCGCTGCACGCTTCAACAATCTCCTTGCATATTGATAAGCCCAACCCCGCAACGGAGCGTCCTTTATCAGACGTGAAAAAGGGATCAAATATCTTGCCCAGCTCCTCCTGGGAAATGCCCTTGCCATTATCTTCAACCGAAAAAAAGATGGCACCTTCCTCCTCTACGCAAAAAACATCAATAGAGGGCTCAAGATGGTCAAAGTGTTTCAGACTGTTGCTAATTATGTTGCCAAAAACTCTCCTCAGCTTAGAAACATCAACAAAAATCATCTTATTGGGACAGGTAAAATTGACAGTAAAGGCAACCCCCCGTTCCATCATTTCTGTTTCATAGTCCGATTTTAAAATAGCGCAGAACTTTTCGACGGAAATTCTCTGTTGCTTTATACCACTTTGGATATGAAGATTCAAATACTCGTCGAATTCCTCTACTATATTGTTAATAGCTCCTGCCTTGTTATAGATAATATTCACGTAATTGTCATGCTTATCAGCAGGAAGAGAAGGCTTTTTCAAGCGCTCTGCAAAACCCATAATAGATGTTAGAGGCGTTTTTATATCATGTGAGATTGATGCAATAATCAGGTTCTGCTTCTGCTTTTCCTTCTCAATGGCATCGGTAAGTGTAACAAATCTGTTCTGTAGTAGTCCAATCTCATCCTTGCGCAAAACACTTTTAGGCCTGATTCCCTCCTTGTATCTCTCCATGTTTCTCTGCAGTGCAACAATGGGCTTAACATAATCCAAGTAAATAGGAACCGCAGCCATCAATAGAATCACAAATATTATCACTATTTCCGCAATAAAAATATCCGTTCCCATACGATAGGTGGATATATACCTCAAAGGCATGGGTTTAGTGACCTTAAGCAGGTAAACACCACCATCCAAATGAACCAGACTCGCTGCACCACTCTCCACACTTATACCCCTGTCCTCTCCTGCATAGAGGATCTCTGTTCCTTCTTCGTCACTTAATTGAATAATTAGTCCCTTTTCCTTGGAAACACTATGGAGTATTTCTGCAAAATCTGCTCTATCGGTTATTTCCCTTGAAATGTTATCGGTTTCAGCCTGGAGCTGCTCCTGTACACTGGCATTGTAGTTTGAAATCTCTCTGGATAAAAAAAGATTGTAATACCCATAAACCAGCAATATGTTGACTATAAACGCAAAGAGGACAAGCAATGTAAGCTTGAATCTAATACTCATTTTCGTTCTCCGGATACCTGACGAGCTTGTATCCTACTCCCCATACTGTTTTAATATAACGGTTTCCTATATCTATCTTATCTCTCAAATTCTTTATATTGACAGCCACAGTCCCTATATCTGCAAAGTCAGTGCCCCATACTGCGCTGAAGATTTGTTCCTTTGATACGACCTTCCCTGCATTTATAAAAAGATAATGCAGTAATTGAAATTCTCTTGTCGATAATTCCACAGCCTTACCCTTTACTGTGACCTCGTAGCTTTCCGGGTCTATATGGATGCTTCCGACAGTCATAGCCTTGTTTTTCTTCTGAATGCTCCGTTTTTCTCGCCGCAAATGAGCTTTCACCCTGGCAACCAGCTCTTCTGCTACAAAGGGCTTTGTTATATAATCATCCGCTCCCATTTCAAATCCAAGCATGGTATCATATGTGCGGTTCTTTGCCGTTACAAACAAAATGGGGCACGATACCGTATTTCTGATTTTTCTGCAAATTTCCAAGCCGTCTATATCCGGCAACATAATGTCAAGCAGAATCAAGGAAATGTCAGGAGTATCATTAATCAAAGCCAAAGTATCTTCACCATTGGCGGCAACAATGCATTCATATCCTTCATCGGAAAGGGTATCCGAAATCAGTAGGGCTATTTCCTTATCGTCATCTACTATAAGAATTTTCTCCATGCTCCACCACCTCCATATCCAAATGCCGATGGCCTACGCCCGACCATACTCGATAACATTTCCTACACCCGGCAGACCCCTGTCACAGCTACACACGGCAGACCTACACCCGGTTACCCTGTCCCCACTGACTGACAACCATCCTTCACTCAGTAGAGAAAAACACATCCACACTGTACCCTGGCTTCAGTTCCCCTTCAGGATCCTGGGGCTTTACCTCCACCTTTACTATCCGCTTTCCATCCTTTTCGATGGCAACATTTGATATATGTGACACAATTCCGTGAATCAGCAAGCTCTTGTCTGCTGTCGGCACGATATTAACAGCCTCCCCCAGCTCTACATTTTTTATAAACTCCTCATCAACCTCGGCACTGACGACTATTGTGTCTGCATCAATCAGCTGCAGCACCCTTGTGGGCATATTCTGCACTCCCAGTATGGTGCCATTTATAACCCCAATATTCTGCACTATACCGTTTTTAACACTGGACACTATGCTATTAGCCTTTAAATAATCCCTTTCGCCTTTACCTTCCATAGTGACAAGATCAATCCGGGCAGCTTCAACACTGCTGTCTTGCTTTGCTGTATTTGCATAGTTAGAGTCTGTTATCTGATCAAGCTGGGCTTGTTTTGATTTAAGCAGGATATTCAGCTGGTCAAGCTCTGCCTGCAAGGAGCTCCTTGCCTTTCTTATGTTGCTCTCCACATCTGACAGAGCTTTTTCCCTTTGATCCAATACACTTATATATTGATCAAGGGTGCTTTTGGAGACTGAGCCCACATCATACAGTAGCTGATTGTCATTAACGTCTGTTTGCGCATTCTCCGCCTCCTTTTTTGCCAGAGCAAGTGAGGTCTGAAGAATTTCAAGATCTGCATTTGTCCCATTATTCAATTCATTGGTTTTTGTCTTTATATCCTTTTGAAGCTGCGCAATGTCAGCCGAAAGAGCAGTCGTGTCCTGCTCCGTAATCTTCAGCCCGGCTTCCCCGGCTTTTAGCTGCTCACGAAGCTTGCTCATCAGTCCCTGGTACTCCGACATATCCAGTGTCACCAGCTCCTGCCCCATGGAAACACGATCCCCCTCCTTGACCTTGACCTGTGAAACTGTGGATGGAAAATCGATATTTATATCATAAATCTTCTCGTACCTTACCTCGCCCCAGGCAATGATACCTGTAGGCTGCTCCGCTTCCGCCGAATAAACCATTTCAAGCTTCTTGTCTTTTTCTGCCTTTATCATATTATATCTGATTATTCCAGCAGCTACAAGTATAGCCAGCAGACCTGCTCCAACCATAATCCATTTCTTGTATTTGATAATCTTATCCTTCATGACGGCACCCCCTATTTTTCTATTCAACACTTTTCAGTGACTCAAGCATATCGATATTCTTCATTTTACATGCAGCAATACCGTTTATAATCAGGGCAAAGGTCAGCGTTATAGCCCCTGATAAAGCAATAGTCTGCAATGAAATGCGGCTAACCAAATCCATCTGGTCATCCAGCCCCTTTGAGATAATGTCAGCAATGACCTTGCCAACAGGTACACCAAAAACCGACCCTATTGCTACTGATATAATATTTTCTGTTAACACAAGAGAACGAATTTCCTTTTGGTAAAACCCCAATACCTTTAGTGTAGTAAGATCCCTAATTCGCTCCGAGAAATTCAGCATACTGCTGTTATAAAGCACAACGAATGCCAGTATCCCTCCCATAAATATCAGCAATATGGCCGCAATATAAACAACCTTTGTGCTTGATTTAACATCCTCCATCTGACTAGCTCTGTCTACATATTCATCAACATAATCGCTTTCCAGAAACGCCTTGTCAGGCCCATTATTCCACTTTACAAGGATGGCCGTGGGCTTAAAGGTCTCTCCGATAGATGCGTAGTACTTATCGGTCATAAATAGCCCTTGCCCTGTTGCCATATACACGACCTGTCTTACAGGTGTCTTAACGTAGCTGCCATCGGTTCGCTTAATCTCAATGCTGTCTCCGATCTTAATGTTTAAAGTCTCGGCAAGCTTTCTCGTCACTGAAATACCGTCCTCAGGAAGCTTTAGAGGGTTACCGTTCACATCAGCCAGATGGACCAGGGGGCTTTCCTGGGGAAAAATAGAAAGCAGCTTCATAGTCCTGCTTCCATCGGGGCTGATAATTGCTGCTGCCATCTCTTCCATTTGTACCACAGTACCATCAAGCCCTTTGTTATGGATAAAGCGGGAGTCAACCTTTTCATCCAAAACAACCTTTTGGTCGTAGGTATAGGTTATTTCATAAGCGTGCCCGGCAATTCCATTTACCATAACAGTCAGCGTTAACGCTGCCACAATAAGCCCTGTGCAGCCTGTAATCCCAATTATGCTCATAAACATTCGCATTTTATTTCTCAAGGTGTTTCTGGCAATCAGCTTTCGGCTAAATCTCATTTTGTTCCATAGCCTGGGTATGCCCTCCAGAAATATATGCTTTCCCTCTTTAGGAGGCTTATCCCGCAAGAGTATAGATGGAGAGTCTTTTAGCAGCCTGAAGCAGGCATACAGTGAAACCCCTCCTGTACAAAGGAGGATTAGAATCAGGCTAAATATAAAGTTAGTGTAGTTGACTAAAATTCGGTCGTCCGACAAAGTCAAGTTAAGCCATGGAATCAGAATTCTTCCGAATATATTGGGCCCAAGCAAAAGGCCAGTAAATGCCCCTAACAGGCCCATATATACGCCATAGGATGTATAATGCCACAGGATTCTGCCCCTCGTATAGCCAAGTGCTTTTAGGATACCAATCTGACCTCTCTGGTTCTCAACCAGCCTTATCATTGTACTTTGGGTTATTAGGGCAGTTACCAGGAAAAACATCAGCGGAAATACGGCAGCTAGTGTCCTAAACTGGCCAATGCTTGATTTTACATTGTTTGTGCTACTGTCCTCACCTTTTTTTACAACTCCTATAAGGTTATCTCCCAGAGCCTTGTCAACCTCAGTCTCTACCCTGGAGGCATCCGCAGATGGCGAGAGCTTCACGCACACCTGATTAAATATCTTTTGTCCATATATATTCTTTAGCATGTCTTCATTTATAATAATAAAACCATATTTTTTGGCATTGGGTATTAATGTAGTTGTACCCTTTATAGAATAGATATGCTCACTGCTCATGGCCAGACCCTCTATCTTAAAGCTGACCCATTTATCGTTTACGTTAATATCAATTACATCGTTGATCTTTAGTCCATGCTCCCTAGCAAAGTTAGTGTCCAAAACGGCACCACCGCGATTTATCAGTCCGCCCTGCTGAAGTATTGGACGGTCCATTACACCTCTTGGAGAAATTGTATATATCTTAAGGGTAGGACGCCCATTTAGGTTAGTTAGAGCATTTATCGAAAAGCGTCTTTCGACTATTTCTACACCCTCTATTTTGGAAATACTCCACAGCTCTTTCTCGCTGGGATTTATAATATTCACCCACATATCTGATATGTTTGATGCAGCATACATAATGTCGGAATGCTCATCAATAGTTTTCCACATGCTGTCAAGACCCGTAACAATTGTAACAGAGAGAACAGCCATAATAAATATGGATATGAACTGGACCTTCGATTTTTTCATATCCCTTATTGATTTAGTAAAAAGAGAGCCGGTCACCATACGATTGCCTCTGCAACTGCCTGCTCATCATTGTGTTCTATTTTGGCAATTTTTCCATCCCCCATATGAATAATGGTATCTGCCATATTTGCGATGGCAGCATTGTGTGTAACAATAATGACCGTCTTACCCATGCTGTAGGCAGCGTCGCATATGAGCCTAAGAACCTTCTGCCCGGTAGCTGAGTCCAGTGCGCCGGTGGGTTCATCACACAATACGATTTGAGGATTTTTGGCCAATGCTCTGGCTATGGATACTCTTTGCTGTTCTCCTCCGGATATCTGGCTCGGAAAGTTTTCAAGCCTATTTTCCAACCCTACCTTTATAAGCATTTCTCTGGAATCCAGCGAATCACTGCATATTTCCTTTGCCAGCTGCACATTTTCCAGTACAGTCAGATTGGGCACCAGATTATAAAATTGAAACACAAAGCCTATCTTATTTCTTCTATACGTCGTAAGCTCATGCTCACTCATATTAGAAATTTCCCGGTTATCAACAATGATCCTGCCATTTGTGGGTGAATCCATGCCCCCAAGTAAATTGAGGACAGTTGTTTTTCCTGCGCCGCTTTGGCCCAGCACAACATTGACAGTGCCCTTCTTTATACCAAAGCTGACGCCCGCCACCGCCTTGATAATCTGTCCTCCCACATGGTATTCTCTTTCAACATTCTCAAAAGTAATGAAGTCCATTAATAATCTCCTCATATAGATAAATCAAGCAAGTAAGGCAACGCCAAGCATAAATGTACCAGGCCGCTGCTTTATTCGTCCCAATAGGCCATAATACGCCAATTGCCACAATACACCAGGCCGCCATTTTATGCCAATCTCGCGACTGCCGCCCCAATATGCCCAGCCGCCATTTTTATGCTGCTATATTCACTAGTAACGTCAATAGCTCTCAGCCTGGACAGCCTTAGTCACCCACTTAGATTATAGCTGGAAAATATTAATTGGTAAGAGGAAATTTATTAAGAAATATTATGAGGTGTGATTTTGTGGCATCCTATATATCTGTCAATGATTTCTTCTTTCTTTCCAGTTTATCTATGTCTTCAGAAGACGCTGACCTCTAAAGGTCGGCGATGAATGAAGACGAATTAATTAGTTTCCTTGGTCAGGTGGAGTTCAGTCTCCACCTGACTCCCTGAGCGAAGCGAATTGATTATTGTGAAACTAGATTGGCAAAGAAATTACCCTTTCAATATTCCAAAACAAATATAAGGGTATATTGAAAAGACCATTATCCACTTTTAGATTCATGAGGGATGTCCTAACAGAAATATCCGGATTGTACTTTTCCCGGTACACCGCCAGACTGCGGGATCTAACATTCACTGAGGCTTTTACCTCTATTGGAACAATTTTTTCATCAAATTGAGCAATGAAGTCAACCTCTGCTCTGTTTCCCGACCTCCAGTAAAAGGGCAAATCTCCATGCAAATTAACAAGCTCACACAAAACATAGTTTTCAGTCATCGCTCCTTTAAATTCAGCGTAAAGGGAGGTTTCCTCAAAAATCAATGAAGCCGGCAGCCTTGACATTCTTCTGAGAAGACCGACATCAGCCATGTACAGCTTGAAATAGCCTGGACTTGCATATGCCGATAGAGGAATGGCAGGTTTTTCAACTTTATTTACATTGTACACCATTCCGGCACTTATAAGCCATTGCAGTGCATCCTCCAAATCCTTTGCTCTTGCTCCCGGCTTAACATGGCCATAGACGAATTTTCCACTTTCCTTTGCTAATTGGTCCGGTATGCTTTTCCATATCAATGATAGCTTCGGAAAGTCTGACGTGGGAGCATGCTTTGCAAAATCCAGCTCATAAGAATTCAATATCACATCCTGTATTCTCTCAACCTCAACAACATCCTTGCTATCAACCCATGCGGCAACTACTTCAGGCATACCCCCTGTTACAAGGTACGCTTTGAACAGTGTAGCCAGCTTATCTGCAAACATTTGCGGAATCTGACCAGTCATATCCAGGCTTTCTACATACTCAAGCAGCATCTCTTCACCATTTGCGAGTACGAATTCAAAAAAGTTCATGGGCCTAAGAGTTAGAAAATCAACCTTCCCTACAGGAAATGATAAGGGCTTTGACAAGGCTATTCCCAGAAGTGAGCCGGCACATACAATATGGTATTCTGGTGTCTGCTCATAGAAATATTTAAGAGAAGTCAGCGCCAAATTACAAAATTGAATTTCATCAAATATGACTAGAGTGGTATGGGGATTAATTTTTTTGCCATTTAAAACTCCCAGTTCCATTATAATACGCCTTGGATCCAGATCCTGTTCAAAACGCTGCGCTAAGGCCGGGTTTCCCTCAAAGTTAAAATATGCTACATCTTCATAATTTTCTTTGCCAAAAAGCTTTAGGATATATGTCTTTCCACATTGACGAACCCCTTTTAATACCAATGATTTCCTGTCTTTTCGGTTCTTCCATTGGATGAGGGCATCTGTAATTTGGCGTTTCATTAGCGTCACCACCATTATAAATATGAATTATGCAATTTGATTTGCATTTTTCATATTTATAATAGGCCTTTTTGCTTCATTTGTCAACGGTATGGGAAATATTGCTCCGTGTAGAAGCCATCCTTTCAGATTGTATATCATTAACAAAATCAAGATGATACTCCCAGACAAATTTTTTATTATGATAGAAATTATTTTGATGCAAAAATCCACAACACTAGGTTTTTGCTGAATCCAGCTTACTATCCGCTTTTACACAGAGCTGTTCATATATTCGATACCACCTCTGCACACCATTCTCCAAGCGATAATAATGGATAATGTAGAAAACCACCAGGGTTGTGAACATAAGATCGAGCAAAAGCATGGGCCAGGCCGTATGGAAAACCGTCGCAACAATGGATGCAATCATAAAAAAGGCAAATGCAAGCGTAATAATAAGGTGAACTAGCCTTTCATGCTGCAAAAAACCAATCTGGGTCATATGGTATTCCCTGATGGCATTCCAGTCCTGCGCTTCATTGGCGCATAATAATAAATTCGTTATCCATCTCTCATGTTTTAGCATATACTTGTACATAAGAACACCTCCTGACACCTGCCCATTATCGGCCCTCTTCATCTTGCTCCCTATCCCAATAGTCCTTGAATCGCATAAATGCTTTCTGCTCGCCGAAATTAAGAATATTATCAGAAAAATCTATAACATCACATTCTTCAGTTCCGGAAAACCTTGTACCACGTATTCCTCTTCCAATTATTTGTTCATACAGAATATTACTGTATATTGGTCTGCAAATCACTATATTACGCGTTTTTGGTGCATCAAAGCCTGTGGTTAGCACCCCATAGTTGAAAAGAAAATCAATGCTACCATTTTTAAACTCGCTAATAACAATGCGCCTTTCTGTATTATTAGTATCTGAGGAAATACTTGCAGATTTTCTTCCAAGTGTATTCAAGATAGTTGATAAAAATATTGCATGGTTGACACTACAAGCATATACCAATGTTGGCTGTCCTGTCTTTATTTTCATAAGTCTTTTGATGATTAATATGTTCCTCTTTGTATCTTGTGCCAATTGCTTAAGGTATGCGGGACCATGCTCATTTTTTTCTTTTAACTCATTCAAGTCACTTTCACTCAATCGATATTCAAGTCCAGAGTTAACCACTATATGGTTTACTTTTGAAAGAAATTTCTGCTCCTTAAAGTATGCTATAGGATTCTCCTGATACTTCTTATCTCCTGAGAATTCAGGGGTTATAAGATTCATTTGAAACATCTCAACAAGCTTATCCATTTGGCTATCATCAAGAACAGTATTTCTACCTGGTGTAGCAGAAAGGCCGCATATTGGGAAAAGCTTCTCCTGAGTGGCAAGCTTAGCATACTTAAGTAACTCATCATACATATATGTTGAAGCCCTGTGCGCCTCATCAATAATCATAGCCCCGGTATTTGCCAAAATATATAATACTCGTTTATCCGTAATATTATAGTGTAGTTTATTTATACTTGCGACAATTACTCCACCTGAAAATTCTTCATCTTCCGGAAAGTTATATTTAGCGAAATACCTATAAACTTTTAAGGGCATAATAAACTCTGTATTTTCCCATAATGCCTTAATACAGCTAATACATTGCTCACACAGCTCTTCGCTTTGAGCTATCCATATCATATTTATTTTCATCAAACCTACGTTGCATCCACTCAAGAAATGCCTGAACTGCAACTCGGGTTTTCCCTCCACCGGTAGGCAACGATATCATGCATCTTGTTTTGTCCTCTTGATTGCCCAAAATACTAAGCAGTTTCTCTTTTATTTCAATCTGATATTCAACAAGAGATGGTACCTTTTCTTTAGGTTTGAAATTTTCCACTGAAGACTTTTTCATTTCCCGATCAGTTGGCACCCCTGCGAGGATTTTCGGAAACCCTGCTGCCTCAATAAAATCATTGGCCCATCTCTTGCCTGAGTGCCATTTCTTTTCCGCCAATGGTTTTCGCATATAGGAGGCGGTAGTTATATTTTTTGTAGAATCAGGATACTTTGCATAAAGTAGCTTAACTTCAGAATCAAGCATTTTATCTAGAATTTTCTTTCTTAAATCTCTTTTTATCTTCTCTCCACCTGAGAAAAGATTCGCCCCCTCTCTAGTAAGAATAAGCCTGCACAATTGCTTTTTGTCCAAATCACAATACTGTAATTCAGATAGTATTGCTTCAGTATTTGCTTTGTGTTTTCTCCCGTATAACTCGTTTAAGAAAGTGGTTGATATGTCATATTTTTTTAGCAGTAAATTAGTTGTAATTTTAATCTCTGCATTAGTCAAAGTATACCTCATCTAACTCACCTCAATAGAATACTATTTTACTTGTAAATTCATGCTGCCAGATTACACATTCATGTCATAACAGCATGAATACCTAACAAATATTAAATTCGACATGATATTGTATAATCCTTCAATTCTTGTAGTATTTGGAGAAAACATGTCGGCTATCGCTCTAGAATGCTGCTAAGTAGAATAATGTTATTGATGATCTTTCAAAACAAGAAATAAACCAGCTATTATTATATCACCAGTTATTGTATCTTTGGGCCATAAAAATAGCTTTGTAAGTCTCATTCTATCATAAAAGCGTGACGTAAATAAGGTGCCATAAATAAGGTGCCATAAATAAGGTGCCATAAATAAGGTGCCAGGCACGTCACATAGTCACTTATTGTATATGATAAGTGTCTATGTGACGTGCCTGGCACCTTTTTTCTTATTAATCTTAATAATTTTCTTTTCGCACTTCGAAATAACTCTGTGGATGCATGCAAACAGGGCATATATCAGGAGCCTTCTTACCCATTACCAGATGCCCGCAGTTACGGCATTCCCACATGGTTTCCTCAGATTTTTCAAATACCTTCTGCATTTCTACATTACTAAGAAGAGCACGATATCTTTCTTCGTGAGCCTTCTCGATAGCTGCTACCATTCTAAACTGTGCAGCAAGTGCCACGAAGCCTTCTTCCTCAGCTTCTTTTGCAAAACGGTCGTACATATCAGTCCATTCATAGTTTTCACCTTCAGCTGCATGAAGTAGGTTCTCTGCAGTGTTTCCAAGCTCGCCAAGAGCCTTGAACCATAACTTAGCATGTTCTTTTTCGTTATTTGCAGTTTCTTCAAATATTGCAGAAATCTGTTGGTAGCCTTCTTTTTTTGCTACTGATGCAAAATAGGTATACTTGTTTCTTGCCTGTGATTCACCAGAAAACGCCTCCATAAGGTTCTTTTCAGTCTTTGTTCCTTTGATATTCATAGTTGACTCCCCTTTACTATTATTATTTATTTTAGACCTTTTAAGATTTTTCAATAGCTTCTCTACAGCTTCCAAAGGTAAGTCCTTTGGAGGATTTTGATGCATAGACTCCAGCAAATCTCTGACCTCATCGCTCTGAGGCAGCATAAATCCTGCTTCTCTCAGCAAATCCTCTGCCATAAGCCTATTAGATTTTGCAATCGCCTCAGCAAACTGTCGAGTAATTGAGTCATTACTTGATTTTGCTATATCATCAGCAATGCCTTCCTGCTCAACCTTGCTTTTAGCCAGTGAACGCAGGGGGCTTAATACAGAGTCTTCCTTTGACTGCTGGGGAGGATATTCAACAGGAACAAGAGAAATTGCTCCAGAAGGGCAAGCATCAACGCATACCCTGCAGCCTTCTATGCACTTGCTTACATCAATAATACTATTTTCTGTATCCGTGGCTCCTGTAGGACATACATAAAGGCACATACAGTCTTTTGTACACAGTCTTATATTTCTTACTGCTGGCATATTCTCATCTCCTCCCTATCTGCAATATTTTAAATTTGGGCACCTTGCATATCGGGCAAATCTCAGGCAAGTCATTGCCTACATACACAAAGCCACAAATGTCACACACATAAATCTTTTTATCTTCAAGCATTGCATTACCTTCTCTGGAGTATCTTTCAAGAAGTGATCTAATTACCATGCTTACCTTCTCACTCCAAACAAGGGCCCTCAAAGCACCTCTGTCTTGCTTTGCCGAGGCTGCTGAATTAGCTTTTGGAAAACCATCGTCTAAATCAGATTTCAAGAGCTTTGTCCCATCCTCTAAATTCAGACCTCCTTGGACAACCACCTTGCTTTTGTAATAATCAGCGAGCTGGCTAAATGAATTCATATCTTCCGTAAGGTGTTGCTTCTCACAACCTCTTGCAAGGTTAGAGCATATTGCACTGAGTTCACCTGCCGAAAGCTCTCTTAAGCTTTCAAAGTCTTCTTCCTCATCAGCTTCAGTCTCGACGAAATCCACCTGGCCTATGGGCTGCTCCTTTGCCTGCTCTATCGGCTGTATATCCTGCTGCACCTTTACTTCCTCAAACACTGCCTTTGGTGCCCCACATAAAGGACAAACAAAATTATGCGGAACATCTTCCCACTTTGTTCCAGGAGCGATACCCTTTTCCGGCAATCCCACAGCTTCATCATATATAAAGCCACAAATTGAACACTTGAACTTACTCATTCGAACCCTCCTTTCCACATTTCTCGCATATATATTTTAAATCAAATCCTACAATTTCAATTCCTGTTTGTTGTTGCAAATATTCGCATGAATTGGGAATGAATATGTCTGTTACTTCTCCACATTTCTGGCAAATAAGGTGTTCATGGGGCTGTGCTGATTTATCAAATCTATCAGGTGAATTAGGAATCGTAATTCGACGAATTTCTCCAGCCTTTGTCATAAGGCCCAGATTTCTATACACGGTTCCTATGGCAATAGAAGGCATAGTTTGCTTGGCCTTCATATACATTTCTTCCGCAGTCATATGCTTTGAAGATTTAATAATAATCTCTGAAATCAGTTTTCTATATTTCGTCAAGCTAAACACCTCAAGTTACAATTAAGAATAGTTCTTGTTCCTGATTGTATATTATGAATATTTAGTTGTCAACAAATAAATATTATTTATCAAAACATATTTTCCATCAGTATAATTACCCTAAACATGAGAAACGAAACACATCATCTTAATTACCGGCAGAAACCCTGAGTGCTTCTATACATATTAACTGCAAATCAATTACATATTGCTATAAGATATGATAAACTAAATGCGGATAAAAAGTATGAGATACCAAAAGCTATTGTTCATTGTAGTGGTAGGCAAGGGTATCCGCTGACGGTAGCCGACAACAATGCGTTCTAAACTAAAAATAGTTATGGAAGGATAGACTATGAAAACACAGAATAAACTCGAAGGTAATTTTTCGAACGTATGGCACGATATATCTCCGAAGCGAATTAGTGCTGAAGACTTTTATGCGGTAGTGGAAATACAAAAGGGTTCCAAAACCAAGTACGAGCTTGACAAGGCTACAGGCATGCTAGTCCTTGACCGTATCCTGTCTACCTCCACCCACTATCCTGCAAATTATGGTTTTATCCCCCTTACATATGGAGATGACAAGGATCCCCTGGATGTATTAATCCTATGCTCTGAGCCTATCGTACCTATGACACTTGTTCGGTGTTACCCCATAGGAATGTTTTCCATGATCGATAATGGCAGAAGGGACAGCAAGATTATTGCGATTCCCTTTACCGATCCAAGCTACAATGGCTACAAGGATGTTTCAGATTTACCCCGGCATATTTCCCTCGAGATGACCCACTTTTTCAGCGTTTATAAGGAGCTCGAGGAAATACACACAGAGGTAACTGAGGTAGAAGGGCGCGAAAAAGCCATTCTAGCAATTAATAGAGAAATAAATAACTATGCGGAAAAATTCTGCAAATAAGTGCCAACCCTTACACCCCCTGTATTGTAGCTCATAAATCATGTTACAATATATAAGCTACATACAATAGACATATCTTCGGAGACTAGTAATGAATAACTTGTTGATTTGTTTAAAAGGCTATATAAAAGAGAGCATTCTTGGTCCTCTGTTTAAACTGTTGGAAGCGTCTTTCGAATTGTTAATTCCTCTTATTATTAAAAGTATTGTAGATATTGGCATTGGACGAGCTGACAAAGGGCATATAATTAAGATGTGTTTACTAATGGTGTTCCTTGGCATAATCGGAATGGCATGCGCAGTGACAGCCCAGTACTTCGCTGCCAAAGCATCAGTGGGCTTTGCCACGAAGCTACGCCACGTTTTATTTAAGCATATTGGCCAGTTGTCTTATACAGAGTACGATACCCTTGGAACCTCCCGTATGATTACCCATATGACAAGTGATACAAACCAGGTACAATCCGGCATGAACCTGACCCTGCGCCTGCTTCTGCGTTCTCCATTTATTGTGATCGGCGCAATGATTATGGCATTTACTGTAGATAGTAAAGCAGCCCTTACCTTTGTGGTAGCAATTCCGGCACTGTCAATAATCGTTTTTGCTATCATGCTTTTCTCCATTCCCCTATACAAAAGGGTGCAGCAAAGGCTGGATGCGGTATTAAACTCCACAAGAGAAAACCTCACAGGCATTAGGGTGATCCGGGCTTTTCGCCTTGAAGAAAAGGAAGCATCTGAATTTGACACACGACACGAAGATCTAACTACAACACAGAAATTTGTTGGTAGAATTTCTGCACTGATGAATCCTTTGACCTACGTCGTTATTAACCTGGCAATTATCTGGCTTATCAATATCGGCGCCATTCGGGTATCAGCAGGGTTACTTACCCAAGGTGCTGTTCTGGCACTCTACAACTATATGTCTCAAATCCTTGTTGAGCTCATAAAATTCGCTAACCTGATTATCAGCATTACGAAGGCTGTAGCCAGTGGTAACCGAATCAGTGCAGTATTGGATATAAAGTCCAGCCTTGTGGAAAATGTACAAAACGCTGCTACTCTATCAGCTATAACAAAACAAGTCCCTGACCTACAAGCTCAGGAGCAGCATGCCCAGTCTGAATATGCTGTAGAATTTCGTACTGTAGGATTGCAGTACAAAAATGCAAGAGAAGAAGCCTTAACAAATATAGATTTCTCAGTGCGTCACTGCGAGGTAGTTGGTATCATCGGTGGCACAGGCTCTGGCAAATCCTCTTTGGTAAATATGATACCTAGGCTTTATGAGGCAACTACAGGTGAGGTTATTGTCTATGGCATCAATGTTAAAGATTATCCTATAAAATCCCTTCGTGAAAAAATTGGTATTGTACCCCAAAAGGCCATTCTTTTCAAAGGAAGCATCCGGGAAAATATGCACTTGGGAAAAAGAGATGCCACAGATGAAGAAATTATGGACGCCATTAATATGGCTCAGGCTGCCGATATTGTGGCACAAAAGGAAGACGGCCTGGATTTCATTATTGAGCAGGGAGGGAAAAATCTATCAGGCGGCCAACGTCAACGCTTTACCATAGCACGTGCCCTTGTAAAGAAGCCTGAGATTCTGATTCTAGATGACAGTGCATCCGCTCTTGACTTTGCAACTGATGCCGCTCTTCGAAAGGCTCTGCGTGAAATGCCAGAAAAACCAACAGTTTTCATTGTCTCCCAGCGCACCTCCTCTATTCAACATGCCGATCAGATTATCGTCTTGGATGATGGGCAAATTATTGGAATAGGCAAGCATAGTGACCTGCTTGAGGATTGTGAGGTATATAGGGAAATTTATGACTCACAATTCAGGAAGGAGGCAAGGTGATATGAAGAGGAATAATGCCAAAAAGAGTATTAATACAGAGACACTTCGAAAAGTTCTTAAATACATTAGGGAATACCGCTCGCTCCTTCTGATATCAATTATCCTTGCTATCGTTACAGTAGCCTTGACCCTCTATGTGCCAATACTCATTGGTGATGCCATTGATAATATCATGGGACCGGATAATGTAAACTTTGTAGCAGTAGCCCAAATCCTTGTCAGAATCAGTGTTGTTGTTGGTATTAGTGCCCTTTTTCAATGGCTGATGAATATTATAAATAACAGTATCACTTACCATGTCGTCCGTGATGTGCGTAAAAAGGCGTTTGAAAAAGTTTCAGTTTTGCCTCTGTCCAGTATTGATATTCGCCCACACGGTGAATTTGTTAGCCGTGTTATTGCTGATGTTGATCAATTTGCAGACGGACTCCTAATGGGCTTTTCCCAGCTTTTCACTGGCCTTGTTACAATTCTCGGAACACTTATTTTCATGCTAACAATTAATGTTAAGATTACTTTTATTGTTGTAATTCTTACACCACTTTCTCTCTTTGTAGCCAATTTCATAGCAAAGCGTACATATGCCATGTTTAAGCTTCAATCCGAAACCCGCGGCGAACAAACCTCCCTTATAAACGAGATGATCGGTGATGCTAAAACAGTTCAAGCATTTTCCTACCAGAAGGAAGCACTTAAAAAGTTTGACGAAATCAACGGCAGATTGGAAAAAGCCTCACTTAGAGCAATATTCTTTTCATCCCTCACAAACCCCGGTACACGTTTTATCAACAGCCTTGTTTACGCATCGGTTGCCCTTGCAGGTGCATTAACAGTTATTGGGGGAGATGTTGGCAGTAATGCAGGTAGTACTATGACCGTTGGCGGGCTTGCCATTTTCCTGAGCTATGCCAACCAATACACAAAGCCCTTTAATGAGATCTCCAGCGTGATCACCGAGCTACAAAATGCCCTTGCTTGTGCAGGACGAGTGTTTGAATTGATTGAGGAGCAGCCGCAAATTCCTGATATAGTGGATGCAATCAATCTTGAAAATGCCAGTGGTAACATTGATATCGATAAGGTGGCTTTCTCCTATGTTCCTCAGCGCCCCTTGATCCGTGATCTAAACCTGAAAGTAAAGCCTGGCCAGCGTGTGGCCATCGTCGGGCCTACAGGCAGCGGTAAAACCACCGTCATTAATTTGCTTATGCGTTTTTATGATGTTAATTCCGGTAGCATAAAAGTTGAAGGCACAGATATTCGTGACATTACCCGAAAGAGCTTAAGAGGTAACTATGGCATGGTATTGCAGGATACGTGGCTGAAATCCGGCACTATTAGAGAAAACATAGCCATGGGTAAGCCCGATGCCCCAGATGCAGAAATTATTACTGCAGCCAGGGCTGCTCATGCTCATGGCTTTATTAAGAGAATGCTTAAAGGCTATAATACCGTCATCAGTGAAGATGGAAGCAGCCTTTCCCAGGGGCAAAAGCAATTGCTCAGTATTGCCCGTATTATGCTTAGTTTGCCGCCGATGCTGATTCTGGACGAAGCAACCTCTTCCATCGATACCCGTACCGAGATCAAGATCCAGGAGGCCTTTGCAAAGCTAATGCAAGGTCGAACAAGCTTTATTGTTGCCCACCGTCTCTCCACCATCCGGGAAGCAGATGTGATTCTGGTAATGAAGGACGGTGACATTATTGAGCAGGGTACCCACGATGAGCTGCTATTGCGGAAAGGCTTTTATGCTAATCTGTATAATAGTCAATTTGCCCTGTGAAAATGTTCATCTATCCATTAACATCGTAGAACCAACGGCATTAACACGCCGATTTTCTGGTGCCCCTTTGAGATCAGATACCGTGTAATATTATATCTGCCCTTCTCACTCCACCTGTACCGTAAGTCAATTAATCCCAAGGTTTTCGGCAATTAGCTCCTTAAACATGGATATTGCCTGACTGCGGGTTATGTCGCCCTCAGCATATTCATGTACAACATTAAGCCAGTACATGTTGATCCATTCATCATAATCGGTCCTGTTCTTGCTTGAAACAGATGCATTAGCAGGAATAAATACATCAAACATATTCTGTCCGTCCAGGAAACTAAGCCTACCATTGGATTTCTTCATAACAGCAGCTGATGGAACAGTATCTTTCGGTGCGCTATTCCCTCCCATAACTATTCCGTTTGCCCATAAGTACTGCAGACCTGTATCGGAGCTGTCAAGTGTAATCCATTCCAATATATCTCCGACGGCCTCCTTGTGTTTGGTTTCCTTATTAGCCATAATCCAGCTTCCTCCCCAGAAGAAACTGGCCGGAGGCTCACAAATTGCCCAATCGCCATATGTGCCGCTTCTGAAATCGCCGTATTCATTTCTGGAATGCGGATCCAGTATGTAGTTAATTAACCATGCAGGCCCGAAGTAACAGAATACTTTTTGTTCGTTGCTATCACTAATGTCAGCATACCAGTTATCGGTCCATGCCTGTGTATCGTTGCTCCAGCCATTATCTTTTATCTGCTTGGCATAGTCGAGAAACTTCTCACGGCTTGGATCTATGTTCAGCTTGCCTTCAACAATCCACCCCGTGGGCGAATTACCATGGATCGCATTCCATATATCACCATAGCCGGAAACTATGCCGTACCCCTTTGCTTTCAGCTGTGCAGCAGCCTTAAAGAACTGATCCCAGCCAGGACCAATTTTATTCCTTATTAGAAGAGGCTCATCTGTTCCCCAAACGTCCTTTGCAATGGAGCGGCGATAAATGCATGCTCCACTGGTACCCTGATATGTAAGTGCCACGATCTCATTATCGGAGGTCCTTGTTCCCATATCGACAGTGTACTGGGCAATTTCTGCCTTTTTTAAGAGCCTGTCTATATCTATACCCAGTTCCTTATAAGTTGCTGCATATCCAGCTGCTTCTCCCCTTGTATAATTGAGAGCAAATGCTGTCTCTACATCATAAATATCCGGTGCGTCCTGACCTCCCGCCGCAAGAGCTAAATCGAGAGCTATCTGATACACTCCATCTAAAGATGTTAATACAGTATTGTTAATTTCATAGTCGAAACTTGGGTGGATAGCCTTATACTTACCTATTATTGATGGAACCTCATCGGTGAAAGACCATACATTTATTATCTTTGCTTGGCTTTCAGTATTCCCATGTTTACCTATAGCCACTACCGGTCTCATAGATGGATCTATCACCCTGTGGAATACTGTTGCCACCTCTGCCCTTGTCAGTGATTTACTCGGATTGAAGTTACCATTTCCATCTCCTATTATTAATCCGTTGGAAAAAACCTTTATTACAGCATCCTTCCTTAAGTCTGAAATCAAATCATAGTCTCCTATGTTATGCGCAATAGTAAGATTCTTCCCCAGTTCCTCTCCACTTGCCCTTGCTATGTTTACTAGAATAAACGCCATATCCTCCCTGCACATAGGTGCATCCAATGCCTCAGGACTGCTGCTGAAATCCCCACTATCTATAAGACCACCTTCCACCGCTGCCTGGTAGTAAGGCATTGCCCAGTGCTTTGCTCCGGGTACATCCTTTATATATTCCTTTGCCACCAGTCTCGCCCCTATAGCAAGAAATTGTCCCAGTGTAACTGTCCCCTGCGGTTCATACTTAGCTACTCCATTCACCGGTGTAGTTACACCTGATATAATCCCTCTGTCCATTAATGCCATTACATCATTGTAGAACCACTGTCCCGGCTGCACATCGCTGAAGGTTACCGCCGTAGTATAATCTGTAATTGCATATAAAGACATGGTCATTGAAAATGTTATAATGACTACAAGGAAAATAAAGCCTATTCTTCTCATTACAAAAGCCCTCCCCAAAACCCACGGTAATAATAGTATACGCCTTACTTAACAGCATAAAAAACATATTACTTGATGTTACGCCATATTAGCCATGGGTCTTTGACAAATATTTTACCTACATATTATCATATTTTTTAATATTTTAAAACAATTGTTTAGTGTGACTTCAGGGCAATCTCTGAACACGCCTCTGCTCCATTAGCTACAGCACAAATTATGATAGTAATAATATCGATAAGTTTTACTTTTATTTCTTGACGAAAATCATTTAGATGGTAGAAATGTCTTGCGAAACAAAATAACCGCAGGCTGTTCAGGCTCGTTGACCCCAAGCAGTTCGAAAAATGCTTCATCCTTTTGGACGAAGGAGATAGCCAGACGAAGCAAATGTGACATAACAGCAATCGACGGAGAGACTACACGGGGGGGTAAGGACGACGGAAAGGACACCTCCACGATCCATATAGTGGGCGCCTGGAGCAGCCAGAACAACCTTTTCCTTTTTATCTAATCCTACCAAACATTACACTGAAATGGTGTGTTTGAAAAAATCCTGAGGATTTTCCCAATTGGAGATGTCGTTCATGATTTTGCCCTGCAAATCCAATGCATATACATTGACGCATTGACTTTTTTTATGGTAAACTTATGTCATAAATAGTAATATGTTGTCTTAAAAGAATAAAATAATATAGCAAAAGAATACAGGGGTGTTTAATGTTGAGAGGTATTATGAAGAAAGTCACAGCAATTTCTCTTGTTTTTTTGATTATGTTGTCCGTTTCTATTCAAGCCTATTCCATAAATGTTAATGAGTCAAATCATTGGGCGTCACAGACCATTACAAAATGGAAGGTTTATGGGTTGGTTCATGGAAGGGGTAATGGAGGCATTGAGCCCAACAGCCCGATAACCAGAGCAGAATTTGCTGCCTTTGTAGACCGTGTTTTTAATTTTCCAAACGCACCTGAAATAACGTTTTCGGATGTTTCGGCGGGCTCATGGTATGCAGAGCCTGTTTCAAAGTTAGCTGTAGCCGGGATTGTTGTCGGCAATAATGGAAGGTTTAATCCACAAGCATTTATAACAAGACAGGAGGCAGCAGTAATCCTTTGTAGAGCATTTATGCTAAAGGTAAAGAACAATGATATCATAAAAGAATTTAATGACTATGAGGAAATTGCACATTGGAGTACCGATGCGATAAGTTCCCTGTATGAAAACGGCTATGTACAAGGCAGAGCAGGCAAAAAGTTCGCTCCGGTCGCAGCGATAACACGCGCAGAGGCAATAGTCATGATAGACAATATCATGGGTGAACTGAAAAGCAAACAGGGCGAATATACCGTAAATGTACAGAAGAACCTTGTTATCAATGCGAAGGATGTAAAATTAAAGGATATGGATATTCCAGGGAACCTGTATATTGCGCAAGGCGTTGGCAGCGGGCAAATTGAACTTGAGAATGTGAATGTAAAAGGCGATGTAGTACTTCTTGGAGGCGATAAAATAATATTGAAGGATACACTGCTTGCAGGTACATTAAGGGTTGCGAAATCCGATGGAGAAGTGTGTTTAACATCCCTGGGCGATTCACAGGTTTCAAATATTGAATTGTACCCGGAAGCAAAACTGAAAGAAGAAGGTGTTGGAGCAATTGCCGCAGGTTCTGAACCTCCTCCGGCATCTGATGTCGCATCACCAACAAAGCCGAAGAAGAAGACGGAACCTGAACCTGAGCCGGAACCGGAACCTGAGCCGGAACCTGAGCCGGAGCCTGAGCCGGAACCTGAGCCGGAACCCGAGCCGGAACCTGAGCCGGAACCTGAGCCAGAACCTGAGCCGGAACCTGAGCCGGAACCGGAACCTGAGCCGGAACCTGAGCCGGAACCTGAGCCGGAACCTGAGCCGGAACCGGAACCTGAGCCGGAACCTGAGCCGGAACCTGAGCCAGATGTGCCTCCAACTCCATATGACATTTTTTACTACCCCACAACTAAGCAAAAAATTAGTACCAGCGGCTGGCTAAAATATCCACATGTGTTGTCAGAGAAAAAGTTCCATTGCGGTCATGATATATATGAGCCTGTCGGCTCAGAAGTTTATGCTATAGCAGATGGTGTTGTTGAATATAATGGAACACATATTTCATCGACGATGCATAAGTGTATCTGGTTTAAATTTAACCGTAAAGACGGTGGCAGTTTTTATGCAGTATATGGTCACGTGAATAGTTCTTTAGAAAAGGGTACAAAGGTTAAGGCGGGACAAGTGGTTGGTACGATTGCCAGTTTTGAACCTGATCCATATGCGCCACATTTACATTTAGGAATCAATGTTAAAAAAGATTTAGAGTTTCCGGTCAATTTCTCTTGGGGAACCGATACTGTTCCTAATGGTTGGACCTTGGAAGGCGATCCAACTAAATCGGGGCTGGAGGCAAAGGCAGCCTCTGATGGTTGGGTACAGCCATGGAGCTATCTATCTCCGTATCTATCCTCAGCACCAAAACAGCAGGACCCTGTTATAAGTTTGAAAGGTGACGCAAATACCAGCATCTATATTAGCAGCAGTTATGCGGATCCAGGTGCAACAGCGACAGATTCTAATGGTGCAAACATATCAGGTAGTATCGTGACTACCATAACCAACGATGTCAATGACAGCAAGGAATTCAGCAATGCTGTCCCGGCAACTTATACGTTCCACTACAATGTCAAGGACAAGGATGGAAACAGCGCTGCCAAGGTCACACGAAAGGTGACTGTCTGGTCGATGACTTCGTCATCTGCTCGCCCATGCATCCTGACTGGGAGATTGTACTCGCCACTGACAGCTTTTTCAATCGGTAACCCCCACCTAAGAGGAAGGGGACTGTGACATTGTTCAAGATAACTCCCAACAGTTGTATTCTGGCATCATTGCTCCATATTCCTTTGTCTTACTGAAGCAGCTCAACAGTATCAACAAAGACAGTTTGGCATCATTGCTTCATATTTCTTTGCCTGACTATATCATATATTACGATTGCGCCGGCCACTGCAGCATTCAATGATGGAATTTCTCCAAGCATCGGTATGTTTACTACATAATCGCAGGCTTCACTTACTAGCTTGCCCATGCCTTCGCCCTCGCTTCCTATTACAAGAGCAATACCTCCCGTGAGGTCATGGTCATAATAAGCTTTCTCTCCTGTTGCATCAGTTCCAGCTACCCAAATGTTTTTTGTTTTCAGGTATTCAATAGTCTGCACGATATTGGTTACACGGGCAACAGGCACATATTCAATTGCCCCTGCCGATGCTTTTGATACTACTGATGTCAGCCCAACTGCTCTACGTTTGGGTATAATCACTCCATGTACGCCGGCAGCATTAGAGGTTCTAAGTATTGACCCTAGATTAAATGCATCTGTGATCTCATCAAGGATTACAATAAACGGCGGCCTGCCACTTTTCTCTGCGGCCATGAGTATTTCGTCAACTTCTACATAATCCTTTGCAGATACAAGGGCAATGACGCCCTGATGCGAATGGGTCTCTGACATCTCATCAAGCTTTGATCGTTCAACCTCCTGGATAATAATGTGGCTTTCCCTCGCCAAAGCTATTATTTGATTTATTGAGCCTTCCTTTTCACCCTTCGAAACAAGTATCCTGTTTATGCTACGTCCGGATTTCAGTGCTTCCATCACTGGATTTCTACCCTCGAGTCTGTCTAGATCTTCTTTGGGCTGATTAACTGACTTCTGTTCAACTAAATGATCCTTTTTCTTGTCTGCTTTCTTTTTGAAGCTCTTAGCAGGCCTATTATCTGCAAAATCAAAGAACTCATCATCCCGTTTCCAGTCTGTCTCTCGTTCCACTTCACCGTATGGACGATGGTCTTTGTCGCCGTATGGCTTACGGTCTCTGTTCCCGTATGGACGACGATCTTTATCTCCGTATGGCTTGCGGTCCTTGTCCCCGTACGGACGACGATCTTTATCTCCGTATGGCTTGCGGTCCTTGTCCCCGTATGGACGACGGTCTTTGTCGCCGTATGGTTTGCGGTCCTTGTCCCCGTATGGACGATGGTCTTTGTCGCCGTATGGTTTGCGGTCCTTGTCCCCGTATGGACGACGGTCTTTGTCGCCGTATGGCTTACGGTCTCTGTTCCCGTATGGACGACGATCTTTATCTCCGTATGGCTTGCGGTCCTTGTCCCCGTATGGACGAC
>CAZEIH010000002.1:42492-55058 GCA_964512095.1 uncultured Oscillospiraceae bacterium
GGACGACGATCTTTATCTCCGTATGGCTTGCGGTCCTTGTCCCCGTATGGACGACGGTCTTTGTCGCCGTATGGTTTGCGGTCCTTGTCGCCGTATGGTTTGCGGTCCTTGTCCCCGTATGGACGCCGGTCCCTGTCTCCGTATGGCTTGCGGTCCGCACCTCCATCAGCCCTGCTGTCATTCCCCTGGCCGGATTTACGGTCTAAATTCCAACTCTTCCTCTGCTCCGGCTTTCCCTCTGTCCTCCTGCCTGTATACCCTGTTCGTCTCTTATCTGCCATAGCCCATGCACCTCTAACCTTTCCGTTTCTTCTTATAACACCTAAGTTCAACGGAAACTCTCTGTTTCAAGAAAATTCCCTTGCCTCTGGAGTGTTTCAACGAGGAGGGAACATCTATCACCTCGTTATTTTTAATAGTCCATCGTTAATAAATACACTATAAAAACATACTACGCTTATCAACTGGGTTAACCGTCGGTCTGGTTTTGCTCCACCGATATCTTCAGCAGCTCCAGCAACCGCACGTAATCCTGCTTTATATAGAGATAGCCCAACAGCGTCTCAAAGCCAGTAGCATATTTGTATTCAGTGACATCTGCATTTTTGGGGATTGTGCCGGATTTGGCGTTCCTTCCCCGTCTTACAATATCCAGTTCATCAGGCTTCAATACATCTATTAGCTTATGTATAATGTATGACTGCGCTTTAGCCTTTACATACGATATCGACTGTTTGTGAAGCTTGTGCACCGGTGCATTGCCTTTACTCAACAGCAACGTGCGCACATACAGCTCATAAACGGCATCTCCTACATATGCCAACACCAGCGGCGAGTAAGTATTCAAGTCACCAGCCTTAACAGGGAATATCTGTCCAATCTTTTTAAACACTTCTTCATTCATGTGATCCTATTACCAATCTTCTAGCATTACTTGATACCCACCACAAAGCGCTTTCCAACCTTATAGTTGAAAACATATAATTAAGTGGTGGACATCTATCGCCTCATTATATATTATTAACTACCATTTGTGAACAAAAAAGAAAGCACAGGACTTCTTGCGGCCTTGACCTCATCAAGCCTTGACACCGGAGTCGCATATGGCGCATTTTTCACTTTATCCGGGTCGCTCTCCGCTTCCTTTGCAATGCCCAGTAATGTTTCTGCAAAAGCTTCTAGTGTCTCTATGCTTTCAGTCTCCGTCGGCTCCAGCATCATAGCCTCATGGACTATAAGTGGGAAATATACCGTCGGCGGGTGATAGCCAAAATCCAGTAGCCTTTTTGCAATGTCCAAAGTGCGGACTCCCGTTTCCTTATGCCCTTCATAAGATAAAACAAATTCATGCATACAGACTCGGTCATATGGTAGTGAAAAATGTCCCTTCAACAGTGCCATTAGGTAATTTGCATTGAGGACAGCATTTTCCGCTACCTTTCTCAAGCCTTCAGCTCCCATAGTCCTTATATATACGTATGCCCTTAGTACTACGCCAAAATTACCATAGAATGATCTGACCCTGCCAATTGACTGAGGCCTATCATAATCCAGCCAATATTGTTTCCCATCATGCTCTGCAAGGGGCACAGGTAAAAATGGAACCAGCTCCTTTTTAACTCCAACAGGACCTGAACCCGGTCCTCCGCCGCCATGAGGAGTACTGAAGGTTTTATGCAGGTTTAGGTGGACAACATCAAAGCCCATATCTCCAGGTCTGCATATGCCCAATATGGCATTGGCATTGGCACCGTCGTAATAAAGCAGTCCGCCGGCTTTATGTACAATCTCAGCTATTAGCTTTATGTTCTCATCAAATAATCCCAGTGTATTGGGGTTAGTGAGCATTAATCCAGCTGTGTCATCACCTACAACCATTTTCAAAGCCCCTATATCGACTCCGCCTTTTTCATCTGATTTCACTTCTACAACATCAAAGCCTGCCAGGACAGCAGATGCGGGATTAGTTCCATGAGCAGAATCTGGTATAATAATTTTCGTCCGGGCTTTGTCTCCCCTGCTCATATGATATGCTTTCATAATCATAAGTCCAGTAAGCTCACCATGGGCGCCTGCCGCAGGCTGTAACGAGAAACGTTCCATACCTGTTATTTCTGACAACAACCGGTCCATCTCGCAAAGCACTTGAAGACAGCCCTGAGATGTTTCTTGAAGCTGGTATGGGTGGATAGAACTAAAACCCTCCAAACCGGCAATATCCTCATTTATTTTAGGATTGTATTTCATGGTACAGGAGCCCAGTGGGTAAAAACCGTTGTCCACGCCATAGTTCAGCTGGGACAGATTTGTGAAATGCCTAACAACATCTACTTCACTGACTTCCGGGAGCTCTGGGTCACTTTTTCTAATATACTTCTCAGGAATCATATCGCACTGAATATTGGCTGTCGGGTTACTTATCCCTCCGCATTCCGATGATAAATCGTCAATCAGGCCATACTCAGGGATATCGCATTCAGGTAGGCTGTATGCAACCCTTCCCGGCTTGCTCAATTCAAATATCAATTCTGCCATCTACCTTGCACCTCCTGCAGCTATTTCAACCAGAGTATCAATCTCGTCTCTGGTACGCTTTTCTGTCACGGCCACTAGCCAGCAATCCTTCATTTCAGGATAGAACTGTTCCAACTCAAGTCCTCCAATGATGCCGTTTTCCAAAAGCCGTTTGATAATTGCGCTTAACGGTTCGTCCAGCGCCCTGATGACAAACTCCTTAAAGAAAGGAGCGGAATTTACTTTTTCGAATTTACCAGAGGCTATCAATTTATCAAATGCATAATGGGCTTTACTAAGGCAAAGCTTTGACACTTCCTTCAAGCCTTGTTTACCCATTGTTGACAGATACACTGTGGCTGTCAGTGCATTGAGTGCCTGATTCGAGCATATGTTTGATACTGCTTTTTCTCTTCTGATATGCTGCTCCCTTGCCTGAAGCGTTAGCACATACCCTCGTCTACCATCGTGGTCCGTGGTCTGGCCAACAATTCTCCCGGGCATTTTCCTAACGAGCTCTTTTTTAGCAGCCAGGAAACCAAGATGCGGACCGCCGAAGCTCAATGGATTGCCAAGAGACTGGCCGTCTCCTGCTGCAATGTCTGCGCCATACTCACCTGGGGGCTTAAGAATAGATAGTGATATGGGGTCGACACAGGCTATGGAAAGCGCGCCGTTTTGATGTGCAAGCTCTGTAGCATTTTCCATGTCCTCAATTGCGCCAAAGAAATTAGGATTCTGAATTATTACCGCTGCAACCACACTGTCAATTTGACCCTTTGCATTGTTAATAGAAACGACATTATCGGGGCTGCCACTTGACAGGCGCTTCCTTAGATCAGCAATACAGGTGGTACCATCTGCCAATTCGGCCTCCACCACTTCAAAACCCACAAACTCAGCATATGTTTTAAGAACCTCTCTGTATTCCGGATGTAGGCCCTTTGATACAAGCACCCTACTTCTGCCTGTTTGCCGAACTGCCATCAGCGCTGCTTCTGCTACTGCCGTAGCTCCGTCGTACATAGAAGCATTTGAAACATTAAGACCTGTCAGCGAGCAAATCATGGTTTGATATTCGAATATGGTCTGAAGAGTCCCCTGGCTAATCTCTGGCTGATATGGGGTATAGGCTGTATAAAATTCCGATCTGGAAATCACATGTTTTACGACTGACGGAATAAAATGGTCATATGCGCCCGCTCCAAGAAAGCATGTATGAGTACCTACATGAGCATTTTTCGAGGCAAGCCCCTTCATATATCTTGTCAACTCTTGCTCCGACATACCATCAGGAATATCCATCTCCCTACCAAGTCTTAGCTCATTAGGTATATCAGAAAACAGTTCCTCTATGTCGTCCACTCCTATGGCAGACAGCATTTTCAACTGATCCTCCTGAGTGTTAGAAATATAGCGCAACATGATTATTCCTCCTCTGCGCAAAATTCTCCATACTTCTCCTCATCCATTAGCCCGTCAAGTTCAGACAGATCATCAGGCTCAATGGCAGCTATCCAGTTATCATAGGGCTCGGTGTTTAGCAACTCCGGTGCATCATTAAGAGCTTCATTCACCTTTGTAATGGTGCCTGAGACTGGAGAGTAAACATCAGATGCGGTCTTAACAGATTCCACCACACTTAGCTGATCCCCTGCCTTGATTTTTTGACCTACCTTAGGCAGTTCAACAAAAACAATGTCTCCCAATGCATTTTGGGCAAAAAAAGATATACCAGTGTATATGATACCGCCTTCCTCTCTTGCCCATTCATGTTCCTTTGTAAATTTAGTTCCTTTATAAGTATTCATAGTCATCCTCCTAAACATAATGTTTTAAGTCAGATGGAGACTGAGCTCCGCCTGACCAAGAAACTTAATTAATTCGTCTTCATTCATCGCTAACCTATAGAGGTCAGAGTCTTCTGAAGGCACAGATAAACCTTGTCAAAAGATAAGCTTCACCTCTTGTAAAATGGCGGCTTCACTAGCCTGGCCGCGTATGGCTTATTTCTTACCACCACCTCTATACTATTTCCCACATCTATACAAGCCAAATCAACAAGGGCAAGGCCCATGTTTTTCTTCACTGTTGGGAAAAATCCTCCACTTGTAACATGTCCGCCAATTTTTCCATCACAATACACCTCATAACCTGTCCTTGGAATTGCCCTTTCAATCATCTCAAAGCCAACTATTTTCTGCCTTGGCCCATCCTCCAGCTGCTTCTGCAGGGACACTTTTCCTATAAAATCCCCCTTGAGAGGTTTAAAAAACTTCTCAAGTCCCGCCATGACAGGTGAAATGTCCTCTGATAGCTCCTGGCCGTACAGCGGCAGATTTGCTTCCAGCCGTAGAGTATCCCGTGCCCCCAGCCCTGCCGGCTTAAGTCCGTATGCAACACCTGTTTCAAGGAGTATGTCCCAAAGCTTTGTGGCATCATTCGGTCTACAGTAGAGCTCGAATCCATCTTCTCCGGTGTACCCTGTACGTGACAGCATGACCTTAATACCACCTACAACAACATCATTTATGTAGCTAAAAAATCTCAAGCTCAATAGTATATCTTCATCAGTAAGCTGCCGTAGTATGTTAACAGCCTCAGGTCCTTGCAGTGCCAGCTGGGCATATTCACCTGAACGGTTTATTATATTAACATTGCCTTGCTTTTTCTCCTGCAGCCATAAATAATCCTTGGTAGTGTTAGATGCATTTACAACCAATAAATAGTTGTCATCTGTTTGCTTATAGACAAGTAAATCGTCCACCGTTCCGCCGTCCGGATAGCACATTGGAGAATATACTGCCTTGCCCGGCTTTGCTTTTACATCGTTAATAAGCATACTTTGTAAGAAATCGAAAGCCCCGCTACCGCTAATCTCAATCTCTCCCATATGAGACACATCGAACAGCCCCGCCTTTGTACGGACAGCTTCATGCTCCTGTAGTATACTGCTGTATTGTATTGGTAGCAGCCAGCCGTGAAAATCGACGATTTTGCCTCCCTGTTGGACATGGTTATCGTAAAGGGGTGTTTTTAGGTTTAATGTTTCCATGGATAGGCCTCCTGTCATAATATGTAATACTTTGATAAACTCTTGATATCAATATAGGTTTCTTTGCATTTAAAGGCTCTTGTTCTGTAGCCATTCAACAATATCGGCAGTCATTACCCTTACCTGGGAACTACTCGACTCCCAAACAGAAGAACCGTCCCCCTGGCTAAAATCGCCCAGCTCATAGAAATCAGACTCTTCTCCTGTCTCATTCCCGGTCTCTGCTTGATTCCAGGTTCTAACTCCGACTTGGGCTAAATCTCTTCCACCTGGCTCATTCCCAACCCATGCCATGTTCCCGACACTCGCCTCGTTCTCAGCACATGCCATATTCCCGGCACCTGTTTCACAGCCGGCCGTCCAAGCCTCATTCCCAACCCTAGATCCGACTAAGGCCAAATTTCCGCCACCTGCTAAAGCATATATCCTCTCCGCCAGTTCACTGGCGTTGTATCTACAGCCCTTCAATACGGTAGCAAGTCCTGCAATATAGGCTTCGTTCATGGCATCCGAGTATATAGTAGCATGGCTTACTATGCCGTCCTCCAACTTAAATGCCATTTCCACTCCACCCCAGGGAAATCTAGTTTCAATTTGCACATCAAATTCAGGAGCATTGCCATATCGCCACGCCCAGGAAGAATACTTACAGTATAGCTCCTCCAGGGCTGTCCGGCTTTCCCTGCTCCTTCTGAGGCCTTTTTCTACCTCCTCACTGCAGCCGTACTCTTCCCTAAAGGCTGCAATCAAAGCGTCAGCCACAGCATCAACATCAAGGCCGGTCTTTAGTTCTGAAAGATTAACTACTCTTGAGCTAACAGACTTTACGCCCTTGGAGCTTATTTTATCCCTTGATACCTGCAGATATTTTGAAAGCTTGTCAATATCAGTGGAAACAAGTATTGTTCCATGGTGGTATGCACTGTTTTTCCTGTAACAGAAGGCATTGCCTGAAAATTTTCGACCATCAACAATCAGGTCATTCCTACCACTTTTTTCAGCAGCTATACCCAGGCTATTTACAGCCTTAAGTACTACACTCAACTGCCTGTCCTGATCATATACATCGCTTCCGGCAATGAAAGTAAAGTTGAGATTACCCATATCATGGTATACAGTACCTCCGCCCGAGAGCCTTCTTGCAAGCTTGCCTGCATCACTTTCCAGCAGATTAGTCCTACATTCCCTCCACGGGTTTTGGTTTCTGCCAATCACAACTGTTTTGTCATTCCGCCAAAGATATAGTATCGTTTCCCCCCGTCTCACATTCTCCAGTAGATTCTCCTCAATCGCCAAGTTCCACCAAGGGTCAACAGATTTCGTTCGTATAATTCGAGTATTGTATACCATTTATAAGCCTCCGGATGGGCACCAGGTTATAATATCTTTACGATAATCACCATAGATAATGTTTTTTATCCCAGTACATCTAATTAATTATACTGAAACTTTTGCAGGTTTTCAATTCATACAGTTTTCTTTTGCATAAATAATGTAACATAAGTGTACCCAAGCCAATATTATGTAAAAGGAATAATATTGCGAGGAGTGTTATATATGAAATTTTCAGAATCTAATACTGGTTCAAAAGCTGAATTCGCTGACTACATTAAAAAAATCGTCCCTGATCTGTTTGCAGGAAGACTAGCTATCGAGGGGAAAACAGTAACTATACCATCAGACACAGACCTTGACTATAAGGTCAAATTCGATGAAAGCGATGAGGGTGGCTCTGTATCAATTAAAGTATCCTGGGACAATCCAAACCTAGAACTGGAAATTGAAGAAGAAGAATAAGCCACAAAGCCTAATCAGGGGGATCAAATCCCCCTGATGACGTTATGTATAAATATGAGGAAGGTGACACTAATGCCCATAGAAGCTGTAGAGCCGCTGGAACAGGTTATAAAGCATTACAACCTAAATGTCATAGACATCAGAAATGAATCGTATAAAGGTAAGAAGGGCGTATGGTGGGTCAAGACTTCATCAGGTATGAAAATTCTAAAAAAGATATCCAACTCTGAGCAGACCCTAAGGTTTATTCTGGATGCTATTAAGCACCTGTCAAAAAACGGCGTGCTACTACCAATGGTCAACAAAACCATCAATGGAAATGAGTATGTAGATATGAACGGTGTGTGCTTTGTACTCACTGATGCCATAGATGGAAAAAGCCCATCCTATTCTAATCCTGAAGAAATGCACCTTATCACCAGTAGCCTTGCCAAATTTCATAAGGCGTCCCGGGGTTTTCATCCCACCGATGGGACTAAGCCAAAGTACCACCTGGGGACTTGGCCTGAAAGCTATTTTGAAAAGCTAGAGGATATCAGAGCTTACTATGATAGTGAATTAACAAAAACCAATCATAATGATGTTAATACAGTGATTTTGAATGAATTCCCCACATTTTACAAACGTGGGAAGCTTGCTATAGATGGCATCATGGGTAACGACTACCTAAACTGGTCCAAGAATGCAGAAATAACGGGCTCTCTATGCCATCAGGATTTTGCGGCAGGCAATCTGCTACTTACAGCAGCAGGCCAGCTCTACGTTCTGGATACAGACTCGATAACAGTGGATATTGCAGCCAGAGATATCAGAAAGCTGCTTAATAAGGTCATGAAGAAAAGGGGTAAATGGGACACTGAGCTAGCCAGTAGTATATTGGGGTATTATCAGTCAATAAATCCCCTTACAGCAGACCAGTGGGAGGTAGTCAGACTCGATTTACTGTTCCCCCACCTTTTTATCGGCGCAGTTAACAAGTATTGCTACAGGCGTGATAAGGAGTGGTCAGAGGAGAAGTACCTAAAGAGGATTAGAGAGATGGCTGCCTTTGAAAAAACTGCGATGCCAGTATTAGAGAATTTTAGTTCAATTATTCCAGTATGACCACATTTGTTGGCCTTATTGGAGGCTAGTCAATAAACACCTGTGCGGCATCAGTGCCAATTAAGCAAACGACAACTATATGTTTAGTACAATAATCAGAACTGAAAGGATTGAGACTTTTGAACAATATAAACGACAACAATGCCCTGAAGGCTCCAACTGCTCCTGAAACCGCCGGCACTCCTAAAGCTGCAGCTTTAGTCGATACAAACGACGCCCTAAAAACCAAGGCTGCCTTTAGGCCCGGCACTCTAAAAGCTGCAGCTACCCTGGAGACCAGTGAATCACTGGCAGCCAATGTGCTGAAGCAATACGGGATGAGTCCTGAAGGAATCGAGCTTATACAGGGCGGAACAATAAAGACTGTCTGGAAGTTTGGAACCGGCGGTAGGAACTTCTGCCTTAAACGTTTGAAGCAGACTCTAGATAAGGCACTTTTTTCAGTTAATGGGCAGATTTTCATAAAAAAATCTGGAGGTCTTGTTCCGGGGGTTGTTTTAAACATGGCCGGAGAGCCTGTTACACAGTACAATAAACAGCTATTTGTAGTATATGAATGGATTAATGGAAAGGATATGAGCTTCTCCCTGGAAACCGACCTGAAGCAAGCTATCCAAGGGCTTGCCCATTTTCACATTGCATCAAAGGGCTACAATCCTCCGGAGACTGCCAGGATTTCCACAAAGCTTGGCAAGTGGCCTAATCAATATCTGTCCATGAAAAAAAAGCTGGCCTCCTGGATGGAAATAGCTGTACAAGGCACATATAGCGCCTCATATTCAGCCTATCTATCGAATACAGGCAAAATGATAGCCCTAGCAGATATGGCTTTGGAAACGCTAGCCAGCTCGGCCTATAATGAATTAGCAAGGCCAGGAACCACCTCTGTGGTCCTATGCCATCAGGATTATGGCAAAGGCAATGCACTAGCAGCACCAGAAGGTATTTATGTACTGGATCTGGACGGAGTAACCTATGACCTGCCTGCTAGAGATCTAAGGAAAATAATTGGAAAGAATGCTGAAAGTCGCGGCCAATGGTCAACAAAGACCATATCAGATATTCTCGACTGGTACACCCAAATTAATCCACTTAACAAAGAGGAGCTCCAAGTGCTCCTTGCAGACCTCACATTCCCCCATTGGTTTTATGGGCTGGTCAAGAACCAGTTTCAAAACGGTAAATCTCTAAAGGCCTCAGAGATAGAAAAAATTGCGAGACTTGAGTCCTCTAAAGAAGAAATCATTAAGCTTTGCATCATAAGGAGTGATTAACTTGAAGATTGCACTCATTTGCACTGAAAAACTCCCCGTACCGCCGGTAGCCGGTGGTGCGATTCAGTTATATATAGATGGTATTGTTCCATACCTATCCCAGGAGCATGATATAACAGTTTTCAGCATTCGATATAAAGACCTACCTGATGAAGAAATACGGGATAACATAAGATATATCCGGGTACCGGGCAGGACTGATAAGATATATGTCAACAGTCTAAAGACCAGGCTATCAGCATTTGCTACTGATAATAAACTGCCTTGGGATCTGATTCAGGTATTCAACCGTCCAAAGTTTTTACTACAGCTTGCAGATAGCTTTCCCAACGATAAATTTAGTCTGAGCCTTCACAATGAAATGCTGCATTATGAAAAGATTTCAGAGGAAGCTGGGCTGAGATGTATAGAAAAATCAGAATTTATTAACACCGTCAGCGAATATATCGCTAACACGGTGACAAATCGTTTCCCATCAGCCATGGAAAAAATGCATATAGTATACTCTGGTGCAGACCATAGTATCTACACTCCTCCCTGGACAGAACAGGGTGCCCTAAAAAAGCTTGAAATGAAGTCAAAATATGGACTGCAGAACCATCGGGTAATACTGTATGTTGGCAGGTTAAGTATAAAAAAAGGAGTCCACATACTCATTGAAGCCATGGAAAATGTTATGAAAACTCACCCTAACACTGCTCTGGTAATTGCCGGCAGCAAATGGTATGGCAAGAATGAGATTGACAAATACACCCTCTCCCTCCACGAACAGGTTAAGTCCCTTCCGGGGCCTGTGGTTTTCACCGGCTTTATCCCACCTTGCGATATACCTGAATATTACAGTATGGGAGATGTATTTGTCTGTGCATCCCAGTGGAACGAGCCGCTAGCAAGGGTTCACTATGAGGCTATGGCTGCAGGACTTCCAATAATAACCACAAACAGAGGTGGTAATGCAGAGGTAATACATCAAGATGGCCTTGATATATCTAATGCCAATAGTGTCGGTAATGACCGCAATACTGATTCCAATGACCCAATCCATATTGATACATCCAGCACAGCTAGCAACTCACCTACAGCTGGTCCTGAAGGCTGTGGCCTGGTAATAGAGAAATACAACAGCCCTACAGCTATGGCAGATAAGATATGCCTGCTATTGGAGCATCCCAACCTTGCCCTTTCAATGGGAAAGTTGGGCAGGAAGCTAGCAGAAGAAAAATATAACTGGAAAAGGGTAGCAGCAGAAATATTCGAAAGGATTATGCCTGCCACATCAGACACACCTGATGACAAACTAAAGAATAATGATACAGGAAACCCATTTGATTACATTCCAAAAAAATCCACAACAAGAGCTAATCCTCAGGTAATAACCAGTAACCCCAGAATACAATCCTCAGTAATGGAAAAGCCTACTCACAATATAAGCAACATTCCGGTTTCCAACAGTCCATCCAATGCACCTGCATTAGAAAATGAGGATGAAGAATCAAAACAACATGATTCCACAAATGTTACTATTATCGGTACTGGGTATGTTGGCCTTGTAACAGGCGTATGTCTGGCATCCGTTGGCAGGAATGTCATCTGCTGTGACAATAACACAGAGAAAATAGAAGGACTGCATAAGGGTATTCTGCCAATATATGAGCCGATGCTTCAAAGCTTGGCGGACAATTGCATCAAAAAAAAACGCCTAAGCTTCACCACAGATATTTCTAAGGCTGTGGACCACTCCGACGTTATCTTTATCAGCGTCAACACTCCAACTCTTGCAGACAACAGTTGTGACACCGGCAGGGTATTTGAAGTAGCCCGCAATATTGGAAAACACATGGATCGCTACAAGGTAATAATCAACAAAAGCACTGTCCCTGTGGGTACAGGGCAGAAGGTCAAAGAAGTAATTTCCTCTATACTTGAAAATCGAAATATAGAATTAGGCTTTGATGTCGTATCAAACCCCGAGTTTCTAAGAGAAGGGGCTGCGGTTAATGACTTTATTTTTCCCGACAGAATCGTAATTGGAGCTGATAGCAAAACTGCTGCAGACATCGTCAGTGATATATATCGTGAGCAGGTAGACAGCAACACACCGGTCCTGGTAACAAATATAGAAACAGCTGAGATGATCAAATATGCATCAAATGCATTTTTAGCAACAAAAATTAGCTTTGTAAACGAAATGGCAAACTTGTGCGAAAAATGCGGAATAGACATCTCCATGGTTACAAAGGGGATGAGTCTGGACACTAGGATAGGACCTCATTTTCTTAGACCAGGTCCAGGCTTCGGAGGAAGCTGCTTTCCTAAGGATGTAAAGGCACTTGAGGCTCTTGGAAGGAATTATGGCTGTAACCAGCTAATTCTCGGCAGCGTTCTAGCGGTAAATCAGCTTCAGAGAGAACAAATGGTCAAAAAGGTTGAGGAAGCACTTGGAGGACTGGAAAACCGTAAGATCACAGTGCTTGGCTTGTCCTTTAAGCCGTGTACTGATGACATTAGAGAGTCCCCGGCTGTTGATATAATAACGCAGCTGCTTAAAAATAATGCTAGTGTTACAGTATTTGATCCTCAGGCTATGGAAAATATGAAGAAGGAGCACCCGGAAATGAAGCTCAGATACCGCAACAATGTATATTCTGCCTGCTCCAAAAGCGAATGTGTTCTGCTACTAACCGAGTGGAAGGATTTCTCCGCGCTGAATTTCAAGAAGCTCAAATCAATAATGAGAAAACCAATTTTCATGGATTTACGAAACGTCTATGATCCTGACTATGTAAAGAGCTTTGGCTTCTATTATGAGGGAGTAGGCAAAA
>CAZEIH010000002.1:55158-89660 GCA_964512095.1 uncultured Oscillospiraceae bacterium
AAGTAATAATGAAATGCTTTGTTTGGTAACTAATTATGTTATTTAAACATAAACTGATATCACAAAGAAGTCCTTGGAGGTTTTTAATGAGCGAGTTATATAAGGACATACTTGATAACCAGATCAGCAGAAGACAGGCTGTCACAGATGTCATAGAGTCTATTGCATTAGAAGAGAAGGGTATAGCCTCCATACTAAAAATGGAGGCGAAAAAGATTCAAAAAGTTATCGACTACTCTGAGCCAGTGGTTTCAGATATCATTTTAGTAAATGAATCTGTGTGCCGTTGCCTGAAAAACTTAATAAAGCTACAAATACTGTTGGAATTTAAACTGGAGGAGGTCCAAGGGCTGGTAGACGACAGCGACTATTGTTAAGGAGGTAGCAGAGGGGATGGAAGACAGACAGGGAAAGAGTAAAATGCAAAGCTCAAGAGAGGCTGCAATAAAAAGACTAGTGAAAGAAATTGGACTTACCAGAAAGTCAGTTGATAATTTTCTAAAAGTAATGAGAATTACTGAACGAGAGGCAATGCTGTTAACAGTACCGTACCCAGCAATGATACCCGACTACAAGCGTACATATGAAACATATAAATGCATGCACAAGCGGATAAAAATGCTACAAGGCCTTTTGGAAGGCATGGAGGATACAGTTCGCCTCATCACGCGTTTATAATTCTCATAATATCCTTAGCAACCCTATCCCAGCTATGATTTGTCATCACAAGCTCTCGTCCGGCCTTCCCCATCCTCTTTGCCATCAAAGGTTCAGCAAGGAGAAGGCGTATAGCATCAGCTATGGCATTGAAATTACTGTAGTCCTTTACCAGTATACCGTTATCATTATTCGATACCACCTCTGCATTTCCTCCCCTATCCGTTGCCACCACCGGTAGCCCTGATGCCATGGCTTCATAGATTACCCTTGCCAGGGGCTCATTCCACTGGGAGGGGCATACAAATATATCCGCAGCTCTGTAATAATTTATAAGCTCATTTGGCTGCAGAAATCCGGTGAATATTACCCTGCCCTTTAATTTTCCTGTGAAACTCTTCAATAATCTGGTGTACTCATCGTCATCATTTACACCAAACTTTTTACTTCCAGAAATTACTAGAGTGACATCATCTCTTTCATCCATTATCTCCTTCATTGCTCGCATAAGCACATGTACACCCTTGTCAGGAGTCAATCTTCCGACAAACAGAACTGTTTTTTTCTCCCTTGGAGCCTCCTGGATACTGCTACCAATAGCCGACAAATATCTATCCTCAGCTAATTCCGGCAAACCACCTAATGCTGCCGATGACACAGGTGAATGAATGACTTTACCTGAGTCCAGTGAATACCTTCCTACGTCTACACCTGAGTAAATAACATGGATTTTATTCCTTACAACAGGGCACCAGGCAATAGCTCTATCTGCAGTATATTTGCTGACAGCTGTGATAAACTTTACCCTTGCTGCACATTCTAAAGCCTCGCTCCTGGTTATCTTGTCCGGATGGAACATATCATTATGTAGACTCAGGCTATACACCTGCCTTGGACGACATTGGGAAAGATATAATAGCCACAATGGCCTATTAAATATATGAACAAGGTCAAAGCCCTCGTTGAGTCTTGAATTAACTACGTTGATATACTGTCCCGGTTTAGCCCCGGGAATCCTGATATACCTGACATTCCCCTTCATTTCCTCCCCTGGCAGGCCACTGCCGGCACCACTAAAGACTGTTATTTCATTATGCTTCGAAAGATATGGCAGAACTCCATCTACATATATCTGGACAGCACCACCCTTGACAGCAGGCACAGGTAGCTTCTCCGTCGATACAAAAGCGATTTTCATACAAGTCAACGCTCCTCGCAAGCACCTACACACAACATAAACAGCCGTATAATTATCCCGGCTGTTTATGCGTCTTATAATTGTTTTCTAATCGACCAGCTTTTTTGTTTCCCTAGACATCTTCGATTCAAAGTCATCCCATTCGCCTGTCTGGAACGATTTAGTTGGATTTTTCATCGCATGGACATAAACTGGTACATATCCTGTTTTAACTCTGCTAATGCACCTTACTGCCATGCTTTCATCCCACCTTATTTTGGCAGTCTTCATAGTATAATCACATCCTAACACAGTAAATAATCATTTACATAATTATTATATTAGGATATGCTCAAAATGTTGCGTTATAACCCACAGGTTCAAAAAAATGTTTTGGTTATCATTCTCTATTTCTTCCAAGACCATTTAATTCCCTGGGGCGTGTCCTCCAACAATATACCCTTCCTGTTCAGCTCATCCCTTATCTCATCCGCCAGCTTCCAATTCTTTTCCTTCCTAGCCTGCTGTCTGCTGTCAATGAGCTCCTGAATCTCCGGAGCAAGGTCCGAAGCTTCTGTCTGAGCCCTTGCCTCTGCTCTTTCAGATGCCTTATCAAGGTCCAATCCAAATATTCGATCCATTTCTATCAATACCTTATAAAGGTCATTTGATTTTGTGCTATACCTTGCAATATTCCACGCCACACCTAAAGCCTTGGGAATATTAAGGTCATCATTAATTGCATCGGTAAACTCCTGCCGGAATCCTTTTATCATTTCCTCATCTATTCTCACCTGGGAATCGGCCTTCTTATGGGCTAACACACCGTCCAGTAGTCTGTCAAGGGCAGTCTGGGCAGCCTTCAACCCATCCCATGTAAAGTTGAGCTTGCTTCTATAATTAGCATTAAGGCACATATACCTGTATGCCAGCGGGCTATATCCCTCTTCCTTTAAGGTTGTGACTGTGTAAGTATTACCCAGGCTCTTTGACATTTTTCCATTGTTCACCAACAAAAACTCGCCATGTAGCCAGTAGTGCACAGCCGGTTTCCCCAACAACGCATGACTTTGGGCTATTTCGTTTTCATGATGCACCGGTATATGGTCCACTCCTCCAGTGTGTATGTCAAATTCATTACCTAGGTATTTTCTACCCATAGCAGAGCACTCGATATGCCAGCCCGGATATCCCATGCCCCAACGGCTGGGCCACTGCATTATATGCTCCTTTGGAGCCTTCTTCCACAGTGCAAAATCAGCAGGATGCCTTTTTTCTTCATTCACATCAACTCTGGCACCTGCTATCTGTCCCTCCAAATCAAGGCCAGATAGCTTTCCGTAGTCCTCGAACTTCATTATGTCAAAATAGATGCCATCACTGGTTTCATAGCCGTAGCCCTTATCTACCAACCCTTCAACAAATTCGAGCATCTCTGAAATATGCTCTGTAGCCTTGGGAGTGAATTCTGGTTTCTCTATATTCAACTCGCCAATATCCTCCATGAATATGCCAGTATAGTACTCAGCTATTTCCAAAGGGTCTTTCTTAGTCTGCTTTGCGGCCTTTACCATCTTATCCTCACCTTCGTCCGCATCGGATACCAGATGGCCCACATCAGTTATATTCATAACATGCTTTAGATGGTAACCATTGTACTTTAGTACGCGCCTAAGCATATCCATAAATATGTATGACCTCATGTTTCCTATATGCGCGTACTGATAGACTGTAGGCCCACAGGAGTATATACTCACTACATTGTCATTGATTGGCTCAAATTCTTCCTTTTTTCTTGTAATTGTATTGTAAAGCTTCATTTATCTATCTCCCTCTGATGTTTCTTCATATTCTCCTTGCATTTTTCCTCATCTACCGACTTTGGCACTTCACCTCTCACTTCCGCTTCCAATTGTTCTATGCGTTTAAGCATCCTACACAGCTCCTGCGCCACCGGGTCAGGAATATGCACCTGGTCCAGTTCAATAGATGGGGCCAGCTTTCTCCCCTCTCTCTTCACAGGCCGAGCCTTGAAACCGGCCATTGTCGTGTTAAGAGCAACGTCTTCCAAAACTACCGCTCCCGCTCCTATCATAGCATTATCTCCCACATTTATCGATCCCAGTAGCTTTGCTCCTGCGCCAATCAAAACATTACAGCCAATTGTGGGGTGCCTCTTACCTTTATCCTTACCAGTACCTCCAAGGGTTACACCATGGTAGATAGTACAATTGTCCCCTATTTCAGCAGTTTCTCCTATAACAATACCCATACCGTGGTCTATAAAAAGTCCCTTGCCCAGCTTTGCACCTGGATGTATTTCTATTCCGGTAGCTAGCCTACTGGTCTGTGAAACCCATCTGGCAAGGAAAAGTAGCCCTCGTTTATAGAGCCAGTGAGATATTCTGTGATATATAAGGGCATGAAAGCCCGGATACAGTAAAAACACCTCCAGCGTGCTCTTTGCAGCTGGGTCCCTGTTTGCTATCGACCTTGCATCCCCCAATAATCCCTTAAACATAATTCTTCCTCTATTCAATGTTCTTTTATTTACTCCACACAGCAATTCCAAATCTACCAACTAATCTAAATCTTCAAAGCTACAATATATTCTACCTCTGCTTCATTGGTATTATAACGCATTTGTTCAAGATAATTCGACTTCATTCATCGCCGACCTATAGAGGTCAGCGTCTTCTGAAGACATATATAAAAAACTTCACCTCCTGTAATAGAGGCGAAGTAATCCGCGGTCCCACTCTAATCCGACACAACATGGGTTCAAAAGAAGCATCCTTACGTTGTTCGGTCTCGTCTACATAACGGTGCAGTTTCCGTGAAACCCTACTGATCAGAATTCGGGCTCCAGCTCGCCGGGGCACTTCATACGAAAACCAATGTCCAATACCGCTTTCAGCCGATGACGGTATCTCTCTGGGGATGCTTTTCGACTACTTTTCCGGGTCATCATTTTTATCATATATTATGCTGCGCATCTCTTGTTTATCACATACAAGCTAATATTTTTTTAATTCTATCAAATTTTATCTAAAAAGTAAACAAATTAACTTTACAAGTTTGTATAAACATATCCTTGATAAAGAATAATATTATCGACGACAATTTGCATTTTCTTATATCCTTTGAAAGGAAGTGATATGAATGGCTGAAAATGTTGAAAGAACGCAGCGTTTTAGTTTTGGAAGCTTAATCGTCAGGTGGCTAGTTGGAGCAATAGTGCTGGCTGTTACAGCATTTCTGACTCCGGGGTTTGCAATATCAGGAATTTGGCCCCTGATTATAGCTGCTGCTGTAATCGCGATACTGGATTATCTCGTACAAAGGATTCTTGGTGTAGATGCTACACCCTTTGGCAGAGGGTTGACAGGTTTTATCGTTTCTGCTGTGATTATCTATGTCGTCAAATATTTTGTAGCAGGTTATGATGTTACCATACTCGGCGCATTACTGGGCGCAGTCGTGTATGGGATAATCAACCTGTTGGTACCTGGCAGAACCATGTGACAGAAGGTTATGAGCAGACTGGTTTGAATATACAACACAGCACTGCTCAAATAACATGCGCTCATTCCGGCCGCATGTATCATTTTTTTATTGAAGGGGGCTGCTTGCTTGGCAGTCCCCTCAATTATGTCCCAAAATAGCAGCATTAAAGAGGGTGGCATTGCCACCCCCTTATGTAAAGCCGTATCATTCGTCTTTTATCATAGACCTTTCCTGCTCCTGCGCCCCGGGGAAATCAGCTTTTTGAGGCGGGAAGAATTCGTCTATTGGAAAATCGATGGTGTCAAACAGCTCACATGCATCCTCATCGGTTGCTGCAACACACTGTTTGTTAGGTACACAGAAGTCAAATGCAGGTATGAGAAGCTGGACAAACCTTGCAAGCTTAATGATTGAGAAGAGTCCTATTGTTGCGACTACACGTCTGCCAATCACCAACTGCCTATCTTCGGAGCCTCTCGCCAAATCAGTTTCGTCAAAATCAACATCTTCTAGCAGTTCACCTATGGCGCCATGTACACTTTTATGGCATCCATCGTCGCAGGCGTTCTCAAGAACCTCAATAATTCTTGCGTTCAAGGTGATAGGCTCAGCAACCTCCACCTTGGATATTGGAAGGTTATCCTGC
Organism: uncultured Oscillospiraceae bacterium; assembly: GCA_964512095.1. GTDB lineage: Bacteria > Bacillota > Clostridia > Acetivibrionales > DTU013 > DTU013. The sequence continues at coordinate 61,146 of CAZEIH010000002.1, forward strand.
TGTAATGCTGAAGATCCCTGTTCGTCAATGCCCTGGTCAACAAAGTGGGACTTGAAAATTTTCACATTGCCTTCCGAGCCGAACAGAATAACCTTCTTGTCAAAGAACACCATACCCGGAATTGTTATGATCTTAACGCCGCCACTCATTTTGGGTACAAAGAAATCAAGAGTGACCTTAATGAAGAATTTGACATCGACAGTGTAGAACCCTCTCTTGAAAGGCACCTCCTCAACATCAGAAAACACCTTAACCACTTCAGCACGCCTTGCCTTGACATTGATAGCGTGACATATTAGCCAGTTTACTCTGTCAGGGTCCCTAAAATACACTCTGGCATCTTCAATACAATCCTTTTCCTTGCAGGAATCGTAAATTTTCTCTACCTGTATACAAACTGCTTCCCTGATCTTGCAAAGATCTTTTTCATCTATGAGACCCGGGAGCACTTTATCGTGATAATAGCCCATATTAAATCCCCCTTCGCATTAAGCTATAATTTTTGATTTTCCTCTCATTTTCATAATATGTTGCTTGTAAATAAGTGTGATATATTTGTTATCAATTCCTACTACAGTTCACATAGCAGATAGTCTTCTTGTTTGGAATGATAAAATGCCACTATACCCTCATATATATAATAAGAATTGATACTAAAAGTGTGAGTGATTGTATATGTTTAGTTTTTATAACAGGCACTATATATTCAGACAGTCCAATGGAGAAATAAGGGATTTCTATTGCGATAGCAGACATAACCTTTGTAGCAGTACTCTTGACAGAAAGGGTATGTGGAGTGAAGCCACCGTACTAAACAGGAACGTACATCAGTACTTTTATGCCGAGCTGGACCAAGACAGTACGTTCCATCTCCTGTTTCAGGACAACAGCGGAAATATTAATTACTCGTTTATTGAAGGGCAGGCTATCAGAACAATACCGGTGCTAAACAACAAGACCCCCTCAGTATACAATAAGCAGCTTTACATAGCACCATTAAAGGGTAGCGTATACCTATTCTACGTACTGCAGCATGATAATTCCTTCCTGCTGGCCTATCAGCTAGTTAGCAAAAACAAAGTCGGCACACCCAAAATCGTCGATTATGTCTCAGCTAGTAATATCCCCTGTACTGTGCTTTATGATAGCAGTCAGAGTATATATTCCTTTTATCAATCATATGACGGTAAGTACCTCCAATTGGGGTATAAGAAGTTTAATACTTCCCAACGGCACTGGAGTGATTTCACGCCTATCACCAAGTATAATGGCAATTGTGAATATCCTCATGGGATAATTGACACAGATGGGACCATACACCTATGCTACCAAAGAAGAGGCCCCAAGCTATTTGAGATGGTATACCAACAAAAATCCCCAGACAAAAATCTATGGTCCACAGAGACTGTGCTCCATTCTTCAATCCACGCCTTTGAAAAAGCATCAATACTACAAGCGGAAGACAAAATAGTAGTTTACTGGATTAGAGACAACACAATATATTACAGCGTTGCCCCCCTTTCTGGTGAAAGCTGGAGCAAGCCAGCTAGATACGGTAGTCAGCTAGGCCACCAATTCCATTGTGTCTGCTACAAGGACCAAATCGAAACAAGGGGATCCAACTCTAGTTTCTCTATGAATATGGGGGACGTTTCTCTAAAGGGGGACGTTTCTCTAAAGGGGGACGTTTCTCTAAAGGGGGACGTTTCTTCACTCTCGCCGGGAATTTACCCGGGAATTGTCTCCAACGGCTTCAAACTAGCCTTTGTAAATGCAGACAGTCTTGTTGGCGGCTCCCCCTTTCCACAATTTCCGCCCTCCGGAAGGGTTGGGGTTCAACCTTCAGGAGGTGAAATACAAAGCATGGTGCTTGGTGCCTTTAAGCAAGTACAGGACAACATCGGCGAGATACGTACCGGCTGGATTGAAGCAAAAAAGGAGATGGCAAAGCTAACAAATGCATATATTGAGCTAACAAAGGAAATCAATAAATACTCTATACGTCTGAATATGCTGGAAAACAAAATCAACCAGCTGAATAATCCATATCGAAAAATCGAATCAATGCCATCTGAAATATGTGCCGATAACATCAAGCCTGATGACCTAACCAACTCAGAAAAGCCAGATAGAAAAGGCAGCACCACAGAAGCGATTCAAGAAAACAGCTCTGGGCCCAAACAGCCCAGCACCTCCCTTGACCCAGCTGCACTAAAAGCCTGGGAGGAGTGGCAGGAGCCTAAGGAATGGAGCGAGGCAGATTAGCCAATTCTCTTTGCTCCAGAAGTCAGGTGGAGACTGAACTCCGCCTGACCAAGGAGATAAATGTCCTACAGAGGTCAGCGTCTTCTGAATACATAGATAAAATGCACCTAGACACTAAAAAGTCAGCCTTGGACGGCTATCCATGACTGACTAATGTCTAGTCTGCACACCAACAAAGTGTACAGAGGCGTGAGATTTGCCCATTAGTTGGCAAGCTTTATCAGTTCAGTATCCGTTGGACCTCATATCCATTATTTGTTAGCTGAGTGACTATACCGGTCTCACCCTCCATGTGACCTGCCCCAACTACAATAAAGTACACTTTCTTTTCCGGATCCGCCAAGTACTCCTTAGTCTTCTCATACATATGATTATTTCTGGTGTTCCAGAAAATCGTATTGAATTCCACAGCTTCAGGCGTACTACTATCCGTCGACTTGACCATCGCTTCAATAGTATTTGCGTCACCCTTTTCCCATGCCGAAAGCATAAAATCGAATGTTGCATTAGTTGCAGATGCCTGCTGGGCTGCCTGCCCGGCATCAGGAGATGTTGTCAGAGATGAGGCTAGATACCATACCTGGATCTCATTAGATAGCGAATCAAACATATCCACCTGGAATCTCAGTCCCTCTATTTCATCAATGTCTTTGCCATTAACTGCCTTGGATGTGAAGTACATATCAATTCCAAGATCTGCTGAATATGAACTCTCCTGATTTCCAACAAGAGCAAGGTTTTGCAAAAGCATAGCAGCATACCAAGGTTTGAATTTGTTGCACATCTCAGCAGGAATACCTAGTGACGTTACTGTCTCAATATACTTGTCATATAATTCCTTGGGGATATTCTTGTCCAGGGTATCATCACCTGTATAAACCATCTTTTCCTGCATATATGCAATATCCTCGGAAAGCTTGGAAAGATCCGCTTCCAAAACAAGTGTATCAGAGCTTTCGAAGGCCGATAAAATATCTTTTGACAGTGGATATAACGAAGGCCCCGCTATATGAATAGAACCGAGGAGATAAACACTGCTGTCCTCATCACTGGCTTTCCAGAACAAGCCCTTTGAGTAGTTCCCTGTTTCATAGGCAACAAATTCATAAACCCTATGTACAAAAACCATTAGCTCCTGTCTGCTACATGAATCCTCAAGATACATACTGTCACCGCCCTTGCCCTTGAGTAGGCTGTTAGAAACAAAGTACTCAACAGCAGTAGTGTCAATTGTACTGTCAGAAGGTTTCTCCAGCTCAAGTCCCACATCAGCTGCAAGCAGTGCATTGTATATGACATGAGCCATCTCATTCCTGGTAACTGCTTTTTCCGGTTCAATGCTACCCTGGCCTGTAAGAATACCAATAGCACATGCAGCCCTCACCGCTGGATCGTCTGCATCGTCGTATGGACTCACATCAACTGGAGTAATATTCTTCCCCGTAACCCTCATATAAAGGTTGCAGGCTGTGCCATATAGCTCAGCTCTTTTAACACCAGACTTATAGTTAGCAAGCATATCCGGCTTAACAAGCTCATAAATACTTGACCACTGAGCTCCCTCCAATGCCCATGGGCTTGGTTCCTCGGTCACTGCTGTCCCCGACTGCTCCATTGATACCTGCTCTTGTGTCTGCTCTTGTGCCTGCTCTTGTGCCTGCTCTTGTGCCTGCTCTTGTGTCTGCTCTTGTGCCTGCTCTTGTGCCTGCTCTTGTGATTCCTGAGCAAATACACCAGTTTGCAGTGCAAGCGCCATAACAATGGCTACCCATAAAGCTGTCATCCTCATCGTACATTTCATTCTAGAATACATCTCCCTTATAAAAGATACTTTTTTAGGCTTTATATTTTCTTATGGTAGCAAATCAGGTATACTCCGCGACTTACTCCCACCTTTGTATTGCATCTTCCTTATAATACCATAACAATATCTCTTAGTAAATAAGCCTGGTAATTCGCCCCTGCCAAGTGCACCAAAAAAAAGAGGACTCTCCATAAAGACAAGTCCTCTTACATTTTAAACCCGAAAAGCCGTTCCCCTATATTTTGACACCTAGCCCTACGCCAGGTGGGCATCCTGCCGAAGGTATCAAACTTCCACTGCCGTTGCATACAAAATTGTATGTCGGAATTAACTTGTGGCCTGGTATCAACCTTCAAACTTACCGGATTCCCGTATTATGAATGTAGGTTCAAAATAATAGGTTTATCCGAACAATTCAGGTTAGGTCCTATATAGTTTTCACAGGTTTATCCCCTGTAACATTGCGATTCGACTTTGTTTGCCAATCGCTTTCTGTGATTAAATTATATCACTGTAATCCTTCCTAAACAACAAACAGCAATGGCAATTAAGCCTGTAATGCGTTGTTTACTTCGTTCTGCCTTTGATTTTCTTGACTATTCAAATGATTATAAGATGCCATTAGGTATTTTGTGGAATCGCGATAGCCTTCTATAATGTTACAATCTCTCCAAAACAAGCCCAGCGTCAATATATCTTCACATATTTATTCTTCATCAGCTTGGGTTCTATCGAATACATTTCCCTAATCACAATCTTGTTCAGCAAGGCCTCCTGTAACACCAGCTCCTTGAATTGTAGAGGGAACTTTAAGCAATAACCGCAGCCTGTCTTGGCTATATGGCATGGAGTCGGTGCCACCTCGAAAACATACCCCTTCCTTTCAAGAATAGCACACAGTTTCAGGGCATAATTACCTGAATCCATTATTGCAATAGCAAACACATGTATCACGCTCCCATTATGGCAGTAAAAAATGATCCTATCCTACCATATAATATTTTGAGGGTGCGCATAATGTGCCTATATGCCAATCTTATGTTCTCTAGCATAATAAAACAGATATTGCTGGGCAAAGCCCGCATAAGCTCCAAATTTCTCACAAGCAAACTGCTGTATCTCCACAAACCCTGCCTCCCGTTTAAAATAAAGCTCCTCCATCACGCGCTTTACCCATACATCCACAGGAAAAACATCATACTTTATTCCACCATATAGCAAGGCGCAGTCAGCCACCTTATTCCCCACTCCCTTAAATTGCAGTAACTCCTTACGAGCCTCATTAGTTGGCAACCCTGATATTCTCTCATAATCATATCCATTTAAAGAAATCTCCCTTGATGCTGTGTGAATATAATCACACCGGTATCCAGCCCTGCATTCTCCAATTTGCTCCAGGCTACATTTCGATATACTAAGAGCGTCAGGAAAACTAAAAAACTGCCGGCCATTGTACTTTATCTCTTTGCCAAAAAGCCTTGATAGCTCCAAAATAATACTCTTTATTCTTGGTATCCTATTGTTGGAGGACAAAATAAATGAAATCAGCGCTTCCCATGGCTCCTGCCTCAGAAGCCTTATTCCCTTTCCGAATTCTACTGCCCTTTCCATGATAGGATCCACTGAAACAGCGTTCATAATTTCACAATAATCCCTAGCCAAATCAAAATAATCAAACCATATCCTGTCGAAATCTTCGGCAGTGACATTATCCAGCGTTAATATTCCTGGCTTATATGAAACATTAGCCACCTTTCCCATGACTACACCCGTATAACTACCATCAGGCTCCCTGTACCATCTGAAGCACTGTCCACACTCAAAAATATGAACAGGGTCAAAGTTTTCTACGCCCTCGATTATGACACCCGTCCCTTTCTGCTTCAATTCATATCCCCTATTAATCATAAACCCTCCAGTCAATTCGCTTCGCTCAGGGAGTCAGGTGGAGACTGAACTCCACCTGACTAAGGAAGTTAAATAATTCATCGTCATTCATCGCCGACATATAGAGATCGGCGTCTTCTGAATACATAGATAAACAAGTAAATTGTCCACAATCACATAATACACATATCGTTTAAATCCCTCAAAATCCTGATACCCTCGGCAGTCTAGACACCTTTTGCCTGAATCGTCCTATCAATCACTGTTTCTAGTGCTGTTTCTAGTACTGTATATTCCCATTCAATAATGTTATAATCATGCTAAAGCATTACCCACTTCAAACTTATGGTTGAATACCCTTGGTAGCGGATACCACTTGCCCTTCATGAGGCAAGGATATCTCCGTCTCGCTATTATTGTACCAAACAATCGCTAACTGCGGTATAGCCAGCAAACAAGGAGGAAATCGGCATGAAAGAGAAAATATATACGATACCTGTAAATGAGGCCTTTAGCGAAGATTGCGAATGTCCCCTTTGCCTTCTGGAAAGCAGGCTAGAAAATGAAAATATCGATTATTTTCTGGGCCCTTCCCTGATGGAGCCGGACTGCAGAATCGAAACTAACAAGAAGGGCTTTTGTCAAAGGCACTACGAGCGTCTATACAACAGGCAGGAGAACAGGCTTGGTCTTGGCCTTGTGACAAATACACACATTAAGGAGCAACTGGCAAAAATCCGAGAATCCGGAAAGAACCTCATTAATGCTGCTAATGATACAAAGGCTTCAGGTTCGCTCCTTGGGTCTCTGGCAGGAAAGCTTGGGGTAAAGGGGCAAACCGGCTCCGGCGTCTCTGCGAAGCTTATAGACCTGCTCAATGGCATTGAAAATAACTGTGCGGTATGTGGTAAGCTTGAATATACTATGGACAGGTATCTCGATGTTGTTATGTACCTGTGGTCAAAGGAAGAAGAATTTCGAAAAATATTCTCCCAAAAAAAGGGCTTCTGCCTTGTACATTTCAAGATGCTCATCCTGGCGGCTGAGAAATATTTGAATTCAAACGACTCCCGCAAATTCCTCGGAGCACTTGTTGAGCAACAGATAGAAAATCTGGACAGAATCGAAAAGGAACTTGATTGGTTTACTAAAAAATTCGACTATCGTTATAACGATGCTCCCTGGGATAACTCAAAGGACGCCCTTCCCCGAAGCATACAGAAGCTTAAGGGCTACTCCAACTTAAAGTAAAGTTTGATAAAAGCTCCAGCCTGTAAAACCAAATCAGACTGAAGCTTTTATCCTTTAGCAAATCTATTTTTCGTCATACCTGGATATATGAATTCCCATCAAGAGGTATAAGCACCTGTAGCGGTACAGTTCCATCAATTCTTCCAACTGCATATATGGTGTAGAATCTCCCCGCCTCCAGTTGAATATTCGGTACATACAGTAGACTCCTGTCCGTTCCGCTTTGTTGTAAATAGAAAATGTAGGTTCCGGCCGGAATCTGGGTATAGTTTGTGGTCATGCCAAAGGACACATCACTAAAAAGCTCTGTTCCGTTGGAAAGCACTAGATCCATATCTGTACCGTCGGGCACTAGGTTAGAAAATCTCAAATAAAGCTGCCCCTGTGGTATTTGTATTACTGTTTCATAGAATGCTTTTATGGCAGGGCTTGCCGGCGTACCTATAACTGCCGCCGTATTTATGGATTGGGCCGGTATCTCAAGAACAGCATCGAGTAGCACCGGTCCTGTAGTCCCAGCCGGAAACGCCATTATATGATATGTTCCCGGCGGGATCTGGAGATACTCAGTAAATCCCTTATACTGCAACCCTGAAGCAACTAGACTGTTGTTGGCGTACACATCGACAGGCTGCAAACCAGCAACTGCATGGAGCAACCTCAGATAAGAATAGGGCTGCCTTCTCATTTGATTCTTCTGCTTCATACATGGCAAATTCGCCGGTAAGTATGCACATGGCGGCAACCTGGGAACGGCGGCATTCCTGCTGATTCCACTGTTTTGATAGAAGCTGTTTTTATCCATTCTATTATCCCCTTTCAAAAAACCTCAACAGCCAGAAGCACAAATCAATTCGCTTCGCACCGTCTTCATTCATCGCCGACCTATAGATGTCAGCGTCTTCTGAAGACATAAATAAAATACCAGGGATGGTAAATCCCTGGTATCATTATACTTTGAGGTCACATGAAAGGTTACTTTGCCAAATTGTAAATATTAACAATATCGCCTTTGGATAGTTTTTTAAAGTTGCCTACCGTACCGGAACCTACACACTTTTCGGCCATTTCCTCGAATTTGTCCTCCGCTATACCCGCAACCCCCAGCCTAGTTGGAAGTCCAATCCCCCTAAAGAAGGCCTCCATTCGTGCTATACCCTCCAGTGCAGTCTTCTCCGGATTATAAAAGTCCTGCTCCACCTTCCATACTCTTACTGCAAACTGGACAAAACGGTTCACATTTACTTTATAGACATATTTCATCCAAGCCGGAAAAACAATCGCAAGTCCCGCTCCATGGGCAATATCATATATTCCACTAAGCTCATGCTCTATATTATGAGATGCCCAGTCCTGTTCCCTGCCGGTGCCCAGAATATCGTTGTGGGCCACAGTACCTGACCACATTATCTCAGCAAAGGCGTTATAGTCACTGGGATTGGCAAGGGCTGCATGAACATTGTTTATTATTGTAGTCAGTGCCGCCTCACTTAGTCTATCTACCAACTCAACATTAGGCGTATTTGTAAAATACCTCTCCATGATGTGAGCCATTATGTCTGTTGCACCGCATGCTACTTGATAGGCTGGTAGCGTAAAGCATACCTCTGGATTCAATATAGCAAACTGGGGACGCAGTAATTCACTGAAAATATCTCTTTTCAGCTGTCCCTCCTCCTTTGTAACAACAGAAGAACCGCTGGTTTCACTACCGGCGGCAGGTATCGTTAGTACTACTCCAATAGGTAGTGCCTTTGTCACCTTGCTCTTTCCCATATACATTTCCCAAACATCGCCATCATAGTGCATTCCAGCAGCAATCCCCTTTGCGGAATCGATGACGCTGCCTCCTCCTACTGCAAGTATAAATTCAATATTGTTTTTCTTGCATAGCTCTATACCCTCATATATCAGCGTAATCCTTGGATTAGGCTTCACGCCTCCCAGCTCTATATATTCTACTCCTTCATCCCTAAGAGACTTTACAACCTTATCATAGAGCCCTGTCTTTTTTATACTGCCCCCACCATAGTGCAGCAAAATCTTTTTTGAATATTTGGCTACTTCCTTACCAACAGTAGCTTCTGTCCCCTTGCCAAATACTATCTTTGTGGTATTTTGAAATACAAAATTATTCATCAATAGCCTCCTGCAACTATTTTATCATCCAGTCCAATAAAACATAATATACCCAATTCATTTTAAAGCAAACACAGTGAAAACGTGATTTCCGACAAGGCGCACCTAGCTAGAAGACTATTTTTCAACAATAAGACCCTTCACTGTTACATTTATCTGCCTTATATTCAATGCCGTCAGTTTTTCGACCTCTTCAGCCACCAACTGCTGCAAATTCTGTACAAGGGTACGTATGGGATATCCATATATCAGTACAATATCTATTTCCATATAAGTTCCATCCGGATGGTTCTCAGCCCTAAAGCGTGTAATCTTGTGAACTCCCATAATACTTGTCACTACATACTCAATAATCTGATAAATGGTATAATCCGATATAGTATACTTCCCAAGATAACTGAATGTAGGCCTAACTACTGATTTTTCATCTTCAAGCTGAAAATTCACCTTGCCCTTACGTCGAAATATTCGTAGGGGATCAAGAAAATAGCCGGAGAAATCCTGCTTAATTTCAAACATCGGAACAGGTATAACATGCTTGCCCTGCTCCCTTCTTGTGGCAACAGCCTGCTTTATTTCAAATTCATCTGCCACATCCTCTATATACACCCTTTCACTAATCTCCGGAAGGCCCAGCCGCTGTGCTATTCTATCCACCATACCATCAGATGTCCCCAAAATCAGGATAGCCTCCGGCTTATCCCGTTTAATGGCATCTGTAACCTCACGAGCATGAGCCTCATCGTTAAATAAAGCTCGTTTAATGGAGGCTATCCTAGTCTTCTCTCTCTTGGCTGAGACACCTGCCACTACTTGGTTCACCTTGATTAAAAGACCGTCATCTATAAAATATTTTATCCCTCTTTCTCTTGCAACCCACGATGCCCTATGGCTCTTGCCTGTGCCGCTGCCCCCAACAAAACTGACTATTCTCAATCGGCAAGCCTCCTACTAATTCTCATTTACAATAATATTATCAGATGGCGCCTTCTCTGGCAAACACAAGCTCATAAAATGGGAAAAAGAGAGTCTCAGACTCTCTTTTCTTTTCCCGGATCTCTTCATTTGTGTTGTCAATTACTTCATCTTTTGTTATTTACTATTTTATCTTTTGTAAAAATATTTAATAAATTTTTTAACTATATTATGTGTTACTTTGAAACTTTTTATACACTATGTTGTATTTACACGTCTATTTTATCATCTAATACCGATATGTCAATAAGCAAATCAATTTTTTTTGTAAAAAATAAAAACTCCATGGTATCTTATGTCATAAAAAAAGGGGCTACTCTTAAAAAAGCCCCCTTGTTCTTCCATATTTTACGAAATCGGCTCCTTCGCTTAATACTTTCCTCCACAATGCTTGCCTTATTTTTTTGTCTCACTTTTTACCATTTTCATCGAGCAGATATCACAGTCGTGGCAAACAAAGACTCTACCATAAAACACGTTTTTAATTGTCTCCATCAGCTCCTTATTTCTGAACTGACCATTACAGTGGATCATTACCTTCCTGGGTGCAAATGTAATCAGCGAGCTTACTAGAAGATCATCATAGTTAATTTCGCCTTCGGTGATCTCGCTTACATACTCCTGAATACACTCATTAGTGATCTCCTTTTTCGTCCCGTCTAGTAGTGTATATCTGTTATCATATCCAACGATTACATGAACTGTGTCAATCTTCGGTTCTTGAATATCTACAAAATACCTCAATAATCTAATAAACTCCCTGTACTCCCTATCCATCAAAAAGTCATCTACTGCCTTATCAACAATCTCCTCCAAATCCTTGATATAGTCCTTAAGTCTGAAATTAACAAATCCATCAAGTATTATACTGTTCGAGTTGTCAAAGTAGTCAAGCAGACGTCGGATGATCACATTTCTTCTTCTAATCTGAAAGAGGCTGTTTATAAAGCTCTTGTCTTCATTTCTTATTACATTCAATGCTCTGGAAAGTATCTCCTTTTTTTCGACAGTATTGAAATAACAATAGTTGCAGTTTATGATTCTGGTAAGAAGTCTCTCCTCATACTGCCTTATTATATAATCTGCCAAAGCGTTTGAAATATAGGTTTTTAGAATTTTGTAGGATTCCAGGGACTTTTCGCGATAAAATCTGCCATCGTTGACTGTACAGATAATGGAAGCCGTGCCTACAGAATTTATTTCATTTATGGAATAACTAATCTTCTTGTTTTTCAGTTGCTGGAGTTCGTTATTAATATGCTGCATTACCACATCAGTGCTGCCGTTCACTCCAATGCAAAGAAACTGCATCAACTTCACATCCCTTCAAGTGCTAGTATATGTCCAAGCAAAATGTTGTATGCAGCGCAGGATGTATGCAATTTGTGCCATGTCTTTTATGCATATTCCTGCATTTGCCATTATTTTCGGTTAATCTGCCAAGGGCAACAAAATAAGCACCTTCGCATTCTAACCTTCTATATTATATGTAATTCTGAATAGTTAGTTACCATGATCTGAAATCATTAATGGAAGAATTGAACCAATGTCAGTAATGCGGTTCTTTGAAATTTCAATAAAAGATATGCCCCTTTCAGAAAAAAAAGACAGTAGCCTTGTAAAATCCTTTAGTGTTTTAACACTTCCATTTATTGCACAAGCCGAGTCAGATACCATACCACAGGCACCTCCAATGAAGCCATGGTCAAGACCCGGTAGATTGATGGAATCTCCGCAGTCCAACAGTAACACGTCCAATCCATTCTTCTTAGCAGCCCTTGCAATTCCGACATCAGAAGTGACCATAGAATTACCATCCACAGGTAGAACAGAACATTTTGCATAGCCCTGACCCACATGAATAGGCTCAACTCCCAACTGGTCCATGAGCTCCTTTATCCGTATGTCGGTATATTTGAGATTGTGGAAATACCAATTTCCGACCCGGGCTACATTATACGCTATATCTTTGGGATAGGATGGCTCAATAGGGCTTTCGCCCTCAATCATCCGAAATCCATAGTCTGCAAGCCTTCTAACCGCCTGAGGGTCTGCGCCGGGGGCATAAACGATTATATTGTCACCAACATGGTGAAAAAGCATGTCCGGGTGGCCGCAGACAGCATCATACAATTGCGGATGAGGGCTTATCTTCAATATTTCAATCCCCATGCTTTTCAGTTTGTTTTCTGCCTCACCACTTATTCTACCATCAACTATCCCAAGGCTTACTGGGCCAACAGGCAGATTGGGATCCTTTATATATCTCACATTACCAGCCTCCAACACAAATTTACACCAGTAACACAATACCTGTCAATGAAGCTTTTCTAAATTAATATTACATAAGTATGACACAAAATCGCAGGTCACTACATAATATGAAAAGCGGTATTAGTACTAACTGGTGTCTGCCGTGGCTGACACCAGTTATTTAGATAAAAGACCGGAGGCCTCAAGCCCCGGTCTTTTTGTACTCAATGTATTTTTTATTGTTTTTTAATAATAATAGTAATTCAGAAAGTCATTTCAGCAAACATATTGGCTGGATCAAAATACGTAAACTACCATGGAGGAAATATCATGACGATGATTAATTGCTCCTCGAAATGTATACACCAAAATGATGGGAAATGCATGCTAGAAGAAGCCATCTCTGAAACGATTTCAACAGGTACGGATTGCGTCTTCTATAATGAAAAGCATGTTGTAAGTAAGTCTAGCCCTATTGACAAAGAATTCTGCGAATTATAATCAGAGATACGGTAATAATATAGCAATAAAAAGCAAAGGAGATGAATAGATGAACAGGACACCCTTGGATAGACTTGCTCTTGTGCTTATCATCATCGGAGCATTAAATTGGTTGCTCGTTGGTATAACAGGCTTTGACTTAGTAACTACGATTTTTGGTGGTAATTTATTCACTGGTTCCATGTCTGTATTCAGCAGAATTATCTTCGCACTTGTTGGAATAGCAGGGCTTTATTCTATAACACTGCTTTTCAGGGAGACGCCGGAGGCTGAAAACGAATAATTATGGTAACACAATTTACCATTATAAAACCTCGTTTTTTGCAAATCATAATAGTACGCTGCAAAGTAAATATCGGCGGCGATAAATAGCGAGGAGGGAACTATAAATGGCAAACAACAGGAGCAAGACATCTTTTGAGAACATGAAGTATGAAATAGCCAATCAGGTAGGAGTTAACCTGAAGCAGGGCTATAATGGCGACCTCACTTCGAGAGACGCCGGCAAGATAGGCGGCAACATTGTTAAAAAGGTATTCGAATCCTACACTGGTAACACTTATCAAGTTGAAAAGAAGTAATGAGGGCGACAAAACAAGCTCACTCTCAATTTTTTAACACAAGGGCTGTCGATTATTCGGCAGCCCTTGTGCTTTATATTCAAGATATTTCCCAACACCTGCATAAAAGCTCCTAAAGATAAATACCTTAAAAATGGTGATATGTCATGTATAAGCTTTTATGGTTACCCTTTGTTTTTTTTGCTATTCTAACTTTTCTTTATATACCGGAGCTTTTTCCCCTTTGCACCTGCTGCAAAAGGAAGAAATTCAGACTGCTCATCAGGATACATAAGGCAGTGAGCATCAGTCCCGGCTACAAAGGTTGTCGTTCCGTCTGCAAAAAATGCTGCCGTAAGTATAATCTGAACACTTTTGATGATCTACAACATTTCATCAGCGTAAGCAAAAAGATAAGAATAGAGCATCTCACAAAAGGTATATAGCCTCAACCCACAAACCCGCTTCCCGTCTACTCCTCGTCGTCTTCCTCATCCTGCTCCCAGTTGTGGTAGACGTTCTGGACATCGTCCATGTCCTCCAGGTTTTCGATAAGGCGGTCCATCTGCTCAATCTGCTTGGCATCGGTAAGCTGCGCCATGGTAGTCGGTATCATCGACACTTCCGCTTCCACGAACTCGTAGTCCTTGGCCTCTAGAGCCTCTCTCACTGCCGTGAAATCGCTTGGCTCTGCAGTAATCTCATAATACTCGTCCTCTGAGGTAACATCCTCTGCTCCCGCTTCAAGAGCTTCCATCATAAGATCGTCTTCCGATATCTTTTCAGCCTTCTCTATCAGTATAACGCCCTTTTTATTAAACATATAGGAGACACTGCCCGTCTGTCCAAGATTGCCTCCAAATTTATCAAAATAATGCCTTATGTCACCGGCAGTCCTGTTTCTATTGTCGGTAGCCGCTTCAACTATAACAGCAACTCCACCCGGGCCGTAGCCTTCGTAGGTTATCTCTTCGTAACTTGCTCCATCGCCTTCACCGGATGCTTTCTTTATACTTCTAGCAATATTATCATTAGGCATATTTGCAGCCTTGCACTTTGCTATTACATCCTTGAGCCTTGAATTCGCATCAGGATTCGGGCCTCCCTGCTTTACTGCAATGGCTATTTCCCTGCCAAGCTTTGTAAATACCTTTCCCCTCTGCGCATCTGTCTTTCCCTTTTTAATCTTGATATTTGCCCATTTTGAATGGCCTGACATAATAAATACCTCCGCAATCTAGACTCTATTTCCATATGTTGGAAATATGTTTACACTTAAACCAACAGTGTGTAAAATATAATTGGAATTGTTAATATTTGGTATATTTAATTTATACAGGAAATTACTCTTCCGCACATATATGATACCATATACTTTTTAAAAGATAAAGGGTGAGCTTTAGTGAATACTCCTACGAATCTTTTTTTAGTACTTGCCATGACCATACAGGTGGCAGCACTTACTATCGTAATAATACTGTATAGAAAGACCTGGCTCAATGAAAGAAGATTAGCCCGGCTGCTCAACAATGTCATCGAAACAGGCAATAGAAGAGGTGATTTTTTTGCAAGCATGGCCCATGAACTGAAAACCCCCTTAAGCGTTATTATGGGAGCTATACAACTGATAGAGATGAAGTGGAGCAAGTCCTTCCTGGATACAGCCATGGCAAGGGATTTAACTACAATAAGGTATAATTGCTATCGGCTCCTTAGATTGACAAACAACCTACTGGATTTGGCCAAATCCGAATCCGGCTATCTTTCCTTGAAGCTTGTCAATTGCGAATTGAATACAATTCTTGATGAGATCATCCAATCTGTAATACCCTTCGCTGAAAAAAGGCAACTCAAGCTTTTTTATAAAAGGTCAGCTGTTCCTATAAGCATTGCTTTAGATATGGAGAAAATGGAGCGTATCATGCTTAATCTATTATCTAATGCAATAAAATTTTCAAAGCCCGGCGGAATTGTAACAGTATCATCCTATGAGTCAGATGGCAGAGCATTTATTTCTGTTAAGGATACTGGCGCCGGTATCCCCGCAAATAAGCAGCACATAATATTCGACAGATACAAGCAAGTAGGGCAATGCCCAAGGGCTGAAAACGAGGGTAGCGGCATTGGACTGTCATTAGTAAAAACCTTTGTTGAGCTCCATAATGGAAATATAAAATTAGTTAGTGAAACAAACAAGGGAAGCGAATTCATAATTGACTTGCCTGTAATAGCCATTGAGACAGGAGAGGAAAACAAGGCCCTAATAGATTTCAACCTTGCAGCTGATGAGGCTGCGAAGGTGGAATTCTCAGGCACCCATTCTATAACTACATAGGGACTTACTATACAGGCTATCTTAGTGCTACAAGCACACATGCCAATACATGCTTCTGCCCGTTTGCTTCTACCAGCTTCAAAATTTCATCGTCATATGTGCCGGGCTGAAACCAGACGTATTCTATTCCCAGAGCAGCGGCCTCCTCAAGAATCGGACGGCCTCTCTTCGGCGAAACTACCATATCGATCACCTCAGGCTTTTGCGGCAGCGAGGACAAATCCTTATAGCAAGGGTTGCCTTCCAGAGTCTCATATTTGGGGTTCACGGGATATACTGTATAGCCTCTCGAAAGCAGTTTTTTATATATTCTATTTCCAAACTTCTCCGGATTTTCATTTGCTCCTACCACGGCCCACACTTTTTTTTCTAGCATAATTTCTTCAAACATAATTTCATCAGGCAAATTGAACCCTCCCTCAATAACAACTCTTATCGCCTTTTTGGTGCTTAATTATATTTTCTCAACTTCTCTTGTTATATGCACCTTTCCACCTATTGATATTAGTGCTCTGCCATTAGACGCTTCTGTAACAGCAGCTGTAAATATCTCGATTTCATCAACGGGCACAAATAATTGCATATTAACATCCTGTGTATATATCGTATCCTTCACCATATAACCCCGTGCCGCCGCAACGGCCTGCAGCTTGCCTAGCATGGAGTAATCAAGCAAAATATCTGCTTGAGCACATAGTTGTTTTTTTATAATACCGGCAGCTTCTATACCCAGTCCAGCAGATTTACCATATGCCCGTACCAGCCCTGAAGCTCCCAACAGTGTACCTCCAAAATATCTGGTTACCACAACCACCACATCCTGCACATCTAATCGCTTAATTGCCTCAAGTGCAGGCAAGCCTGCAGTGCCTGACGGTTCACCATCATCACTGAACTTTTGCAGTTCATTATCACCACATATATAATATGCGTAAACATTATGTGTGGCATTCCAGTATTTTGTTTTAAGGCTGCTTATGAAGTCCTGTGCTTCTTCCTCTGTAGCCACAGGTTTGACCGTTGCAATGAATCGAGACTTTTTCTCCTCCATTTCTGCAACAGCTTCCTTCGATACTGTTAGATAATCTTTTCTCATAATAAAGGCATACTCCCGTAAAAATAGATGGCAGCAGGTGTCTGCTACCATCTATTTTACTATTATATAATTATTTCGCAATATTTTATAGGTGTAGTACTTATTGCTGCTTGCATACTTATCTGATATCTTAAACGGCTACTGAGGTAATTTCCTTGTACCTTCTGTAGGACAGATTCAAAAGAGCTTTGTCCTGGCTATAAGTAACCATTTTCATGGCTTCCTCGATTTCAAAATACCCAGCATCCAGGAATTTTTCACTGTCATTAATTTTAAAATAGAGATTGTTAGATTTCATGACATACCATATTATCTTGTTACATACCGGTTTCTGACGTGTTACAGAAAAGAACTCATAGTTGGTGTGACCTGCTGATGAAACTATTTCTGCTGCGATGTCGCCTTCGTCCTTCACTCTTTTCAGAGCTACTTCATTAGGAAGTTCACCGCTTCGAACGACTCCTTTGGGAAAAACCCATTCATCCTTTTCGTTCTTAAGGAGAAACACCTTGCTTCCGCAGAAGACTATGCCCCCTGCGCAGTTTCTGACTAACATAATAGGTCCCTTCCTTTCGACCGGTTGACTTTGTCTTTATTTAGCAAAGTCATTACCGTTATTATACTATTATGATACCCTAAAAGCACATATTATTCAACTAGATTTAGCAGATAATTTACATTCTCTTAACAATTTACTTTCTTTGAATACTTTACACATACAGCTCGTCAAACCCAGTTAACAACCATATTATGGCTATCAGTCCACAAGAAGGTATGTATCCCTTCTTGTCTCAAACAAATCTGTAAATCAAGAAATAATTATAAATAAATCATAACACCACATTTTTCCTATTAACTAGTGCATTGTACTTGTCGATAGAGTATTATATGTCACAATTTTTGCAATAAATTCTTAATGAGGTGAATAGGCCATGGATGGCAAGGTTTTATTATTGGCGTATTCGGCATATGAGCGGCAAAAGATTCGCCATATTCTAGATACCATTGGTAGCTTTGAGATAATTGAAGTTGGCAACATCAGCCAATTCAAGCTACTAAAACTTAATATACAGGACCTGAGGTTGATAATAATGGACATCACATTTCCAACTGAAATTGATGGACTTAATGTTCTTATGAAAATAAGCACTTCAGAGATTAAGAACGTTCCTGTTATTGTAACTTCACAGACAGGCAGCCTAGAGCTTAGATCAGGTGTGCTGAAATACTCTGCAAAGGATTTTATAGTCAAGCCCTATAACGCAAAGAGGCTTGAAGCATCGATATATGGAATAATCCGCACCGAAAATGCATTTCACTATACCACTTCAAACATCGATGAAATAAGCATGTCCTTTGACTCGTATGTAGAGCGGGAAATTAAGTTTGCCAGGCGTACAAATACTACCCTAGCAATGATATTGATGACAACATTACAGACGGACCAAACCACAGAACATGAGCAGCAGGTAACAGACGCACTAAGGAAATCGGTTTTTTCCATTTCTGTTTCCAAGGCTAAGGAGGCTCTTCGCTCTACTGATACTATTGTGATGAATGGGGACCGGGACATCCTTATTGTCCTTCCCTGCACTGAAGAAGCAGGGGCGAGGATGGTTTGCGAAAAGATAATTAAGCTCTCGGAGCCGGAATTCAAGGGCTTAAGCCTTAATCAAAACCAGGTCATTTATCCTGTTTATGTGACATTTCCCAAGGATGGAGAGACTTTTCAGCAGCTTATGCAACAGGCTTCAAAAAAGATATCAGACAAGGAAATGCTGGAGAAAATGGTTTCGATATCGACAGACGCTCGGAAATATGCTAACCGTAGCTATAACAGATATAGACGATGGTTGTAATGGCTCCGTCTGTCATTTGCTTCCTGTATGGCCAAAACCTCCACCTCTGTCCTCGCCGATCTCACGAGGATTTGAGTGATTTATGAAATTGGCTCTTTTGTACTCGCAGAACACCATTTGAGCAATTCTTTCACCTTTTTTTATGTATATGGTACCATAGGGATTTCCACGCTCATCAATATATATTTTCGAGCTTGTGATATGAAATTTAGTAGTTTCCTTCAGCGACACTTGCCTGTACTGGGTCAGATACTGCTCCAGGCTAATCTCTCTGTAATTTTTGCAAAGATCCTCCAGCACCTGTGGGTCTATAGCTATCTGGTATGGAAGGTTAGCAATATTGTATGTGTTTTGCAGCAACACACCAACTGTATCACGGTAATCACTGTCTATTGTGCCTGGTCCATTTGGTATCCTAAGCTGGGTTTTTAGCGAAAGCCCGCTTCTTGGCCTTATTTGAGCCTCCATATCCGGATCAATGGCCATCGAAAACTCAAGAGACATTACCTTGGTTTCCCCCGGCCTTATGTCCAAATCCCTCGTTGCAAACAAATCACATCCCGCAGCATGCTTTGAAGCATACACGGGCACCCTTCCTTCACCTGTCACACTAATATATACATCTACCATAATTTTATCCCACTCCCCTTCCTATACTCCTCTGTAATAATGACCTTTTGTAAATCCGGTGGCTTTGATCCTGTCCACAAGTCCACCAAAGGCTGCTCTCTTACTTACATTGCCCAAAGCAGATGCCCTATAAAGCTCAATCAAATCCTTTATCGTATCCGGAGCCTCATCCCATATATTGAGCCTGAATATGCTTATTCCTGCCTTAACAAGGCTTTCAATAGCATCAGGTACAAATAGGACATTGGAGTTAAGTATGGTGGTTGTACAGTTTATACTATCACATAAAACCGGGAATCTCATTCCAAGTCTATCCTCCAACGTATAGGCCTCCTTACTGCAACAGCCACTACACCTTTGTGAAGCTGTGAATCCGCCTTCAACGCTCCCCACCGGGCAGTATTCGCTTGTCATAAGCGCAAGTCTGCCATATACAGCCGCTTCCACATCAGGACGGTATGATCTAGCCTCTCCGTCCCCTGAAGACCCCCGGGCAATACTCTTTAATCTCCTTAACATTTCATATATCTGCTGCACGGTAACCTCATGAGATATTGCAGCACTTTCAATTCCATACCCAGCAGCTTCATGTATCGAATTGGCGTTGAACAGATTCAAAGGAACATCTCCCGCCAATCTTATGCTGTGAATCCTACTAAGCCTGCGTAGCATACCTATATTTGCAACCATAACGCCATCAATCTCTTGTTCTCCGGCATTAATCCATATTTCGCCATCACCATTGCTTTTGCCTTCTTCTATGTGTTTTTTTAGGAACCTGTCTACAATTTTCTCATAATTGCCCGAGGTTATTGTAGGCAACCAATAAAACACCTCAACTCCTGTATTTCTTGCGGCTTTGATAGCTTCTGCACACTGTGACTGTTCATGTGCAGATACCGGCAAATACAGTCTGTCAGCGCCAAGGCTTGCCAATTCCACATCCCGTCTCCATCTGTAGAAATAAAGTGAGATCCTAGGACCTGACGATGAATCCTTGCTGTATGGCTTAGTTTCCTGAAGAAAGTCACTGTCTGCCCTCTCACCATTGGTTTGCACGCTGCCGGTGGGCTGCGCGTTGCTAGTGGCTTGCACGCTACTGGCTGGTTTTTCAATGTCTGAAGGGGTATTATCGTCAAAACCTACATTGCTAATTCGTCCATTGCTAATTCGTCGTTGAGCATATCTTTCGGCTCTTTCATTGTACAGTGCATCAAGGGCCTGCCGCCTAACCACATTAACCTCACTTATGGGGACAGTCAAATCATCTTCTGCATCCACAGTCAGTTCAGTAAATGCAAAAGGTGTCGAACCTGTTTTTTGTATTTGTTCTATTAGGCGTTCCTCTGTCAACGGCCTGCTGACAGCTGCCTCCGGCAGAACCGTCCCCTTAGCACTGACCCTACGTCCATCACCATCAGTGACAATTAGCGTCAACGGCAGCCCTAATTTAAAAACGACATTGCCCTTGATGGCAATACGTTTTACATTCCTACTGCCATATGATTCACGTGCTATTGTGTTCAGCTCTACATCCGTTGTTTTAAAAAGCTTCCCAGGTCCTCCAATGCTTCCCTTGAAATACCCTATTTCTGCAAAATCGCCTTTCGACGCTGTCTTAACACTTTTCTCCCCTACCCTGATGATACTGACAGTACCACCGGGGCTATCTGATCCTCCTGTCCAAATCTCCACTCCATCCCCAACTGATAGCCTGTCTTCAAGCCTGACACTAATGGTTAGCTTCCTTCTGTCATATGAAGCCGTTGTTCCCAAGAAAGTTCCGCTGTTATTAGGCTTTTCATATGTCATCATATCAGAGCCACTCTTTCCCAAAAGGTAACCAGAGGAGAAACCGCCTCTGTTAAATATTTGAAGTAGATCGTGTCTATCCTTCTCATTCACCACCAGCTTTGTTCCCATACCTCTATCCAACTGCTCTAAAGCCTTATCCAGATAACGTCTGTATATCCTCACAACAGTAGCTACATATTCGGGGCTCTTCATCCTTCCCTCTATTTTAAGAGAGCTTATACCTGACACAACGATTTCTCCAAGATGCTCCAGGGAGCATATGTCCTTTGGACTCAGAAGATATCCTGAATGCTTCGTCTTGCCACCTCTATCACTTCCGTTTCCAATAAGACTATACGGCAATCTGCAGGGCTGGGCGCACCTTCCCCTGTTGCCACTTCTTCCTCCAATCATGCTACTCATCAGACACTGGCCAGAATAAGATACACACAATGCTCCGTGTATAAACATCTCCACTTCCAGCCTTGTATTATGGGCAATCAAAGCTGCCTGTTCCAGCGTCAGTTCCCTGGCCAGCACAACTCTTTGAAACCCCATGTCTTCCAATGCAAGGGCTCCTTCCAAATCAAATATGGTCATCTGGGTACTACCATGCAGTGGTAGCTTAGGCAATTTTGTGTGCAAAGCCCTGGCAAGACCTATATCCTGTACGATAATACCATCTATCCCAGCATTATAGGCCTCCGTAGCATAGGCAACCCCTTGTTCGATTTCATCATCCCTCAATAAAGTGTTAAGCGTCAGATAAATACTAACATCCCTTGCATGAGCATAGCCCAGCTCTTCTTCCAATGTTTCCATATCAAAGTTGTCTGCCTGCTGTCTTGCATTAAACAGCCTACCGCCTAGGTATACTGCATCTGCACCATTTTCAACAGCTGCATGTAGTGCTTCCCTGTTTCCTGCAGGAGCCAGTAATTCAATCTTGTTTTTCATATTCACTCCCATTTTGGTTATCGTACATTGTTTTTAATAACACAAAATTATTCTTTCATTTACTCAGGCAAAATATATACTTTATCTCAAATAGCCCTATATGACGCATCAATCTATAATCATTTTTTCGAGTCGTTTCCTGCGAGTAGTTTCATAACTAGAGGCACAATATCCGTCAGTGATTTTACAGCTATACTGGCCCTTTCAGGTATATTACCATACAATATTGTAGGCACAGGGTTTTTAGTATGAGTC
The DNA here is from genome assembly GCA_964512095.1 of uncultured Oscillospiraceae bacterium. GTDB lineage: Bacteria > Bacillota > Clostridia > Acetivibrionales > DTU013 > DTU013. Next base: position 83,707 of record CAZEIH010000002.1, read on the forward strand.
TTTATAGAAATGTCCTCAATATTGCCATGATCGCTTGTTACAAAAAGCAAATCCTCACTAGAATCCATCAATGCTATAAGGGAGCCTAGAAACGAATCCAACAACGTAATCAATTCAACGGCAAGCTCCATATCCATTTTGTGGCCTGCAATGTCAGTTTGAAAAAACTCAAATATAGTAAGGTCATTCTCTCTTGAAATTGAGTAATATCTTTGGGCTGCCTCCTGGGCAGTAATGATTTTAGAATCGTGTTGGCTTTGTGCAGCGATTTGCCCGGTAATGTCATGATATATACTCCGGCCTAGCTTGTAATCCTCTTCCAGCCGAAATGGCACACCAGCAGACATGGTCATAACGGTGGTAACAGACGGCTTGTAGCGTTTTTGCTTTGGATCATTCATCATATCAAGGTAATCCTGACGGTACCCGTTGGCATTGGTAACCTTAAATCCATTCCTTATCAGCATTTTAAACATATTATCCTGATTTATAATATCCCTAAGCTCCTTGGTAGGTTGAGCATTTACATGCCGCCCCACCGCTAAAGGCGCATTTACACCAGTAAATATTGTAGTCTGACCCGTAGCACTTTGGGGTAAGCCCTGCACCCCAAGCAGGGGATCAGTGGGAATAACTATTCCGTCATTGAAAAGCTTATCAAACGCAGGCGTACTTGCATTATAGGCCGGGTTCTTAGCCCGATCTCTTTCTCCTATACCAAATCCATCAATAAAAATAAAAAGTATCCTCATCCTATGCCTCTCTTGCACCCTTGTCTCGTGCTTCTCCTGAATAATTATGATACCCAAGCTCATTAATGTCGTGTTTCGGGACAATTTACAATCCAACTAGTACAAAAAACGCTCTGCAGGTGACCCCCTTGCAAAGCGGTTTATAGCAATTTGGTACCCGACACCAGGTAGCTCTATGTAAGAACTTCGTAATAGGCTGGAGTCAGAGAATCAATTTGCATCTTCTTATAATGCATCGGTACAAATTCGAATGCTTCGGTTGTAGAAGCATTTAGTAAACTTTTTCGTGTGCCCTTTTTCGACAAAATGCTCTAAGTAATTCTATTCCTTTGCCCGCTCCGCTTTGTTCAATGAATTGCGCACCTCTCCCAGCTCCGCTTCCCTCTTCGCCAGATCCAGCTTCAGGTCGGAGTTTTGGCCCTTCAGTGTTGAGTTTTCCAACTGAAGTGAATGATAGCCTTCCTTTAGCTTTTCCAACTCCTCAATGGTCTTCTTCAATTCCTTTTTCAGTTTTTGCTCAGAATCGTGGCATTTAAAAAAATCATCGCCTATGTTTACCGCCGTCAAAACAGCCGCCAGTGATGTGCTTAGCTTTTTGTTGTTTTTCAATATGTCTACCATTTTTTTGTCCACATAGAGTCCCACCCTATGTATATACTCTACCGGTTCCGTACCAACTACAGTATAATCCTTACCAGCTATCCTCAGCTCAACTTTGTTTTTGGCATTCAATGTGATCAGCATCCTTTCGGCATTGCCCGAATACAACTCATTCTTATTGTAGAAATTTGTTCTATTTCCAATGGGGGCATGCCCCCATAGCCCCTCGCTGCGGGAAAAATCAATTCGCCCTACGCTACACTCCGTGCGCCACGCCTAAGCATGGCGTTTGAACAACGTCGGCTGGTCGATGATTTCGTCACCTGCTCGCCCATGCATCCTGACTGGGAGATTGCAACCCACCACCGACAGCTTTTTCAATCGGTAACCCCCGCCTAAGAGGAGGGGGACTGCGACATTGTCCAACAAGGAGACAATTTCCAAAAATGTGTTCCAGAAACTACTCCTTACATTATACATTATTTCGTCAAAAAAGAATATATTATAGCACATAGTACTTTAAAATGTTTAGGTAGGTAAATTTCAAGGCAAATTCTACCTTCGGTATCACTCGCTGATTTTTGACAAACTTTGAAAGGTACACAGTATCACAAAACTCAAAAAGCTTGAAACCCATTAATACAATGAGGCTTCAAGCTTTTCTTTTCCAACTGCTAAAAGTCGGAAATGGATTTTACTACTTATTGTCCATCATGATTTTGAACATCCGTTTCCCCGCCACCGGCGTACCTTCTTAATATATTATTTATGTCTACGCCAGTAAGTCCTTTTACTGTCTCAGGCAGCTGTGCCATGATGTTTGTGACATCCTTTGTAATCTTTGATGCACCAGAGTCGCCTATCATAATGATCTTTTCTGTCTTTGACAGTGGCTGTGCTATTGCTGAAGCAACTTCTGGCAGCTTTTCTATAACCATCTGCGCTATTGCAGCATCATTGTACTGCTTATAGGCTTCAGCCTTCTTGGATAGCGCCTCAGCTTCAGCCTGTCCCTTTGCTCTTATTACCTCAGCTTCAGCCTCACCTCTTGCCTTTATAATATCTGCATCCGCAAGACCTGCGGCTTTAACTGCTTCTGCTTTTGCTGCACCCTCTGCCTTGATTGCATAGGATTGACCTTCTGCATCCTTGGACCTTTTGATCTTTTCAGCTTCAGATGTTATTTCTGTCCTGTATTTCTCTGCATCAGCAGGCTTTCTTATCGTTGCATCCAGCTCCTGCTCTTTTCTAAGAGCTTCCTGCTCCTGTAGCTCGATTTCCTTTTGCTTCTTGATGATTTCGACCTGCATGGCTTCCTTTTGGACCTCTTGCTCTATGACATATCTCTTCTTGTCATATGCAAGGTCTGATTCAGCCTTTCTTTCATTGATAGACGCCTGATAGTCAGCCACCTTCATTTCCTTATCCCTATTTGCTTCAGCGACCTTTGTCTCAGCAAGGTATCTGGCTGTTTGTCCTGCCTGCATTGCCTCAGCACTCTTTATATCAGCATCTCTCTTTGCTTCAGCCTGGCCAATAACGGCATCTCTCTGGACTCTTGCAATCTGTGCCTTACCAAGACTCTCGAGATAACCGTTCTTATCTGCAATCTCTCTGATGGTAAAGGAAATTATTTTCAACCCCATGTTGGCAAGATCACCAGCTGCCAGCTCCTGTACCTTCTGAGCAAAAGCATCTCTGTTCTGGTTGATTTCCTCAACAGTAAGGTTACCAACTATTGAACGCAGATGTCCTTCCAACGTCTGGGTAGCAATTCTCCTTATCTCCTCTTCCTTCAGGCTAAGAAACTGTTCTGCGGCTGTTGCTATTGCCTCCTGAGTGGAGTCAATTTTTACCTGTGCAATACCATCAACAGTAACCTGTACACCTTGCGAAGTATATGCACTGGAATTAACATCAAGGGGCATGATTCTTAGAGATATAGTTTTCGCGATTTCTAGTACGGGCCATACAAATGTGGCTCCGCCCTTAACTATCCTAAAGCCTACCACCTGGCCGTTCGAAAGCCTCTTTCTACGGCCTGACACAATTAGCGCCTCATCCGGACCAACCTTGACATATCTTCCTACAAATATTGAAATTAGTACGAAGATAACAATTACAATAACAATTGCAATTCCTATGGGTATTAAGAATTCCATTTCAAAACCTCCTTATTAATTTATATTTCCAGCATTTCTGCGTGGTTTTCCACTATCTTCATCCTCTAACTCTCCGGTATCACCTCTACCGCTAGAATCTTCTGTATCACCTGCACCACTAGAATCTCCTGTATCACCTGCACCACTAGAATCTCCGGCACCACCTGTACCGCTCGAATCCTCCGAAGCTCCTGAATCTCCACTTCCTCCACCTGTCTGACTGTTTTGGGATGTGTTTTCCAGAACAATGTCATCTATGGTCATTTTTTGCTGAACCATGGCTACACTTCCGTCAATTTCTCTGATAATAACAGTAGCGCCTCTTCGTATTGGATTACCCTCCGTGGATTTTGCAGAAAGGGTTGACCTTATGCCATTTGCCATGTAGGCAATCTCTCCAAAACCATTCTCAGGTATAGGTGTTAAAATCTCTGCTTCAATGTTTATGAGATCATCATGGGAAAAAACAGAGTTTGACTGGGAGCCGTACATAAACTTTACTACAGCAAAAAACAGTGCAGCACCTATCACTAAGGCACTGGCTAGGGCAATGATAGTACTAATAAAGCTATTCATTCCAAAGCCTACCATAGAAATTATGCCTACCCCGCCAAATGAGGTTATTGCGCTGGCCATGACCAATGGGTTGAAGGGCGAAGGAGAACCTGCATCATCACCATCAGCTCTCTGGTGGGTTCCGCCATCATGATCGGCATCAGCTCCGTCTACGCCATCTACACCGTCTATGCCATCTATATCAAGATCTATGTCTACACCATCTACACCATCTACACCGTCTATACCGTCAACTGTCCCGATATCATGCCCCAGGTCAATACCATCCCCGGTACTGATGTCATGGCCTATGTCCACTCCATCACCTACCCCGACATCGTGGTCCATGTCAAGATCATGATCGCTATCTCCATGACCACCCAGTATAATCGCCCCAGCTGAATAGAAAACTCCAAATGCCAGACAACCGATAAATATGTATAGCAGAAAATCACCCCCATCCATTAGGCTTTCCTGTACATTTTACCATATTAATCCCAACTATGGTATGGCAAAATAATTACATACTATATACGCACTTTAAGATAAAAAAGTTTGCTATCGTAAGTCAATTCGCTTCGCTTAGGGAGTCAAGTGGAGACTGAACTCCACCTGACCAAGGAAGTTAATTAATTAGAGGTCGGCGTCTTCTGAAGACATAGACAAAGCACCCTCATGTCTTAAAGTTAACAACCTTTCCGTCCTTTGGATTTATGTATACGAGCCAGTATCCAAAAGCCCCATATCTATGCCTACATCCTTCTGCCCATACCCACATACTTATTTCTCCAGAGGGTCTTAGATCAACCATATGCATTCCCGGTACTCCGCACACTACGTATCTATGGCCTGTTTTATGTTTGAATACTCCAATAATAAGGTGCTTATATTTATGGTAGGATGACATTACTGTCGGATTGAACATAAGCGGAAACGGTATATTATTCTTATGAAGCATATCATTAAGGTCCAAAGGGTTTGTCACCGTCCACCAGATATAGTCGCTTCTCCCACTGTGGAAGGGGTCGCTGATTTCAAAGCTTTCATTCAGGTTATCTTCCAATCCCTTAAGATTTCCTTGAGGTTGTACTTTCGCCGATAGGGGTGCCCCCTGTTTATTCACTTGACATGATTGGCATAAGCCTGCCCTGCATTCATTTTTTACAGAAGCAGTGCAAGGATTCTCGATAAAAGAATCACAATCAGTATTTGGCTTATGCTCCGGTGTCGGCTCCAGTTGTTCTGCCAGTCCCACCCATTGAGGGTATTCTTCATGACTATATGCTTGATTACTTTGGAATAGGGACGCGTCCTCGGACTGTGGTGCAACTGGGTTATCGTCCGGCTGTGGAACAGCTGGGTTATCGTCTGGCTGTGGAACAGCTGGGTTATCGTCTGGCTGCGGAACAGCTGGGTTATCGTCTGGCTGCGGAACAGCTGGGTTATCGTCTGGCTGCGGAACAGCTGTGTTATGCCCGAGCTGTGTAACTATACTGTCGTCCGGCTTTGGAACGGCTGTGTTATTCTCGGACTGTGGTACCACTGCGTTGCCTTCTAGCTGTGAAACAGCTGCATTATCCTCTACCCGAGATACTAAAGGATGGTTTACACACTCAACAGAGGCCCTGGATTTTTCTACAGCGGCACATTCAACCTCCATATTCTCTTGCATAGCCTTACGAAGTCCACTTCTCCATTCTGTTTGTCCATTTCGATAGGCTGCCAACGGGCATGTGACACTAACTCCCATTCTATTTTCATATTCCACTAAAATAGCATATACATTAAAATCGTCAACAGCATATGTAGTCCCATCGAAATTCGTGGGGTCAAATGTCAACTCCAGCTCCGCCTTAATGCCGATATGTTTTATTTCACCTGCTCT
>CAZEIH010000002.1:89760-216434 GCA_964512095.1 uncultured Oscillospiraceae bacterium
ACCATTGTTTCATATTATCAATGTATATGTATTGGATATAAAAATAATCACACGGGTCAAATTCTCTCACTAACTATGGTATCATTCATTCTTCGATTTCATGGTATTTTTGATATTCATATTAGCATTATTGCAAGATTCGGTTTCTGAAATTTCATATTTTTGTTTATGGCAACGCCAGAACAAAATTCCTACAATTCCTCGTATATAGGTTTCATGTGCTTAGCAGTAGTTAGAAAGGCCATAGTATATCAACCCAAAGCACGTTTTATCAACAAACACAAAAGCCACCCTGCAATTTCTTTATGTCTTTAGAAGACGCCGACCTCTATAGGTCTGCGATGAATGAAGACGAATTAACTTCCTTGGTCAGGTGGAGTTCAGTCCCCACCTGACTCCCTGAGCGAAACGAATTGACTATGCGTATTAAGACTTCAAAGCAGTTCTCATAAGCCCTTGTAAAACAAGCTTTTCAGTATTCTATGTCAATGACTTTTGAATAATCTTTTGTTGAATGTTTCATAGGTATGTGATAATATGGTTAGTGAAAAAATTAACCAAGTAAGAGTGATAATAGAGGACTTATTTAGTGTTCTGAACTAGAGAAATTACTATAGGTAATAATATTATTATATCCGACCGAAAGGAGAGTTTAAATGACAAAAAATCAAAAATTACTGGATTGGGTGAAAGAAGTTGCTGACATGTGTCAGCCTGATAAGATTTATTGGTGTGATGGATCGGAAGAGGAAAACGATCGTCTGTTGAAGGAATCTGTTGAAAATGGATCGGCTACACTGTTAAATCAGGATAAAAGACCAGGCTGCTACCTATTCCGTAGCGATCCGTCAGACGTTGCACGTGTTGAGAACAGGACCTTTATCTCCTCAAAGAAAAAAGAGGATGCAGGCCCAACAAATAACTGGGTCAATCCTGAAGAACTCAAAGCTACAATGAAGGGTTTATACACAGGCTCCATGAAGGGCAGAACCATGTATGTTATACCTTTCTCAATGGGACCTATTGGCTCCCCGATATCAAAGATCGGTGTTGAAATCACTGATAGTACGTACGTTGTTACCAACATGCGTATCATGACTCGTATAGGACGTAAAGTACTTGACGTACTGGGCGACGGTGAATTTGTTCCCTGTCTGCACTCAGTAGGAGCTCCTCTCGAACCAGGTCAAGAGGATGTGCCCTGGCCATGTGCTCCCATCGAACAGAAGTACATCAGCCATTTCCCAGAGGATAGAACTATCTGGTCCTACGGATCTGGTTACGGCGGGAATGCTCTGCTGGGAAAGAAATGCTTCGCTCTGCGTATCGCTTCTGTCCAGGCCCGTGATGAGGGTTGGATGGCTGAACATATGCTCATCCTGCGCTTGACAAACCCTGAGGGAGAAAAATATTATGTAACAGGTGCATTCCCCAGCGCATGCGGAAAAACCAATCTAGCTATGTTGATACCGACAATCCCTGGCTGGAAGGTTGAAACTATTGGTGATGATATAGCATGGATGAAGTTCGGCAAAGACGGACGTCTTTATGCCATTAACCCTGAAGCAGGCTTCTTCGGCGTTGCTCCTGGAACATCAATGGACTCGAACCCCAACGCTATGCATAGCTGTGAGAAAAACACAATATTCACTAACGTTGCATTGACTGATGATGGCGATGTTTGGTGGGAAGGTATAGGCACCGATGCACCTGACCATATGATAGACTGGCATGGAAATGACTGGACTCCCGATTCAAAAACTAATGCAGCACATCCTAATGCTCGCTTTACGGCGCCGGCAAAACAGTGCCCTGTTATCGCACCCGAATGGGAAGATCCCAATGGTGTGCCAATTTCCGCAATACTCGTTGGCGGTCGTCGCCCCAGCACTATCCCACTGGTTCATGAAAGCTTTGATTGGAACCATGGCGTATTCATGGGCTCAATAATGGGTTCTGAAATAACTGCTGCTGCAATTTCCGATAAAATTGGGCAGGTACGCCGCGATCCCTTCGCAATGCTGCCTTTCATTGGCTACCATGTAGGTGACTATCTACAGCATTGGCTAGATATAGGTACAAAGACATCTGCTGACAAGCTACCGAAGATTTTCTATGTTAACTGGTTCCGCAAGGATTCCAACGGAAAATGGCTGTGGCCAGGATTCGGCGAAAACAGTCGCGTTCTGAAGTGGGTTGTGGAAAGAGTAGCAGGCAAGGGTAAGGCTGTTTCAACTCCAATTGGATTTATGCCAACTGAAGATGCTATCGATACCACTGGCCTAGATGTTTCCGAGTCTGATATGGCTGAGCTGCTGAAGGTGAACAAGGACGAGTGGCTCAATGAGGTTGCATCGATTAGAGCTCATTACGCTAATTACGGCGAAAAGATGCCAAAGGAATTGTATTCCCAGCTAGAAGCTCTGGAAAAGAGATTGAAGGACTAATAAGCTAGTATACTCAATTCGCTTCTCTTAGGGAGTCAGGTGGAGGCTGAACTCCACCCGACCAAGGAAGCTAATTAATTCGCCTTCATTCATCGCCGACCTATAGAGGTCAGCGCCTTCTGAAGACATATACAAAAAGGCTGCCCTAAAGAATTCTTGGGAGTAGCCTTTTTTGCACCTTGTTTATAGCCAATAGCCACGCCTGAGTCTACATCGCCTAGGATAGATTAGCTACCCTGTCTCTTTCAAAGGCGCCGACCTATTATCGGACCATAGCTAAGTTGTTCCGACGCGACTCATATATCAAGTTAGATAGCTTTGCGAACTGCTGGATGGATAATGTCTCTCCCCGCTGGTTTCTATCTATGCCAACTCTATCAAGAAGATTATTTATACTCTCTTTATTTAGCCCTAGATAGCTAGCATTATTCAGGGCATTAACCAATGTCTTTCTCCTTTGCCCAAATGCCGCTTTAACCACCTTAAAAAAGAGGTCCTTGTCCATAAGCTCCACCGGAGGGGTTTTATACAGCTCCAGCTTTACAACTGAAGAATCAACCTCTGGCTGAGGCACAAAGCTATGAGGATGCACTTGCATCACCACAGACGGTCGAGAATAGTACTGTACTGCCACTGATAAGGCGCCATAATCCTTGCCTCCGGGGTCAGCGCTCATTCTGTCCGCTACCTCCTTCTGAACCATAAAAACCATGCACTCCGCCTTCACACCACTTTCCAGAAGCTTCATTATAACCGGTGTAGTAATGTAATAGGGGAGATTGGCCACTATCTTCAATTTACGTTGGGTACCATCCTCATTTGTTATGTGCGGTGTCAGTGCTTTCTGCACATCAATCTTCAGTATATCGTCATTAATCAAGAAGACATTTCTATAGCCAATCAGGTTACTTTGCAGAACCGGCATAAGGCGCTTGTCCACCTCTACCGCCACAACGCTGCCTGCCTTTTCCCCCAGAACAGCTGTAAGACTACCAAGACCGGGGCCTATTTCAAGAACGACATCATTCTCATCAATCTCAGCTGACTGTCCTATTTTTTGAAGTATTCCTTCATCTGTCAGAAAATTTTGCCCTAACGACTTGACAGGTCGCAAATCCAGTTTTTTAAGGATATTTCTAGCGTCAGGAATCATTTGTTTATTCCTTTCTAACATTGTTAAAAATATACCGGGGTCAAAGCCCCGGTTGCAATTAGTCCCCTATTGCTATGATTTTTTTACTCCTTCACATCTTCGAATCCGTTTCTTCCTCTGAATCTGTTATGGCTTCGAAATCAGAACCGTACACTTCTTCGTTAAGTATGTACACTCTGACCTTCTTAACACCAAACTTGTCTACATATTCCTGTGTATCATAGTACAGGTCAATCTTATTTCCCTTGATGGCACCTCCGACATCACCAGCTATACAATAACCATAATCCGGGGTATCACCGATTATCTCAACGTATAGCCTTGTATGCAGTGGAATTACCTTGGGATCCACGGCAATAACGCCCTTCCTGGCCTTCATCCCTGTTGCACAAATTCCGAACAGAGGATGCCCCGGAGCCTTCCCTGTATCCTTTAAAGAGGCTGTATATGATGTAGCTTTCATGTCCATTACCTTGCTGTATCTGACAACGTCGCCTCTTGATGTCGTATGGTTTAGGACCGTACCAAACTCCATAACCATATTCACCGGTTCCAGTAATACTTTTTCACTGAAAAATAGCCTTGACACTTCCTTGCCATCCTCAACAACTACCTTGTAGAGCTTCTCCAGCACTCCATCGTGTCCCTGCTGGATGACACGCTCCGCTCCTTCGTCCATTCTTTTGTTAGTTCTCCTATGTACTACGTAGGGTATGGTTTCCGTCTCCCCTACTACCTTCTCAGTGACTCTAACAATTTTAAGCTCCATTCCTTCGGATATCACATCATTCGGATTTGCACCCTCAAGCCTGTCATTGCCTTCAGGCTTCAACGGACTGTCACTTAAAAGTTCTTTTACAGTATCCTTATAAGTCATTAGCTCCGTCCTTGTGTTATCAGCCGTGATGTAAACGGGCACCGCCCTTTTAATGTAAATCTCATTTATGTTTGTCGTTTGTAGACTGGTATCCAAAGGCACGCTGATATAATCATGTTCATTCACAACAATGCCATTCTCCTCCAGTGTTAATTCAAAGGTATTTTTCATCGTCTTGCAGGTAATTACGTTACCGTTGTCATTTATAACAACATCCTTTTCAACCCATGCAAATACGCCGATTCCGGCGCCTATCAAAACTATTGCTGCTATTGAAACCACTAACAGCTGCTTTTTTAATGAAAATAACCTTTTAATATTTTTAGCAAGTGGAAACACTTAAAACCCTCCTGATAAAATATTAATAAGGGACCGGTAGCTATTCTATTCTACAAAAAAATATTTGTCAAATTCATTGCCACAAATCCCTCATATTTGGGATTATATACATCGGAAGATCTCAATATACTTATTTCCCCTCGAAAAATAAGGAGCTGCAGCTGCAGCTCCCAGAGGCATGGCTTAAAGAAAAGTTTCGGCCGGGCTTGTGACTAGTAGTTCATTCCGCCCATCGGAAGGAATGGATTGCTAATAGATTCAGGCAATGTACCCGTTCCAGGCATAGGGTACATATTATTGGCAGGACCCATCACTGGAGCCGTATTGCTCGTATAAGGCATCATATTACCTTGTGTGGGACTTACTGCCGGGAGCATTTGATTAGATCCGTATGTCATAGGACATTGCATATTCATTAGATAAGGACAGCACATGATGGGTATCTGATACATCATTGAGGGCATTACGCTACCAGGTCCGGCCTGGACAGGCATTTCCTCGGACATCTTCTGCATTGGCAGCATTTGAGGCATAGTTTCTGCAGGCATTACATTAGGCAAGAACTGCTCCGCCATAACATTTGGCTTATTGTGCATGGGCATAACACCATGCGTGTTTTGTATGGGTGAAGCCTTTGGCGTAGCTTGCGCCGGCGATACCTTAGGGGAGGCTTGAGCTGGAGATACCTTGGGTGAAGCCTGCATATGCTGCATAGCGCCGACCTGAGGCATTGTCCCTTTAGGCCCAGCATTCAAAATATCTTTCATTTTAACATCTTCTTTCATATAATGATTCCTCCGGCTTAGAACACTTCATTATCATTATATGAGAGTGATAATATTATGTGAGAATTTTTATGTCACTCATACTGTACTGGTATGTATATAAGAACAGAGCCTTAGATGAGGATTATTGATGCAATAACGAAATCCTTCTTTTCCTTGGAATAATCTATTTTGACATACATTTCATTTTCACCTTCTGAATACTGAACTCCGGAGAGATCTGCATTTTCAACAAGCTTTACATTAAATTTGACGAAGAGGTATATTTCACCGTTGCCATAGCCCCTGAGCCTATCCAGCTTTACATCAGTTATCTCAACCCTGCTCACCGAGCTGGTCATCTGATCTATATAGGTACTAAGCTTGACTGGCCGGTCCTTTGTCGGTACTGTAGCATATTCCATATTGTATGCATCTTCAAAATTTCCCTGAGATAAAGCCTCGGCCCATGAAATGATTGGTTTGGATAGTATATCTGTATCGGTATTCTCCTTAAGGATGTTAATGAAATCTATCCGATCCCGCAAATTATCCTGGCTCAGCTTAAGCTCGGCACTAACCGTATCATTTTCCTTTCTAAGGGCTTCCTTATCTCTTTCATACTGCTCTAACTGATTTTCCAGGCCACTGACTTCATCCTCCAGAGTGGATATCTCTCTCTTTTGGGCGCTAATACTTGCATCATTGCTAGTATTCACCGAAATCAAGTTTTTGATTTCAGCGACTTTGCTTTCCCTGTCCCACAGTAGATAATTAAACGCTACAAACAGGGCAATTAAAAGAACAAATACCATTACAAGGATAAACTTTTTCATTTCACACCACCGCTTTAATCGTTTTATTTTATACCAAATAATCTCTTCGCGTTGGACGTTGTGATCTCAGCAATGTAATCTAGGGATCTACCTTTGATTTCCGCAATTATCTCTGCGACTAGCTTTACATAAGCAGATTCATTTCTTTTACCTCTATAAGGCTCAGGTGTCAGATAGGGAGAATCTGTTTCAATCAGAAGCATGTCGTCGGGCACATATTTTACTACTTCAGAGATTTTTTTTGCGTTTCTAAATGTCACAGAACCCGCAATAGAAATCATGATTCCCATATCTAATATCTGTTTTGCCATCTCCACACTGCCTGAATAGCAATGCAAAACTCCTCCTACCTCTCTTGCATCTTCACTTTTTAGGATGTTTAACGTATCCTCATGAGCTTCTCTGTCATGAACAATTATGGGGAGCTTAACATTCCTTGCAATAGATATTTGCTTGGCAAACCAAACCTTTTGTGCTTCTCGGGGTGAATTATCATAAAAATAATCAAGGCCAATCTCTCCAATAGCAACTACCTTAGGATACGAGGCAAAGTCAGCCAGAGCCGATATTATGCTATTGTTAATATCTGCGGCGTTATGGGGATGGACACCTACTGCCGCATATAATATGTCGTATTTTTGAGTCAATGAAATATTCTCAACAGAAGAAGCAATATCTGAAGAAGCCGTTAGTATATATTCGACTCCACTGTCAATTGCTCTTGATATAGTCTCTGGAAGGTCATGTTCAAACCGCTTGTCGTCATAATGTGCATGAGAATCAAATAGCATGCTTTACCTCACATTGAGTCTTTATGTAAATATTATTCTAATTATATATTAATATTGAATTTACTGCAACAAGAGGGGCGCGTAACACGCCCCTGTCACCGTTTTAGCTTACCCTCGATCCGCTGTCTATTAGGCCGTCAAGTGTAGCAACAACTAGTGTATCGTCATTTGATGCCGCCAGTATCATTCCCTGGGATTCAATGCCTCTTAGCTTCACTGGCTTCAAGTTTGCAACAAGAATCACCGATTTACCCACAAGGCTTTCAGGGGTATAGTACTGTGCAATTCCAGATACCACCTGCCTTATTTCTCCGCCAAGCTCCACCTTAAGCTTGAGCAACTTATCCGAGCCTTGGACCTTTTCGGCCTCCAGTACCCTTGCAACTCTCAAATCCAGCTTTGCAAAATCATCTATAGTAATTTCGGGTTTCCCGTCCTCATGCTTCTTTTTATTATTACAAGTCTCTTGCTTTCGATCATCAGATTGATTGCCGGCGGAAACTATGCTATCATCAGGAGCCATTGCTTCCAGCTCCTCAAGCTCCTTCTTTATATCAATTCTCGGAAAAACAACGTTGCCTCTTTGTACCGAAGCTCCTTGTGGATAACCGCCCCAATGCTTTGCGCTGTCCCATTGCCCTGCACCGCTTCCTGCTATTCCAAGCTGCTGCCATATTTTCTCCGGTGTTTCAGGCATGAAGGGCTGTATAAGTATGGATACTATTCTAAGGCTCTCAGCAAGGTTGTACATGACAGCTGCCAGCCGCGGCTTATTTTCATCCGACTTTGCCAATACCCAGGGCATTGTCTCATCGATATATTTGTTGGTCCTTGATATCGCCTTCCAAATCTCAGAAAGTGCTGTACTGAACTGAAGCTTATCCATTAACTCCTCTACCCTATTAGGCAGCTGGGTATAGACCGATTTTAATTCACTATCGAACTCACCCTCTACCTGATGCTCTGGCAATGTGCCATCAAAATACTTATCAATCATAGCTACTGTCCTGCTAAGAAGGTTGCCAAGGTCATTTGCCAGGTCAGAATTTATTCTCTGGAAAAGAGATTCATTAGAAAAAACGCCATCGGAACCAAAGGGTACCTCCCTAAGCAGAAAATACCTGATTGCATCCAGTCCGTATTTATTTATTAAAACTACTGGATCGACAACATTGCCTACTGATTTAGACATTTTTCCACCCTCAAGGAGTAGCCACCCATGACCATATATCTGGGAAGGCAGAGGCTCACCAAGGGCCATAAGCATAGCAGGCCATATAATTGTGTGGAATCTGACAATCTCCTTGCCCACAAGATGTACCTCTGCCGGCCAGTACCTGCGGTATGCTGTATCATCCTCCGACAGGTAGCCAAGGGCGGTAATATAATTTGAAAGGGCATCAATCCATACATATACTACATGCTTATCATCGAACGTAACGGGAATACCCCAGTTGAATGTGGTCCTGGATACACAAAGGTCTTCAAGACCAGGTCTCAGGAAGTTATTCAGCATTTCATTCTGCCTTGAAACCGGCTGTATGAAATCCGGGTTTTCTTCAATATGTTTTATCAACCTGTCCTGATATTTAGATAGTCTAAAGAAATAGCTCTCTTCCTTGGTCAGCTCTACCTCTCTGCCACAGTCCGGGCATTTGCCTTCCTTAATCTGAGTCTTTGTCCAAAAGGATTCACAGGGCGTGCAATACCAACCCTCGTACTCGCTTTTATAAATATCCCCATTGTCATACAGTTTTTTAAATACTTTCTGAACTGCACACTCATGTTCCTTATCTGTAGTTCTTATAAACCTGTCATTGGTTATTTTCATCAGCTTCCAAAGCTCTTTTATACCGGCAACAATATGATCCACATACTGCTTTGGTGTTACACCCATCGCCTCTGCCTTACGCTGTATTTTTTGCCCGTGCTCGTCTGTTCCAGTAAGGAACATTACATCATAGCCTCTGAGCCTTTTGTACCTTGAAATCGCGTCTGCGGCCACTGTTGTATACGAATGTCCTATGTGCAGCTTATCGCTGGGATAATAAATAGGTGTAGTAATATAAAAAGTGTCTTTTTTCATTTCAATTGCCTCCATAGCTTGCTTATAGCTTTACCCATACTCCGGGTCATATTCATGACAGTATAGCTTCTCAACAGGGCATAGCTTCAATATACATTACTATACCGTTTAGCGATATTATTTTCAAGGAATTTCTGGGATATGACTAAAAAGCCTGAATAATGTGCCCTTCTATATGAATAGAATTTAGAAAGGAAGTTTCCTGCCAAGGGACATGCCTTGAACCATCATAAGGGGGGAAAGCTATGGGGCATCTCACTGATAGTGTATCATTCTTCTTCCGGTATTTTTCTCAGGTACTGCCTGAAGCTCGCAAACAAGAGGTTATCATAAACGAAAGGCAGCGACTGTGTACCCCGGTGCCGATCTACAAAGACGAAGCGGGCTATGACACCAAACGCTCTGGGCAATTTGAATCGGATAAACTGTGCTCCCTCCTGTTTTCGTTGTTTCCCCATACAGAGATGAAGAAATTTATTACATTCATCCTTTCATTATATGCCATTGACGAGGTTCTCCAAAATTATCGAAGGAAGAAAGATATTCGAGATGAGCACGAAATACGCAACCTCTTTAGCTGCCTCTCCGTCTCTGTCGATCCATCAAGAGACTACACCTGCAGTATAGACGAATTATCAGGAATTCACGCAGAAACGCCTGATTTGACTGATGAGAACACAGAGGAGAGCATACAAGTTAGATGCAATGCCCATCAGTGCAGACTACAGCTTGCTCTGTTGCCATCATATATACATACAGCAGATATAATTAAGAAATATATGCAGCTTTATATAGATCTTCAATCCTACAGGCATTACCCACCGATTATTAGCCAAGAGGTGTTGAAAACCTGGAGCGACAATCAACTCAAAAGCTATCATAATATATCCTGCTGGGAGTTTTGCCTTAGTGCCGATACATTTCTGGGAGTTGCAGTCATGTATGCAGCAGCTTCGATACCGGGCATTACTGCCCAAGAAGTCAAGCTTCTGGACGAGGCCTGTTTCCCTTGGCTTAGCGGTCTTGTTTCTATGCTGGATTCCGCTATTAACTCAAGATCAGCGCTAGGCACAGATGAGCTAAATTTCTCAACCTTCTACAAAAACCTGAAGGAGTTCGAGAACAGAATTATGTTTTTTGCCCATCAAGCAGAGATAGCAGGCAGCAAGCTAAAGGATAGCAGGCTTTACCAACGCATAATCAAGGCCATTACAGTACTTTATATATCCCATCCGGAAACCAGCTTCAGTATGCTCAAGCTAACCTCCTCTAACATATCAAAAGCCTTCTCCCTAAATACCTACAAACGTATTAGTACAATGCTACGCTGCCTCCACTTACTTTAGTGAAACATGGGGACCTGTCTCTTTTTCACTTAACTGCCAAAAACAGCAGCGCATACCCAGGCGGAGGCTATAACGCCGACACCGTCAGCTATTAAAGCGGCAACCAGGGTATATCTAACGTTTTTTATACCTGTAGACCCGTAGTAGACCGCAAGAGTATAAAATATGGTTTCGGTTGAACCCATCATTGTAGCGACAACTCTTCCTATATACGAATCAGGTCCATACTGTCTGACCATATCCGACACAAGGGCTAAAGATCCGCTACCTGAAACCGGTCTGAGAAGAGCAAGGGGCATAGCCTCTGCCGGAATCCCCATCAATGATGCTACAGGCTTCAAAAGATAAATGACAAAATCCAAGGCCCCTGATGCTCTGAATACACCAACTGCAGTCAGTATCCCTACCATTGATGGCAATATTTTGATTACTGTCCCGATTCCCTCGGAAGCTCCCTGGGAAAACACATCAAAGACCTTGACATTTCTCAACAAACCAGCACCCAAGATAAGGAAGATGACTAGCGGCATGACATATAGCGATACATTTGTAAAAATAGAATATTCCATATTCATCACTATCCTGTTTTATATTTACTACTCAAACTAGATTTATGCCCAGTGTGTCCTGCGCTATTGTTCTTTAACGGTGTTCCCTTAATTCTCCTTACCCCGGTAACCTCTGTGAAATTCCTTTCATATCCTCTGTACCCTTCACACCTCTGACCCCGCAAATATTTTCGGCTCCCTTCGCCCTTTGCGCCCCTGCTAGCTGAAGTAACAGGCCATAGTTGTGCAAGGACCTTTGCCAATAAAACACCCGCAATTGTGGCGGACAATGACGCTATCCATATACAGGAGGTTATTTCAGCAGGTGCAGCAGACCCAGCATCACTCCTTATAGCTATCACTGTTGTAGGTATAAGCTGTATCGCTGTAGTATTCAGAACAAGGAACATACACATGGCATCCGATGCGGTATCTCTCCTGTCATTCACGGCTTGCAGCTCTTCCATAGCTTTGATGCCAAGTGGCGTGGCTGCATTTCCAAGCCCCATGAAATTTGCAGCAAGGTTCATAACTATCGCTCCCATAGCGTTGTTATTTCCTGATATACCTGGAAAAAACAACTTGAGTGCAGGTCTGGCAAGCTTTGCTATCCCCCCTACCATGCCAGCCTTATCCATAATTTTCATCAAGCCAGACCATAGACAGATAATACCAAGCAAGCCAATTGACAGCTCAACTGCTCTCCCTGCAGATGTAAGCGCAGCCTGGGTGACCTCCTCAAGCCTTCCGTTGATTATCCCTATAATAAAGCCGGTTGCCAACAGACCTGACCATATATAGTTCACATTATTACCTCCTTCATTAGCTCACCATGTTTGTATAGTTCAAGCCCTAAAGCCCTTGCTATAAGGGCTTAAAATCAGTCATATTAGGCCGATACTAATTTATATGATGAAAGCCAATAATAATTACTTCACAATATTGCATAGCTAGGTAATCATATTGTCGAATTTCGTGCGTTCTCAAACAATAAATTCCCAGTCATTTTATGGGTAATTATTTTTTTCAAAAAAGGTGCAATAACTGGTTTTGTGTTTTGTAAACACTAACTCACTTTGTTATAGCGTGTTGTAAGTGTATTAAAACTATAAATTTGCATATTTCCTTATTTTTACATAACATTTTTTTGAATATCTATAAATTAATTGTTGACGATTACTGGAATTTATGTTACTATTGTTTCATAAAAGTTTGTCGAATAATGCAGATATAGGAGGAACGGGATATGAAATCTACTGGTATAGTAAGAAAAGTTGATGAACTAGGAAGAGTTGTACTACCTATCGAATTAAGGAGGACACTCGATATTGCAGAAAAAGACGCTCTAGAAATATATGTAGACGGAGCCACCATCATATTGAAAAAATATGAGCCTGCATGTATTTTCTGTGGAGATGCAAGGGATGTTACTGTTTATAAGGGTAAGAACATCTGCCCTGCATGCTTAAAAGAGCTTAAGAAGTAATACGATTTGATAATCACCTGCCCGTCGTTAACAAACGTCGGGCTTTTTTTATGATCACCTTTACTTCCTGCCAAGAAGACTGTTATATATATCTCTTTTACTTACTCCCCTGTCCTCTGAAGCCTTCTTCATAGCTTCCTTTTTTTCAAGACCTCTGTCCATGTACATTTTCACGTGGTCCTCAATGCTAATTTCCTTCCAGCTACTTATTCTCGCTTCTGCAAGAGCCTGCTCATCTGCACCCTGGACTACTAGAACAAACTCTCCCTTGGGAGACTCATTCTCATATTTGACAATAGCTTCATCAAATGTTGTGCGCCAGATTTCCTCGAATTTTTTTGTAAGCTCCCTTGCTAGAGATATACGCCTGTTACCTAACACAGACTTAAGATCCCTCAATGTATGTATCAGTTTGTGAGGAGCCTCGTAAAACACCAGAGTCCTGGTGTCTTCTTTGATAGCCTTTATTCTCTCGCTTCTAACTCTTTTGTTTACTGGCAGAAAGCCTTCGAAGCCAAATCTGCCTGATGGTAACCCCGACAACACAACACCGGTAATAACCGCTGCGGGTCCCGGCGCCATCGTTACACATATTCCATTGCCTACAGCCAACCGTACAAGGTCTTCTCCCGGGTCAGATATACCCGGAGATCCGGCATCCGAAACAAGGGCTACATTCTTACCCTCTATTAGCTGCTGAATAATATAGCCGCCCTTTTCCGCCTTATTATGCTCATAATAGCTTATTAACTTGTTTTTTATTTCAAAATGATTTAGAAGCTTCAGTGTCTGCCTAGTGTCCTCAGCAGCTATTATATCAGCCTCCTTCAGTATCCTTAGTGCCCGTAGCGTAATATCCTCTAGATTTCCAATAGGTGTTGCTACCAAATAAAGTGTCCCAGTACTATTCAATGCTAATCTGCCTTTCCTGCCGCCTTGCTCTGAGTTGACGCACAAAGAGCATTTTACGGCAAACTACTATTTAACCAGAAACTGTTCTGTTGTAAATTTGGTCAATTTCTTTTGAATACCTACCCATACTGTCGTAAATATACAGTGGATTCTGTACTCTTAACTCCGGATTCCCGTTTTTTGTTCCGCTTATCAAAACAAGGTTGGGATTCTTGCCCAGCGAAGGATGAACAAGCCTTAGCAGCTTGGGTTCAATGGAGCTTACACGCATTGTCCACATTATGTCAGCAAGCCTCTGGGGCCTATGTACCATGGAGAATTTACCACCTGGCTTGAGAAGCTTTGAAGCAGTTGAAACCACATCCTCAAGGGTACACAGTATTTCATGCCTTGATATGGCCTTAGAATCGGCAGGGTTAAGTAGCCCTCCTCCCCTAGCCATGTATGGCGGGTTTGTTGCCACCGCATCAAAGCTGGATGCCCCAAATAAAGCCACAGCATCCCGTATATCCCCCTGGATAATACTAACCTTCTCGCCTAAGTTATTGAGCTCTACGCTACGCCCAGCCATCTCAGCCATTTCCGGCTGTATCTCAAGGCCCACTACCTTGCCGGGTTCCTTCTTCCCTGCTAGCAATACTGCAATAATGCCTGTACCGGTACCAAGGTCAATAACTGAGCCGCCCTTAGGCACCTGTGCAAAATGTGACAACAAAACTGCATCCACGCCAAAGCAAAAACCATCCTTTTTTTGTATAAGCTTAAGTCCTTTATATTGAAGGTCGTCTACCCTCTCATTGTACATTATATTTACTTCCAACTAATTCATCCTTCTTCCATGCATATAAATAAGGAGCCCTGCACCAACAAAAGCTGGCACCTGACCCCTTATGTATTAACCCTTACTCCGGCTTCGGAGCGTCAACTGGACAGACATTTGCGCAAGATCCGCAATCGATACATGCTCCCTCGTCTATCTCATATTTACTATCACCAGCTGTTATGCATGAAACTGGACATTCTGGTTCACATGCACCGCAACTGATACAATCATCGTTGATACGATATGCCATTAGGGTACACCTCCTCAAATACATTTTGTTTACTTAATCTTAGATGAACCGCTACTATTTTAACATTATTGTCAGATAAATAGAATACCCTAGCATAAATTTGCAGCCATAATTTTATCTTTGTCTTCAGAAGACGCCGACCTTTACGAATTAGTCATCTTCCCTGGTCAGTTGGAGTTCAGTCTCCACCCGACTCCATGAGCAAAGCGAATTTACCTTAGTCCTCCAGGGCCTTCAATTCATCAATTATTGCCTCCCCTTCATCATGTACCGCTACGTCTTTTATTAGCTTGACCTCGTTGAACTTATATGCTCTCAAATCGGTGTCATTCCCCTTGTCAAGCCTTACCTTTACAGTTTCCTTTATCAGGTATGTCTCTATAACCACACCCTGCCCGTCAGGCGTATCCACGACAGCACCAGTTTTCGGAGCCGTTTTAATGATATGTTCATATGCTTCCTGCTCGTATTTTAAGCAACACATCAGCCTTCCACAGGTGCCGGAAATCTTTGTTGGATTTAGAGAAAGCCCCTGTTCCTTAGCCATTTTTATAGATACCGGCTGGAATTCACCAAGATATGAGCTACAACAAAGAACACGACCACAAATGCCAATACCGCCCATCATCTTCGACTCATCTCTAACGCCTATCTGCCTAAGCTCTATACGCGTTTTAAAAACTGATGCCAAATCCTTTACCAATTCCCTAAAATCAACTCTTCCATCTGCTGTAAAATAGAAAAGAATTTTATTATTGTCAAAAGTGTACTCCACATCTATCAGTTTCATTTCCAATTCGTGGTCTTTTATTTTCTGAAGGCAAGTAGCAAATGCCTCCTTCTCTTTTTTACTATTCTCGGCAGCATGCTTGATATCTTCCTCATTGGCTATCCTCATCACCCTTTTTAGCGGTGCAACTATTTCGTCTTCATTGACCTCACGAACAGGAATAACAACCTCTCCGAATTCTACACCCCTTGCTGTTTCTACAATTACACTAGAGCTACCATCTACCTCCAGCTGATCAGGGTCAAAGTAATATACCTTTCCAGCCTTCTTGAATCTGACTCCAACCACCTTTACCATCTATTGAACCTCCCGTAGCTTTATCAACAAATTATCTATGACAAGCTGATAACTCGCATTTTGTTTTAGGGCCCTTTGTGCCGCTTCTATGGCTTCAATACTGCTTATGAGCCTGCCGTTGCGGTATTTGCGGGCATTATCTAATATAATATCCTTTTTGTCCGAATTAATCAACATGTTTTCATTTCCCGTCTCACTAATTACCAACAAATCTCTGTAGTACAACAGCATAATATGCATAATAATTTCTACACTTTCCTTATTGCTGTCCATAAATGACGAAAAATCTAAAATGCTTGTAGTTCTACCCTCAGCCGCTGCCGGGAGCAATTCCAGTATCTCGTCTCTGAGCTTTGAAAATTCTCCTGAGTTTGCCAAGTCCAGTGCTATCCCTATGTTGCCATCGGAAAAGTCGGCTGCAAGCCCAAAGCTCCCGTCATCACTACCATACCTAGCCTCAAGAGCCTGTAAAACCTGCTCCCTGGAATAATTCTTGAGCTTTAGGTGCTGTGCTCGCGAACGCACTGTTTCCAACATTTTTTCATAATTTGTAGTCAACAAAATAACCACTACATAGCCTGGAGGCTCCTCAAATATCTTTAGTAGGCAGTTTTGAGCCGCCTCCGTCATCTTTGCTGCTTCCTGCACAATATAGACCTTCCGATCTGAATACATGGGTTTAAGAATCGTATCACTCTGGAGTTCTCTAATCAAATCCACGCCAATACTCAATTCCTCGACTCTTATACTATGATAATCGGGATTGCTGTCATTCTTTGTCAACTGGCAGGGCCTGCAATTGCCACAAGGAGCGCCCTCGTGAGGATCGTCGCACAGCAAAAGACCGGCAAATATGTGTGCAATCGTTTTTTTACCGATGCCTGCCGGCCCCGAGAATATATATGCATGTCCAACCCGGTCTTGGGAAATTAATTGCTTAAGGCTATCGACCACTTCTTTCTGGCCGATTATATTTTTAAAGTCCATTGTGTACTCCTTTAATGGGTCTATGGGCCATCTGCCTCGTCGTTCCGGTCATCAAGTGCTTACATCATCAAATCCAATATGAGTCCTCTAATATCGACCAAACGCTGAAGAAGAGAAATATTATCCCATTCCCCATTCAATACATCCTGTGTAAGCAAATCTAGCTCACTATTTATACTCTTGATGATAGCATAGACCTTATGCCTGCCCCTTCTGTCAACAAGGCTTTTCTTGGAAAACTTTTTCGAATTACCCAGTGCCGCATCCAAGAACTCAGAAATCAACCTTTTATATGCCTTTAATTCACGTATATCAATCCTCTTAGCAAGAATGTCCCCTTGCTTAATAATATCCTGAACAAGCCTATCAATATGCTGCTCATAATTTCTATCCCCAGCCTTTACCAGCTGGCTTCTAAACTCTCCGCCAGTACCAGTTTTTACTTTTACTTCATCCTTTACCGGCAGACCTACCATGCCTGTTGTATTACCGAGAGTGTCGCTTACCTTCAAGATGCACCTCCCGGCGCTTAGCCAATGACTGCGCCTTATACCTTTTCAAAGCGTTCAACGTCCAGTACAAATATAGTAGCTCCCCCCACTACAACCTCCACAGGATAGGGAATAAACATACCCGCCATGCCGTTAGGTGTCATGCTGGAATTGATTACTTGTTTTCTGCTTTTGGATTTTGTCTTGATAATTCCGATAACGCTATCCAGCTTTTCTTCGTCAACACCCACAAGCAATGTGGTGTTGCCCGCCTTCAGGAAACCTCCCGTTGAGCAAAGCTTTGTCACTCCAAACCCACTCCTGTTCAATTCCTCCATTACCTTTGAACCATCCTCATCATGAACTACAGCGAATACAAGTTTCATTTCTACCCCTCCTCGCAAATGATGTGAATCTTATTAAACTGATCTAATAAAACCAAGAAGCATCTCCAATTGGCGTTTGACATCATTCCAGACTTCTTCGACAGGCTTAGAAGCGTCAATTGTTTTTATTCTTTCGGGATATCTTGCAGCCAATTCCTTATACCCATTATAAACCCTTCTGTGAAATTCCATCACTTCATTTTCTATCCTATCGCAGGCATTAACTGTCATTCTTCTCTTAAGACCTATTTCCGGATCAAGATCAAAGAAGAATGTAATGTCAGGCATCGTCCCACTAATAGCAATGTCAGTTATTTTTTTGAGCAAATCTGTGTCCAGGCCTCTTCCATAGCCTTGATATGCAAAGAACGAGTCAATATACCGATCACATATAACACTCCGGCAATCTTCAATAGAAGGTCTGATTACCTGCTCCACCAGCTGCGCCCTTGCAGCTGAGTAAAGAAGAAGCTCTGTAGTATTGTACATTTCAGTAAATGCCGGATCCAGTATGATGGAGCGTACATTCTCACCAATACGCGTGCCTCCGGGTTCTCTTGTAAGGATAACCTGGCAGCCCATATTCGTTAGGTGCTCCATCATGTTCCTTATCTGAGTCGTTTTCCCGCTTCCATCGGTACCTTCAATTGTAATAAAAAGACCTCGCTTCATATTCAACCTCGTTTACTGTAATGTGACTTCTGCGCGTACCCACTAATAACATTATACATTATTCTCACGTCCTATGCATCCTTTTTCCCTTCATCGGCTATGATGCAAACAGTTCCATCGCTGTTAATGCCGTGGACCCTGCCACCCGCTCCAATTACAACCTTCAAAAGGTCTACTGCTTCATGGGTAATAATTTCACCTGGGCAAACTAAGGCAATACCCGGAGGATAGGGCGCAATTTTCCCCTTACTAACCCTTCCTACCGCATCCCCCAAACTTATCCTTTCAGTTTTTGCGTTCAATATATCTAAAGGCTTTAGATCCCAAGTATTATTCTCCAACAACCTGTTGTTTCCCGAAAACCCGTATACAGCTTTCATACGGCTGCAAATATCGGCATTCTTACCAGTTAAAGGGTTGCCCTGTTTACGCTCCATTTCGCCAATTCCTTCTGATGCGGCCTCAAAATCCTTCCAAAATTGTTCCAATGCTGAAAAAAGTATTTCAATCTCTGTCGGCCCATCAGCTACAGTAGATATAAATACTACATTAGCAGTGTCTGACATTTCAGACTGCACATTATATCTTTCCCTCATAAGCCTCTCGGCATCATACCCTGTTATTCCAAGCCGAGATACATTAACAACAAGCCTGGTGGGATCATGATCAAACCCCGGAGTGCTTGCGCTGTCAAGCATCACAGGTCCTCTCTCATAGCTGCGTAGGCTACTACTACAGGCTCCTATTGAGTCTAGAAGCCTATCCAGTAGCTGGGTGCCGTGCCTTTGCATAACCGCTCTGCCTATGTCAAGAAAAGCCATAATTACATAGGAAGGGCTAGTTGTCTGGAACATATCCAAAAAATATTCCAGTCTTTCAATGTCAACCCTGTGTGTGCCTATATGCAGATACGCGCCTTGGGTAAAAGCCGGCAAGGTTTTATGTGCGCTTTGTATGCAAATATCAGCACCCGCTTCCAAAGCAGACACCGGCAGACGTTTGTTGAATATTAAATGGGGTCCGTGAGCCTCATCAACTATCAATATTTTGTCATGTGAATGCACAATTTCAGCAATTTCCTCGATATCACAGCATACTCCATAGTAATTAGGTCTAGTTATAAGAATGCCCACTGCTTCAGGCATTTGTCTAAGGGCCCTCTTAATCTCCGCTGGCGTAATTCCGGTGCATATACTAAATGCTTCTGAATATTCGGGCAATACGTAATATGGTCTTACTCCAGCTAAAAGCATGCCATTTATAACAGAGCTATGACTATCCCTGCCTACTATCAGACGCTGTCCAGGTCTGCACACAGCAGCAATCGCCGCATGTAGACCGACAGTGCTACCATTTACAAGAAGGTAGCTCCTATTGGCTCCAAACGCCTGAGCGGCAAGTTCCTGGGCCTCATTTAGAATACCGGAGGGGTTATGGAGATCATCCATACCCGGTATTTCGGTAATATCTAGTTTTTCTATTTCGGAAAGAAATTCTTCAGGTATACCGCGGCCAAGCTTGTGGCCCGGCATATGAAAGGGAATTACATTAGAGTCCGTAAAAGCCTTTATTGCGTTGTAAACAGGTGTGTTCCATGCGCTGATATTTAATCTTCCTTTCAGGCTTCAGCCCTGTTTTTTTCATATATAATCCTAAGACCTTCATTCACAAGACGTCCATTCACCTCGTCTATGGATTCTGTCTCCGGTGCAATAAACTTTGCCAATCCGCCAGTTGCAATGACCTTGGCATTTTCCTCGCCCATCTCCTGCTTGATCTTTTTGACAATATGGTTAATCTGTCCAACGTATCCATGGAATACGCCCGACTGCATACTTACAGAGGTGTTGCGACCTATGACCACATCATGCTTTGCCAGATCTATTCTTGGTAGCTTTGCAGTCCTCTGATACAAAGCCTCGGCTGATATAAGTATTCCAGGGCATATAGCTCCGCCAAGAAACTCTCCCTTTGAGGATATGGCGTTAAATGTGGTTGCGGTGCCAAAGTCAACTACTATCACAGGCCCGCCATATAGCTCATAGGCAGCAACTGCATTAACTATCCTGTCTGCTCCAAGCTCCCGGGGATTCTCGTATTTAATATTAATGCCAGTTTTTATCCCCGGTCCAATTAACATTGGGTCCTTTTTTATATATCTGCGTATGGCATGCTCAAATGAAAACATAATCGGGGGCACTACGGAAGATATTATTACCGCCTCAATATCGTCAATGGCGAGCCCTTCATAGTTAAAAAAATTCACGAAGTACATACCAAACTCATCTGCTGTCCAACCTCTGTTAGTTGCCAGCTTCCAATGTGCTATAAGTTCCTTTTCTTTATACACGCCAAAACGTATATTGGTATTTCCAACATTTATCGCAAGAAGCAATTGCCATTCCTCCAAATCGAGTCTATAACCCATCATCCCAAGACATCTGAAGCCTCAGTAGGGTTTCACAGCTAACTATAAAAACTTTAGGCTTCTGATTTCTCTTATTTCAAGCTCAATTTCCTTTTCAAGCCTTAAAATATCATGCTTAATATCATCAATGGTCTCTTCAGCCCTATTCCTTTTCATGTTTGAATGCTTGCCACAGGAGGACGAGGAATGCCTTCTTGACTGTGTATCCCTGTCTTCTCTGTTTCTGTCCCGGTAATATCCTTTTGACTGATTGCTCTCTTTGTTGTACCCATCGTGGCTTCTGGAGCCATGGTTATTGTTCCTCGGTCCGGATTGATGCCCCTGATTTTGGCTTCCATTGGATGAATCCTTATTATTAGCTTGTCCACCTCTATTATGGGCATTCTGCGTATCAGAATTCCTAGGATTGTTCTGCTTACGGGACTGATAGCCTTTTGTGTTATTGTTTCGATTGCGTTGCTGTTGCTCGGATTTCAGTGGTTTGCTATTTGTCTTCCCAGTGTTTGTAACGCCATCGGTGACGGTCTGATTACCACTACTCTTTCTGACCATTCTAAACCTCCATATAATAAAGCAATATAACTATTGTATTTTAAAAGCTTCAACAAGTCAACCCCAGTAACCTCGCGGCATTTCCGCCCATTATTGCGCTTCTCGCCTCGGCTGTCAGCTCCATACTCTGTATCCTTTCCACCTCGGTAGACTGATCTCCCCAGGGCGAGTCAGACGCAAAAAGCAGCTTTTCATAACCGTGCTCCAGGTATATTCGATTAAACTGCTCCGGGCTCATTTCATGTAGACTAAAAGAGGTGTCAAAATAAATATCCTCCCCAACAAGGTATCGTTCCACGTCATCCCAATACTCAAACCCTCCCATGTGAGCAGCAACCATCTTGGCACCAGGTATTCCCCTCAGTACCCGCTTCATCCTGTCAGGAGTGCAATGGTAAGGCTCCGGCATACCCAAATCTCCACCTGCATGAAAGATAATCACCAGCCCTAAATCTGCTGCTTTTTCATAGATAGGATACATTTTAGGATCATCTACATAAAAGCTCTGGTATTCGGGATGAAACTTAATGCCCCTTAAACCCGCCTCCCTCATCGCTACCAGCTGCTCCACCCAATCTGAAGTGTCCGGGTGTATAGAGCCGAATGCAATTATTTCATCATCCTGAATGGTAGATGACCATTGTATAATACTGGGGATCTGGCTTGGTTTGGTTGCTATATTAAGTATCAAGGATTTGTCGATTCCCGCTTTTTTCATCGATGCCTTTATGCCGCGTACCGTCCCATCGGACATCAGTGGAAGAGAGGCCGCTTTGGCCAGCGACTCTGTGGCCCTTTGTGCAATTTTATCAGGAAAGCAATGAACATGAAAATCAATAACCATAAATTACTCCAATCCTTTATCTATGTCTTCAGAGGACGCTGAACTCTATAGTCCGGCGATGAATGAAATCAAGCTCCTACAAGTGTGGCTTTCTTATAAATATCCATATAAGCCCCTTACAGATACCTCTCCGGAGATAAGCTCCCGTCTAACGCCATCATTACAATCCACAACCAGTCTGCCATCCGAGGTAATATCCACAGCAATCCCTGTATACTCCACATCTTTTAGTGTAAACCGGACCTCCTTGCCAAGAGTAGCCGAGTATTCTCTC
This sequence comes from uncultured Oscillospiraceae bacterium, assembly GCA_964512095.1. Taxonomy (GTDB): domain Bacteria; phylum Bacillota; class Clostridia; order Acetivibrionales; family DTU013; genus DTU013. Next base: position 112,140 of record CAZEIH010000002.1, read on the forward strand.
CACATGTCAATTATTTTGGAGTTCTTTCCATCAAGGATATGCCTCAATAAGGTATCTAACTCTCTGAGTACAGCCCGAATCAATTCCAGTCTCCCATCGCCGCCACCTTTTAAACCCCCAACCTTTGACAATTTCTCATCCCGTAGGGCTTCCTTGGACATACCAGCCTCTGTCCTGTCTTCTAAATTACTATTAGCCATAAGTATCGAGGATGCCCTATTCTGTAACTCTTCTGAGAAATCTGCAGCTGATTGGGAATAATTTATCCCCATCCCTAAGACTATGTGGTTTACCCTATCCACCTCAGAATTCATCTCTAGCAATATTCCACATATCTTTTTCCCTTCGGCCACTATATCATTAGGCCACTTTATACCTGTTTTTAGACCTGTCACAGTATATATAGCCCTAACTGCTGCCACAGCTGCCGCCAGTGTAAATATTGGTGTTTCAACAGGAGCCATTGGAGGTCTCAGTACCACCGACAAATATATCCCCTTATCCTGAGGGGATTCCCAGCTCCTGCCCAACCTGCCCTTTCCTTGTGTCTGCTGAAAGGCAACTACCGCCAGACCATCACTACACCCTTTTGATGCCATGGCTCCTGCATGGGTGTTTGTAGAGGGCAACACAGCATAACAAAGGACCTCACGCCCCACAATCTGTGTACCCAAGTTATTCTCTATTTCAAAGGAGTTCAGCAGCCCCTCAGTAGGTATTAGCCTATAGCCCTTTTTAGAAGCAGCCTCTATTGTATAGCCATCAAGCCTTAGCTCCTCTATATACTTCCATATGGCCGTCCTCGATACACCTAAGCGTTCTCCCATTTCAGCGCCGGTGACACAGCCGGGCACTGCCTCCTTCAAAAACTTCAGAACAACATATTTCATCATACCCTCCCCGGTGCTCTAAATGTATATACCCGTTGCTCTCCTTTTACCCTGAAAACAGCATAGGCGCCGTCGCACTGCGCCGTACATTCTGCCTTTCCTAGCTCACAGAGCCAATTAAAGTATAGATAAAGCAAAGTATCATCTAGATAATTGCTTTTCTCCTTTAGTTGTCCCATTAGATTGTTAAAGTACAGCTCCTGTGAATTCTCATAAAGAACAGGTGAGTCAAGCATTTTACCTATTACGGTAATGTGTTCCCCTAAAACAGTAGTAGTGATTAGTACCTCCGGAAAGCGGTAATCACCAAAGATATATTTCTTTATGGGAACTATTGATGATTTGTATAGCTCCATGACCTGGGGATATGATTGACCTGTCTCATACAATGTCCTATCTGCAACATAACAGAATTTCGAATCCAACTCCAGTTTCAGGCACCTATAGTCGCTAGACGTGTATCTATCATATTCATCCCGTGGATTAAGCAATGCTGTGAAGCATTTTCTGCTATTGCCCCCAATAACAGTTTCACGGCTAAACCACTGTGAAAGCTTTATCCCGCAATCAACAGCATATCCAACCTTCTCACAAGGCATATAAAAATAGACATCTACCAACCCTTCACCCCCAGTTCATCGCCACCCGAAGTAGCTGCTATACTGTCCATATAAGTCTTGATTTTTTCACTCTTGAACTTTTCTAAATATCTCTTCTATGTCGGTAGCCTGAACAGCCCTTACATTAAACGAAGTGCTTCGCTGGCTAATTGTTATGGCTGCATATTGCTCTATCTCCTCATCTGTAAGGAAAGGCCCTTTTCCTATTAGCGATGCAATAAAGGTATCAAATTCATCTATATCGGTCAAGCTCAGCATAGTCAGAATATTATCTATTTTATCAGGCACATGGCTGTAATTGTATCTCAGATATTCGGCCATTAGATAGCCGTTAGCCTTCCCATGAGGGATACCCTTGAAGTATGTATAGTTGTAGCCTGCACCATGTACTATTGTAGTACCTGTTTGTGCGATAACCATACCTCCCAGCATTGATGCGTACAAAAGCACTCCACGGTCTTCACGGCTAACCTGCCCCTTTGCAAGACCCTCCATACATCTCCCGAAAAGTCCGATTCCTTTCTCTGCGAGAACATCACTTGCAGGTGCGCTTCTGTTGCTCAAATAACCTTCAACGCAGTGAGACAGAGCATCTATGGCAGTATTTACTGTCACCGACTGTGGCTGACTTTCTGTATAAAGGGGGTCGAGAAACGCCACTGCCGGAAACGTGTCAGGTGTTCCGAAGCTTCTCTTTGTTTGCAAATCAGCTCTTGTCAATATGGAGTAGGGTGTAACTTCGCTTCCGGTGCCAGCTGTAGTGGGAATTGCAACAATCGGTAAAGGCTTGTTGGCAAATTTGTTCTCGAACAGCTGCTCAGGCTCAATATCATTTACCGCAAGTACAGCCACAGCCTTTGCAGCATCCAGTGGTGATCCGCCACCTATACCGATCACAAAGCATGTTCCATACTGTCTGGCGCTAACTCCTGCCTCCTTAACATTGTCGGTGGATGGATTGTTTTTAACCTTGTCATATATTACAAAGTCAATCCCAAGCCCATTTAGGATATCACATACATCCTTCAGTGCCCCACTGGCCAATGCTGACCTGGCTCCTGTTATTATGAACGCTTTTTTGCCAAGGTCGGCCAGCTCGATTCCGTATTGCTTTACACAAGCTTCTCCAAAATAGACCTTAACAGGCATATGAAATTTAAACTGCATATTGAGCCTCCTAAACCCCGTCATCTAAAAACAAAATCAGTCTATAGACCTAAGGAATGTCTAACGCCTCACTCTATTATACTACTTATTATCTGTTAGCAGATATTAATTATTTACCAATCCTTCACAGGCAAGATTTACAGCATAGGAAATGATACGGGAAATCATCTATTGAATATCTTCCGAATATTACTTATAATAGTTATGTAAATGTATACTTGGACTTATACGTTATTATGAATGGAGGTATTACAAACATGGCATTTTTCGAAAACCTTGGGAAGAAGATTGGTGAAACTGCACAGGCTGCCGCAAAGAAGTCAAGTGAAATAGTTGAAACCACTAAGCTCAATGCTAATATCAGCTCAGAAGAAGACAAAATACACAAGCTATATTCACTTATCGGAAAAACTGTTTATGAAAAATTCAAAGAAACAGGCAGCACTGAAGAATATTTACAGGAATCCTGTGAACAGATTGTAGCTCACGAACAAAATATAAGTGGGCTGAAAGAGAAAATAGCCGAAGTAAAGGGTATTAAATCATGCGTAGGCTGCGGTTCTGAAATGGAAAGAGCTCAGGTGTTCTGTTCAAAATGTGGTGCTAAGAATGAAGTTGTTCAAGCTCCTGTGGAAGATGTTGCAGCTGAAGAGCCTACAGCAACATGTCCCTCATGCAATTCACCACTGGCAGCCGGTTCAGCATTCTGTACAAACTGTGGTTCAAAGCTTTAATGTTGGAGGAGTAAATATATTAATGGCGGGGTGTATACACCCCGCCATTTTAATTGGATCGGCTAACCTACCGCAGAGTTTTCCAACTCAGTCTCCGTCTTCCGATCATGATTATTTCCCGAACCTTTTTCAGCTAATGCTCTACGACACTTTTCAATCACATCTAGAGCAGCCTCAAATTCCTCATAAAACATAATAATCATTTCACCAGGCACAGCGTTCATAATGGCTACCTCCAGGGCCTTTTCCTCGTTATGAATAATAGCTGTCATAGCCTTGTCTATACCTGAACCTACCGCAGCACTATACAGCAGGTCAGCTACTTCCCCTACATTTCTGCCCCTGAGGTCCCTGTCCTCCTTAATATAAAGCTTAGAAAACCATCGTCCACAAAGCTTACCTACGTCACTAATGCTCTCATCTCTTCTATCTCCCGGCATACCGATTACGCCGGTATAGATTGAAGCATCAAACCTCTTTGCCATTTCAATAGCAGCGCTGTAACCGGCTATATTGTGACCATAATCAAGCATAACAGAGAATTCGCCCATTTCAAAAATATTAAGTCTGCCTGGATTGTTTGAGGTATCAGGTTTAAATCCCGATATTCCTTCCCTTATCCTCACTGGGGAGATCCCCATAGCAAATAGCGACGAAACTGCAGCTAGGGTATTTTCTATGTTGCAGATAGCCTTTCCGCCATATGTCACAGGAATATCCTCTATGGCTCCAATAAGTATTTCATCATACCCTGACGAAATATAAACTGCACCTGCTCTAACATACACTGCCTTGTTTCGATTCTTAATCGCTTTTTGAACCAACAGGTTGTCATAATTAGTAGCAAATAATATAGACCCACAACTAATTCTCTTCAATATTGCAGGTGTCATTTTGTCGTCAGCATTCAGAACCACAGTTCCGTCAGGTTTGACTGCCTCTGCTACAAGGGACTTAACCTTTGTAAGATCATCAATTGTGTTTATTCCATCTATGCCTAGATGGTCATCGCTTATGTTGACAATCACCCCTACATCAGCAAGGTCATAGCCTAGGCCACACTTTATGATACCACCTCTTGCAGTTTCAAGAACAGCAGCTTCGACTCTTGTATCCTTCAATACCGTCGCAGCGCTTAACACACCCGTATTGTCACCTTTTAGTATACATTCTCCTCCGATATAAATACCACTTGTACTAGTCATTCCTACAACAGTCCCCTCCAGGCCTAGGGTATGTGCTATCATTCTTGTGACTGTAGTTTTTCCGTTTGTACCGGTAACTGATACAATAGGAATGCTTGAGGGCTGACCCTGAGGGTACATACAATCAAGTATGTTACCTGCAACATTTCTTGATATGCCCTCGGTGGGGTATATGTGCATTCTCAGCCCCGGCGCCGCATTAACTTCAATAACTGCACCATTATCTTCTTCCAATGGCTTTGAAATATCTCTACAGGTTATGTCTACACCTGCAATATCAAGCTCCATCAATTTTGCAGCCTTTATCGCCATCTCCGCATTGTGCGGATGAACCACGTCTGTACAATCACTTGCAGTACCACCAGTGCTTAGATTTCCATTGAAACGCAGTATAACCTTTTTATTAGGGGCAGGTATGCTATCTTCATTATATCCGCTTTTAGCCAACACCTGCCTTGACATATCGTCAATCCTTATTATGGTCAGGGGCTTTTCGTGGTCAGCACCTCTTAAGGGATTGCGATTCTCAATGTCCACCAGCTGTCTGATGGTATTGATACCGTTGCCTATCACAAATGGCGCTTTCCGCTCTGCCGCAGCCACCACTTTCCCACCTACAACAAGGAGTCTGTAATCATTTCCCGGAATATGCTTTTCCACAAGTACAGCCTGACTGTATCTAGTAGCTGTCTCAAATGCTTCTGCCAGCTCCTTCTTACTAGAAATGTTAGTAAATACCCCCTTACCTTGATTTGCGTCAAAGGGCTTTACTACAACAGGCCAACCAATAGTTGCAGCAGCCACCATGACTGATCTGAGGGTATAGGCTATATCTCCCCTTGGCACAGTTATTCCGGCCTCGAATAGTATCTGCTTTGTCAGATGCTTGTTGCATGCTATATCTACTGCCACACAGCCACACCTGTCCGTCAAGGATGCTTCAATATACCTTGTGTATTTTCCATTCCCCAACCGTAGTACACTGGAATGCTCTAGGCAGGCTACAGGAATTTTCCTCCTACGGGCTTCTTCGAAAATCGATCCCGTACTGGTTCCCAGATCTGATTCAGCAGCAATCTGCCTCAGATGATCAGAAATGACATCTATATCTGGCATTTCACCAGCTATGAGCATGTTTATGATTTCTACAGATACCAGCAGACACTCAATTGCCAGCTTCTCATTTTTATACTCGAAGGCCAAATAGTAAACTGAAGGCTTGTCGGTGGCTCTGCTTTTTCCATAGTTAAGCTCATACCCCATGATGCTTTGCAGTTCGAGAACCATATGCTCTGTTACATGTGTAAGATATGTTCCCTCCTCAAGTCTTTCAACAAATCCTCCTTCATAGCCTCTGGAACAAACATGGCTTTTTAAACCAGGCAGAATTCTTAATAGCTGTTCATTGAATCCATCTATTTGCTTTGTCGCTGTATCATACAAATTTCCCAAATCTACTACAGCCTTGATAACAGGTTTATGACTATGAATATTCCTGCCTTTATAAGGCTGTATACTTATAATATCCACAAATTTTTCCTCCTATTTTATCAAAGACGAAAATCTCTCAGCCCTCAGAATCTCAGAGGCCTTCCTCAACCGACAGAACCATTCTGTCTGTCAAGAAGCGACATCTTGTCCTTTACCCGTAGCACACTCCTGTCTGTCAGGTCATAACCATAGCCCGCAGGGAGCACATGTAATACAATATTGGCAATGGCAAGATTTTCGTCAGGCATTAGTTCAGAAACATTAGAGCTCTTGATAGTCCTTCCGTCTACAACAGTAACCGAATTGCTTCCAATTACCTCAAAATGGTCGTCGGGAAACACCCTAATTGCGGTATCCTCATCAATCCCGATGCCAAGAATCGAAGGATTCTCTGCAACACCGCACAGCAGCCTGCCTATTCTGCCTCTTTGATGAAAATGCTGATCAATGAGTGCCCTTTCCAAAAGTCCCAATCCCGGAGCCATCTTAAGGGTGCACTTCCTTGCGGGATCATTATTATTTCCATCTACAATCATCGTTCTGCTCATAGCGGAAGCTCCCGCACTGGTTCCTGCAATGATTGCACCGGATTTATAAGCATTGTGCAGTGCTTCATATACCCTGGTACCGCCCAAGATACTTGTTATTCTGAGTTGATCTCCTCCAGTGAAAAAAACGCCTGACGAACTAGCTATGAGCCTTGCATTCACCTCTTGATCTGCATCATCACGGGAGTTAATGTTTAAAAAGCTCGTTTCCCGGGCTCCCATATCCACAAAAAGCGCTTTATACTGATTTCCTGCCTCAACAGGATTTTCTGTTGCAGTGGTGATTATTGTAACTTTTGCTCCAGATGCGCCAGCCAGGTCTACAAATGACTTCAGAATAAGACATTCTCCTGCCTTATCTTCAGCCCCGCCTATTATAATTAAATTACCTAAATTCATTCTGCTCACCGTCTTCCCCGTGTTCACACGGAACATCCTAAAGCGTCCCAGGCGCCCATTATTTCAATGCATCAGACGGGCGCAAATACTAAACGCCCATGGCATTTTTCAGATAATCATAGATTGTATTGTTAAACATCAGACCAATTGCCATCAGCATAATACTTGCAGCAACTAAGGGCATACCCGCCCTGCTTCCACCTTTACTAATTCGTATGCCCAGAATTATTGCCACCAAGCCAAAGATAAATGGGTATTTCACTAATGAAGCTACCGCTGCCAACCATCCCCCTACGCAACACAGTATGATGCCTACACTCGAAAAGGTTCTGCGTAATTCACAGCTTTGGTCCACTTTGTCCATTCAATCACCTCAGTATTTATTCTTTTAAAGTAAAGTATCGTATATGCATACCAATGTGTGTAAATTTGTGTGCTAATTAACAGCAAGCCTGTTTTTATAATCAAGGAGTACATTCCCTTTTGATATTAAAATTTCCGGCATAAAGGAAGCCTTACCCACCAATAAAATATCTGCATCGCTTCCGGCTGCTATTCTGCCCTTTGCAGGATAGAGCTTCAGCACCTGGGCGACATTTTGCGTTACTGTTCTTAATATCTGAGGCAAGGGCAGGCCATAATCCTTGACAGATGACATAAAATCGTTATATAAATCCATTACACTCCCGATCTCAGTATGGGACTCTCCGGCACCGCTGCCATTCCCGTCAGAGGATACTGTAACATTCTCAAGGCCTGTTCCTGTATTTAGTAGCCTTTTCAAGCAATCCGGTACACCAACACCTACATCAGTATTTTCTCCGGCAGTCAGGTCAATAATTCCTCCATTGTTGTGATATAGTATAGCCTGCTCCAATAGCACCTTACTCCTATTCATGTGGGTTGGAACAAACATTGAAACTGGAAAATCCGTGGCTTCCAGCAGCTCCAAAAGTGGCTTCAGACCTGACTTACCATCCCCCACATGCAAGTGAACAATACCAGCCTTCCCACCTAGCATTCCACCGGTAATAGCCTCATGAGCCAGCTTTGCAAGCTCATCGCAGGTAGGATATGAGGATCTGAAATCTGAAATAGCTATTTCCCCTGCCCCGATGACTTTGTCGATTATAGCGATATCAGTCAAAACCCTTCCTGTAATCGTAACTGGCGGTACCCCATAGTTCCCTGTGTACGTATAAGCAGTCAGTCCCTCCGCATCAAGTGAGCGTGCTTTCATTAGCAGTCCTTCCATGCTTTTTCCAACTCCATCATCACCTAGTACACCCACCACTGTTGTTATTCCCGCCCTAATTAGCTCCGATGCAGCTAAAGGCCCTATAATGCTTTTAGGCCCCCGCTCACCGCCACCACCGGTAATATGTACATGTTGGTCAATAAGCCCCGGAAACGCCATCATATCGCCACAGTCCACGGCTTGTATCTGTAGAGCCTTTACCCCTTCAATCCTTTGAGCTATCTGAGCTATTTTATCAAATGCTATGAGAATGTCTTGCTTCCCAATATATTCAGGTGTGTATATTTCAGTATTCTTTAACAGCTTGAACATTCGTATGTCTCTCCCCAGTCTATTCCTTTACCTAGCATATTCTTCTTGTTTCAGAACTTTAGCTACTACAATATAATATTTTTCACCGTTATAACCGTTGATATTCATTTACATTTTTCGACATATAAATTACAAATACATTAAATTTTTTATATTTTCATAATGTTAAGAGATTATGATATATTTATTAACAATACTGGCATTATTTGATTTGATAAACTAATTTACATCTGTTAAAATGTTTTGTATTATGTAAAGTAAAATACAAAAGGGTGATGAAATTGGTATCTAATTATAGCAGTTTAACCGCTAAGCAAAAAAAGGTTTATGCGGTTATCGAAAACTATCTTGCTGTCAATGGTATTCCTCCGACAGTCCGCGAAATTGGTGAATTAGTTGGTGAAAAAACTCCTGGAGCAGTTCAGGGAATACTTAACAGGCTTGAGCAAAAAGGCGTCATAAAAAGGCAACTGGGTGCCGCAAGATCTATTCAACTAGTCTCAGAAAATGATCAAATGTATAGTAAGCCGGTGTTTATTCCGAAAATAAAAAGAATCACAAAGAGAAACCTGGATAATCTCACAAGTATTTATAATATTGAGAGATATATACCTTTTGCTCCGGAGGTGCTTACAGAAAATACCAACATTTTTCTGTATGAAGCCCCCAATGATGGACTTGAAGAAAGCGGATTTACATCAGACGCTACAATTCTGGTCAATCAATCAGCAGAGCCTATCGAAGGTGATATAGTCTTGGTATTTTTCGAAACACGGGCAATTTTGAGAAGGTATTATGGCAAAGAGGACGGTATGCTTGTTCTCAAGGCAGATTCAAGTATTGTTGATAAAGAAAATTTCCAGCCTGATGAAATTATAGTAATCGGTAAGGTCGAAGGCAGATATACGAGATTCTAAAAAACCAAAAAAGGTCCGGCTCATTGAGTCGGACCTTTTCTTTATCATTTTTATGCTGTAGGAACTGTTGCGTACATGAAGTATTTGTAACCCAGAGGTGAGGAATAAAAGCCCTCGATCTTCTGGTTCAGAAGGAACAGGTCTACATAGTAGTATATGGGGCTGAGCATGCTCTCTTCAAAAATGATGTCTTCTGCATCATGCATCAGCTTGTAGCGTTCTGTGGCGTCAGTTGATGCCTTTACCTTCCTAATAATTTCATCATACTGTGTATTACTCCACTGAGCATCATTATTTCCGCCACCTGTTATCCACATATCCAGGAAGGATATTGGATCGTTATAGTCACCGAGCCATCCGTTACGCGCGATGAAATATTCGCCGTTCTTACGGGTATTGAGGAATGTGTTCCACTCCTGGGAAACAAGCGTTACGTTTACGCCAATCTGCTTCCACATATCCTGCAGAGCTTCGCCTATCTGCTGATGCGCTGTGGTATCATTGTACAGGTATTCCATTGTGGGAAGGCCTTGGCCATCGGGATATCCTGCATCAGCAAGGAGCTTCTTTGCTTCAGTAAGGTTCGCTTCATTTGCCGCCTTAGTAGGATCGTAATAATTTCCACCTACACTACGGAATTCCTTTGTAGTATCTGAATCCGACAGACCTGTAGGTACAAATGCACCTGCAGGCTCCTGACCGGACTGGCCTATGTTGATACATATGAAATCACGGTCGATTGCAAGGGTCAAAGCCTTACGGACCCTAGGATCATTAAGAGGAGCCTTCTGTGTATTAAAAGAAACATAATATGTTCCCAGCTGTCCTTCGAGGTTGAATTCCGGTTTGCTCCTCCATGCTTCTATCTCATCATTGGGCATAGAATCGGCAAATAGTATCTCTTCCTGTTTGAATGCATTCAATATCGCATTATCATCTTCCATAAGAACAAACTTGATTTTCTCAGTTCCCAGGTTTTTATAATCCCAATAGTTCTTGTTCTTTTCATAGATCATGTGTGATCCGGGAACCCATTCAGTCATCTTATATGGACCATTGCCAACATACGTCTTAGGGTCTACTGCCCAAGCCTCGCCGTTTGCATCTATAAGATCCTGGCGTACCGGCGCATATGTCGGGAACGCACAAAGCTCAAGGAAGTATGGAACTGCATTACTCAGCTTAACAATAAATGTTTTGTCATCGGGAGCAGTAATGTTCAGTTTACCATCCTCATAGCCATCAATAACCTCAAACATGTATTCGTAGTCTGCTGCCGTCTCCGCTGAGATAGCACGGTTCCATGAATAAACAAAATCACTTGCAGTCAGAGGCTCTCCATCGCTCCATTTGAGACCGTCACGGAGGTGGAATGTATAAGTTGATCCATCTTCACTGACATCATATTCCTTAGCCTGACCAGGCACAGGAACGCCGTCCTTGTCAAGAGTCATAAGGCCTTCAAATCCGTGGATGATTAGTGTGGCTCCATCAACAGATGAGTTTAGTGCCGGGTCGATAGTGTCTGGATCAGGTCCGACACATACCGTAAGCACATTAGCCTTCCCTGCGTTGCCACCGGCACATGCAGCGAAAATCAGACTGCTAATCAGAACTAATGAAATCAGTAGTACTACTTTGCGTTTCATATAATATCCTCCTTTAATTTTTTCAGTACATATGTACCGTATTCTATTAAAATGCAATATTCAGGGGTAAAACACCAAACCGAATTCCTATTTGTTATAATCCCCCTGAATTACAGTATTTAATACAGTGAAAATTTGTATTCTAATTCACCTTGTCAATGTGATGACAGGCTACATAATGTCCATGTGATACTTCCTTGAATTCCGGCTCCTGCTGCGCACATAACTCTGTGGCATAGGGACATCTTGTCCTGAACCGGCAGCCTGACGGCGGGTTCAACGGGCTTGGTACATCACCCTCTAGTACTATCCTCTTCTTCTTGCGGCTTTCCTCAGGATCCGCAATAGGTATAGCTGATATAAGTGATTTGGTATACGGATGTAAATTGTGGAAAGTCAGCTCATAGCTGTCAGCCAACTCTACCAGCTTGCCTAGATACATAACCCCAATCCTGTTACTTATATGCTTAACTACATTAAGATCATGGGCTATGAGTAGATATGTCAGTCCCAGCTCCTGTTGTAGTTCCTCAAACATATTTACCACCTGCGCCTGAATTGATACATCCAATGCTGAAATCGGTTCATCACATACAATGAATTCCGGATCCACAGCAAGAGCCCTGGCTATTCCTATACGCTGGCGCTGTCCACCAGAAAACTCGTGAGGATAACGGTTTGCATGCTCACTATTGAGCCCTACCCTCTTCAGCATTGTATATATTTTTTCTTTACGTTCTTTCTTACTTGACGTTAGCTTATGGATATCTATAGCCTCGCCTACTATATCCCCTACAGTCATCCTAGGATTGAGGCTGGCATAGGGGTCCTGGAACACGATCTGCATTTTACGCCTGTAAGGCATCATATCAGCCTTTGTTATATTACTACCATTGTAAAAAATTTGCCCTCCAGTAGGCTCATAAAGTCTAAGGAGCGTTCGGCCGGTGGTTGTCTTTCCGCATCCGCTCTCTCCCACAAGGCCAAGGGTTTCACCTTTATCTATATGAAAGCTTACATCATCAACTGCTTTAACATACATTGGATGAAAAACACTTCCACCTGCTCGAAAATATTGTTTTAGGTTTTTTACCTCTACCAGTGTGCTCATGCCTTATCCCTCCCTTCTTCAGCCTCTTTCTTCTGCAGGAGCCAACACGCACTATAATGGTCCTCCGAAATATTTGTGTATTCCGGCATAGCCTTAATGCATATCTTCATACAACTGCCACAGCGAGGTGCAAATGGACACCCGGAAGGCGGATTGAGCATATCCACTGGCGTTCCTTCTATTGGGACCAGCTTTTTGTGTTCCTTGTTGCTAAGCTTTGGTATACTGCGAAGCAATCCCTTTGTATACTCATGCTTAGGATTGTAGAATATTTCATCAATGGTTCCATATTCAACGATTTTCCCCGCATACATGACAGCAATCTTCTTACACATATTTGCTACTATGCCCAGATCATGAGTAATCATAATTATAGACATACCAATTTTGCTTTTAAGCTCCATCATTAGCTCCAGTATTTGTGCCTGAATGGTTACATCTAACGCCGTTGTTGGCTCATCAGCTATAAGTAGCTTTGGTTCACAAGCAAGAGCGATTGCTATCATCACTCTTTGACGCATACCGCCTGAAAGCTCATGAGGATATTGCTTCAAGCGCTTTTCCGGTTCATTAATTCCCACCAGTGTCAAAAGTTCAATAGCTCGTGCATAGGCTTGCTTTTTATCCTTATCAGTATGAAGCAGAATAACCTCTTTTATCTGATTGCCTATAGTATATACAGGATTCAGGCTTGTCATGGGGTCCTGAAAAATTATGCTCACTTCATTTCCCCTCATTTTGCGCATTTCGCTTTCGGTCATGTCATTAACCCTGCGCCCATTAAAATCTATAGTCCCTCCAACAATACGACCAGGGTAAGCAGTAAGCCCCATGAGTGAATAGGCTGTGACACTCTTGCCGCTTCCGCTCTCGCCCACAATGCCAAGGACATCGCCCTCCTTCATTTGTATCGATACATCATTTAATGCCTTCACCTCTCCAACCGGTGTAAAGAATGAGAGGCGCAGATTCTTTATGTCAAGTAATGTTTTTTCCATATTATTCACCTCAGTTCTTCAGTTTCGGATCAAACGCATCTCTCAATCCATCTCCAATGAGATTAAATGACAGTATTATCAAACTAATCATTATTGCAGGTGCCAGCAGCCTGTATGGATAAGAGGTGATGCCACCTATAGCCTGTGAAGCCATGGAACCGAGACTGGGCATGGGAGCTGCAACTCCTATTCCTATAAAGCTCAGGAAGCTCTCTGTAAAAATGGAGGCCGGTATCTGCAGGGTTGTTGTAACTATCAGCGTACCAAGACAGTTAGTAAGCAGGTGCTTCCTTATTATCCTGCCATGACTTGCACCCAGGGCCTTTGCAGCAGTTATGAACTCCTGCTCCTTGAGTGTAAGTATCTGACTTCTTACTATCCTTGCCATACCTACCCAGTACAGAAGGGAAAACACAATAAAAATACATATTAACCCTACACCAACAGTATTTATCCAACCAAATCCCGGTACAGTGTCTGCCAGAGTCTGTAGCGGGTATTTCAGCGTGACCATCAACAATATTATGATGAGGATATCCGGTACTGTGTAAATTATGTCAACCAGTCTCATCATTATCATGTCTGTCTTACCGCCGAAGTATCCTGCAACTGATCCATAGATCGATCCTATCAATAGCACCAACACACTGGCTACAATACCAACCAGCAACGATACTCTGCTCCCCATCATCAGACGTATCATTGTGTCACGTCCAAGAGAATCAGTTCCAAGCAAATGCGGAAAGACTTCCTCGCCCTGAGTCTTCAGTACCAGCTCCTGATCGGAGTACTGCATCGGTGCCAGATTCTCACTACCCCTTATCTGCTGTTCATATGAATAGGGGTAAAAGTTCGGTATTATAAAGGCAAATATCATTACTATAATAATTATTACAAGGCTTACCATAGCAATTTTATTTCTTTTAAACCGACGAAGGCCGTCCCGCCAGAAGCTGACACTCTTTCGCATAACCACCAGGCTCTGCTTTTCCTCATTATCAGCTGGTAAAAAGTCTGAAACATTGAGCTGTAAGCTCAATGGATTTTTCTTATCTATTTTCATCGCCATTCTCATCCTCGCTCTCTATTTCAGTTTTATCCGTGGGTCTATCAGCTTGTATGCAATGTCGACCATCAGATTCATAGTGATGATTAAAGCCGCAAGAAAGATAGTTGTACCCATTATCAATGTATAATCCCTATTTATAATCGAGCTGATAAAGTCACTGCCCAATCCTGGGATTGTGAATATTTTCTCAACAACAAAGCTTCCTGTCAGTGTATAAGCAAGTAGCGGTCCCAGGTATGTGACAACAGGGAGTATAGCGTTTCGCAGCGCATGCTTAAAAAGCATCATAAACTGAGATAATCCCTTCGCCTTTGCTGTTCGCATATAATCCTGTCCCAGTATCTCCAGCATACTTGAACGCATCAGCCTTGTAATGTAGGATGCAGGATAGAATGCAAGTGCCGCTACTGGCATGATGTAATGTAACGGTGACGAAAGCCCGTATGTGGGCAGAAGATTAAGCTTTACACTGAGTATCATCATCAATACAGTGGATACAACAAAGCTTGGAACTGCAATACCACAAGTAGACATGACAATAATCACATTATCTAGCCATTTTCCCCTATTCAGGGCCGCTATACTGCCTAAAGGAATACCTATAAAGACAGCCAGCAAGATAGATATGCCTCCTACCCTGGCAGATACCTTGAAGCCATTGGAAATAATCTGGTTAACAGAACGTCCTCTTTGCTTCAGTGAAGGACCCATGTCACCATTAAGAAGCTTAACCATATAGTTTTTGTACTGAACTATTTTAGGCTGATCAAGACCGTATTTTTCATTCAAAGCCTTCAATGTTGCTTCTGATGGCGTTTTTTCCGAAAGAAAAGGTCCGCCGGGAACCAGATTCATCAGCGCAAAGGTTATAGTTGCAACCAACCACAGTGTAACCACTGCAAGTAGGACTCTTTTTATTACATAATTTCCCATTAGGACACCCCTCTATTATTTAAAATGCAAACATCTATCTGTCTTTTCCGATAGTTAACATAATACAATATTGTCCTTTGAAAATCAACAAAATCACATTCTCGATTCAATAGTATTATTTACCACCATTCCGTCGTAAGCTAACCATTGTTTTTTAATTCCAAATAGATAAGCAAATCCATAGAACATGATTGTTCTCGAGAATAGCCTATTGTGTTGAATCTAGCAATATCGCAACCATATACTATCAGCATTTATTTGATTAATGATAGGTTAGATAAGGTTAGATAAGGTTACATAAGTTTACATAAATGTGTTTTTTGCCTTCAGATGACGCTGATCTCTATAGGCCGTAGGTGAATGAAGACGAATTAATTCCCACCTGACTCCCTGAGCAAAGCGAATTGACTCACGTACAAAATAACCCATGGTAGGTGAATAAGTTGCTGATTGCTGATTGCTGATTGTTGTCGTTATATACTAAATAAACCATTAAGAAATACATTGAATAGAGGGTATACAATAGTATACCCTCCTACTTAACAATGGCTATTCCATGTTTCACACAGGTTCTAAATCCAACAGGCTCACCCTTGGATCTCTTCAACAATAAGTCTTCCAATTTCAGCAGTACCGGCAATAACTCCACCAACCGATGCTATGTCAGCTGTGCGGTATCCTTTGCCCAAAACCTGCTTTACAGCGTTCTCAATTGCATTTGCTCCTGCATACTGCTTAAATGAATAGCGTAGCATCATAGCTACTGACAAAATCGTCGCTATAGGATTTGCCTTATCTTGGCCTGCAATATCAGGTGCAGACCCATGGATAGGCTCATAAAGCCCGAGCCTTCCGCTTCCAAGGCTTGCCGAAGGAAGCATACCGATTGATCCGGTTATCATCGACGCCTCATCTGACAGTATGTCACCAAATAAATTAGACGTCACGATGACATCAAACTGTCGAGGGTTCCTGACAAGCTGCATTGCGGCATTGTCAACATACATATGATTCAGCGTTATATTCGGGTATTCCTGGGCCTTTTTGACGACTACCTCTCGCCATAGTCTTGAGCTCTCCAGCACATTTGCCTTATCAATGGAGGTGACCACCCCACTACGCTTAGAAGCCGCTTCAAAGGCAATAGATGCTATTCGCTCTACTTCTCCTACCGAGTATCTTTCAGTATCAAAGGCCGATTCATTTTCTGTGCCGACATCAGACCTACCACGCTCTCCAAAGTAGATACCTCCGGTAAGCTCTCGGACAACCAATATATCGACCTTATCTCCAATAATCTCAGACTTTAGAGGAGAAGCTTCTCTTAATGTCTCATAAATCACCGCTGGTCTTAAATTTGCGTAAAGGCCAAGGCCCGCCCTGATTCCCAGGAGCCCTGCCTCTGGCGTCCTGCTGCGAGGCAAACCCTCCCATTTAGATCCACCAACTGCTCCTAACAGTACTGCATCGCTTTCTCTGCAGGCCTTCAGTGTCACATCCGGCAGCGGTACGCCATACTTATCTATAGCACAGCCTCCCATCAATTCCTCTTGCAGTTCAAAACCCATGTCATACTTATCCCCGACTGCTTTGAGTACTGTCAATGCCTGGTCCACAATCTCGGGTCCAATACCATCGCCCTTTAAAACTGTTATTTTATAGTTCACAAAAATTCCTCCTCATAAAGCATCCCTGCATAGACAAATTTAGGCCCGCCTCTTCACTACAGACCCTTTTTAATTTGACTAATAAGACCATCTGCCGCTATTATACTCTGCATAAATTCAGGGAACGGCTCTCCTTTGTAGGTCGCATTTTTAGTCAGGTTACTAATAATTCCCGTATCAAAATCTATTTCCAGATCATCGCCTTCTTGGATATCCTTTGCTGCTTCAACACTTTCGATTATAGGTAGTCCGATATTTATAGCGTTTCTGTAAAAAATTCTAGCGAAGGTTTCAGCAATAATGCAGGAAATACCTGAAGCCTTAATAGCAATGGGAGCATGCTCTCTCGACGAGCCGCAGCCAAAATTTTTGCCGGCGGTCATTATATCTCCCTGTTTTACTCTTTTTACAAAGTCTGCATCCAAATCCTCCATACAGTGGGCCGCCAACTCCGACGGTTCACTGGTGGTAAGATATCTTGCCGGTATGATAACATCCGTGTCCACATTATCTCCATATTTGATTACATTTCCCTTAACCTTCATTAAATTACCTCCTGTCATTCATCCGTCCTGTTCTTCCGGTCACAAACCTACTTCAAAGCTCCTCCGGTGAAGCTATCCTACCGGCTACCGCTGATGCAGCTGCTATTGCCGGGCTTGCCAGATACACTTCGCTTTCCGGATGTCCCATTCTGCCCACAAAATTTCGATTTGTTGTAGAAACTGCTCTCTCGCCCTTTGCCAGTATCCCCATATGCCCACCAAGGCACGGTCCACAGGTAGGTGTGCTCACCGCAGCACCAGCTTCAATAAATATATCAAAGAGACCTTCATTCATGGACTGCTTCCATATCTTCTGGGTAGCGGGAATTATGATACATCGAATACCAGGATGCACCCTCCGGCCTTTTAATATCTGGGCAGCAACTCGCATATCCTCTATCCTACCGTTTGTACAGGAGCCTATCACCACCTGGTCAATTTTTACATCTCCTACTTTATCGATGGTTCTTGCCCTGTCCGGCAATGGAGGAAATGCTACCGTCGGCTTGACTAAGCTTAGGTCTATAGTATATTCACTGCTGTAAACCGCATTGGCGTCGGCCTTGTAAGCTTTATAGGGCTTTGTGGAATGCTCTTTTACATATTCAATGGTCTTTTGGTCCACATCAAATATTCCATTCTTTGCCCCGGCTTCAATAGCCATGTTCGCCATGGAGAACCTGTCGTCCATAGAGAGCTCGGCAACCCCGTCACCTGTGAACTCCATGGATTTGTACAGCGCTCCGTCTACCCCTATCATTCCTATGATATGCAAAATTACATCCTTGCCGCTTACCCATTTACCGGGTTTCCCTGTCAATATGAAACGTATTGCCTCAGGCACCTTGAACCAGCCCTCCCCGGTTGCCATACCAGCGGCCATATCAGTGCTGCCTACACCTGTTGAAAATGCACCTAAAGCACCATATGTGCAGGTATGAGAATCCGCTCCGATTACCAGATCCCCTGACACTACTAGACCTTTTTCAGGTAGCAGTGCATGCTCTACACCCATCTGTCCCACTTCAAAAAAGTTTTCAATTTCCATCTCCCTAGCAAATTCCCTGATGAACTTTACCTGTTCTGCTGATTTAATATCCTTGTTGGGAGTAAAGTGGTCGGGCACTATTGCAATTTTGCTTTTATCAAATACATGATCCAGTCCTATTCTTCTAAATTCCTTCACAGCTACAGGAGTTGTAATATCATTTCCCAGCACCATGTCAAGCTTTGCCTTAATCAGCTGGCCCGCCTCTACTGTGTCGAGTCCTGCATGATTGGCAAGAATTTTTTGCGTCATTGTCATGCCTTTATTTCCCCGATTATCCTTGCTCATATATATCCCTCCCTTTCAGATTTTTCAACTTAGCCTACTAACTCAATCAATTCACTTCGCTCAGGGAGTCAGGTGGAGACTGAACTCCACCTGACCAAGGAAGTTAATTAATTCGTCTTCATTCATCGCCGACTTATAGAGGTCTATGTCTTCTGAAGACATAGATAAATTCATTACCCCCACCCCCCACCTAAGAGGAGGGGGACTATGACATAGTTCAGTCATTATGTCTAAAAAACTTAGTGGTGTGTAGCGATTCGATATAAATCATAATAACGCACACTACAGCTTTATTCTTCCTGTAACTTACTATTATTGAATACTATAATGAATGTTTTTTGTCATTAGCACCCGAAATTGCATTATTCACTAATGGTAAGGTATATGCGTCTATGATACAGCATAAAATACCCTCTGTCTGAATACATAAGCAGATAATGCAGCGTTATTAGCGCATTACAATAGTGTAAGTCTCATCTGGAATGCTGCTTTCTATATTGAAGAGGAGTAATTTTGGCATACTTTTTAAACATTTCATTGAAGCGCTGCTGATTGGAAAACCCTACATTAAGGGCAATATCACTAATCTTGGTACTAGTGCCAGCAAGAAGCTCCTTTGCTCTTTCAATACGTACCTTAAGCAGGTAGTTAATAGGACTCATGCCTGTTTCGTCCTTGAATGCCCTTGTAAAATAGCTGGGACTGAGAAACACAAATTTTGCTATATTCCCAAGAGATATATCTCGCTCAAAATTGGTCTGAATATAATTTACTGATATACCTATGAGCTCCTTAAGCTTAGGGCTCTTGGACTTAATGCTGTTTTCCCACTCCATCTTCAGAGCACGTGAAAGCAGTACGAATAACTCCAGTATTAAGAGATAATTTAAGAATTCACTACCAAGCTCTGAGCTCTCCCGCTCCTTCAGTATCCTATTCATTAGCACAACAATCTCATTTCTGGGACTAACCTTCAATGTAATATATGGGCCTGTCTCCCTGCTGCTAACAAAATTCAAAAAATCCTCCATTGGTTTCTGCGAGAACTCGCCATCAATCCTATTCTCAAAAGTAAAGTTAAGTACAATGAATTCACAGCCATTCTCAGATTTGACAATGAACTTGTGGTATTGCATAGGCTTAATAATCACAATGTCGTTAGGTCCCAGCTCAACATTCTGTCCTGATATTTCAAAAACGGCATAGCCCTTTTTCATGTATACCATCTCATAGTTCTCATGTCTGTTAGGTTCCATAGACCATGTTATATCCTGGATCCTTTCAAGTGTCTTTACGATAACAGGCAAGAAATCCGAGGAATTGAGCAATCCTTCCCACGCCTTAGGCAAAAGCTTATCCATTTAGCCACCTCTACTTTCATATATATAATTATATCTCAATCCCTAATACTGAATCAAGTGAAACGCAGGTGGCCGTTGGCTAATTTGATGTGAAATGTTAATTGGTAATAATCGCTGCAGGGCATCAGAGCAATAGAAACTCCGAAAATGGACAAAAATCCAGCTTAGCTGCAATTGGCGGCTATGCCGGATTTCCTCATGGACAGCAAGTCCCTATGGGAGAACAGCTTTAGACCTCCATTTCTTCTAAGTCAAACTCTGCAAGGAGCCTTTTTAGCTGTTCCACCTCACCCTTGTTCAGTGTTACTCCCTTGCCCATCTTTTCATGGTTCTCATCCCAGTCTCTGATATCAATCTTGGGTTTACGATCGTTCCAGCTAACAAGATTGACCTCCTTATTCCACCCCTTTGTTCCCTCTCCAATAACTCCTATTGACTTTTTAATTTCATATTTCAATTCAGCCATTCTCCATCCTCCTAACTTACTTAATAAATTTTGAATTGTCTTACATTCTTCTGTGGCTTTAACAAGGCCGGAGCTACGTACACTGACCATAAGCAAAATCAAGCATGGTACCAGATTACGGGGTCTCTTTCGGTTCTAACTCATTATTTTTCAGGTATACTTGTAAGCTCAAGTCTACCATTGCCCTTTGCATAGGCAAGGAACACAGCCTGCTCTTCAGTTACCTCAAACAGTATATATTGGGGCAGCTTACTTGTCTCATCACCATCTAACAATTTCCCGTCCTCGGCAACTAATCCAGCAATCCTAATACCCTTCAGCAGCTTGACTCCGTTAGACAGCGGCGGCACTCCAACCACTCCCCCAGCCTCCGGAGGAGTGTTATTCTCTTCACCATAGTTGGGAATATAAATCACATCAACATACTGATCCTTTGTCAGCTGCCAGGCATTTGCCTGATCACATTTTGGTTCCAGGCAAAACAGCCTGCTAGACCTATTCAGCACTTCAATCCCCTGGATAGGTTCATCCGCCAACCTGCCCTTAAGTAGCAGCTCGCCCCGGTGTATGAAATCTGCCGCTACCATATTAGCAGCTTCATCAATACTCCTAACTGCATCCTTATGTACTGCACTACTTCCTATTTCTTTTATTTCCAGCATTTCTCCGGTTATAACAGTATTCTCGTCAATATCTCTGGCTGCAAAAACTACACTCTCCCTGACCTCATAGCCTGACGCATTTGAAATAATCATCATCTCTATTACAACAAGCAGGATGACTATCACAAGGGCGCCACCAACCCAACCATATTTTCTCATATAAAGCACCTACATATCAATATTTTTTATCAATGTCTTCAGAAGACACTATCATCAAATGAATTAGATTCCTTGGTCAGGTGGAGTTTAGTCTCCACCTGACTCCCTGAACAAAGCAAACTGACTACCAAACTATCAAAGATTAATTGTTCAAAGGTATCTCCGAATCAACATGAACCACAATATCTATGTGCTCCTTCCCCAGCATATTCAATATAATGCCTCTGTAAAGCGAAGGCTTAACCGGTACATTAATACTGCTGTGTACTGCTGGCTTTGTAATGACAGCCCCATCGGGACAAGTCACAGGAAAGCCAACGCTATAGACCACCAAGGACAACACCTCTACTCGTCCCTCCACGATAGAGTCGGGCTTTGAATTCAAATCCGTTCCCAGCTTAAGATTGCGTATAAGCATTTCCTTGTATATGTCCAATGCCTCACTATAAGACAAATCTACGGTGAGCTTCCCTAAATCCTTTGCAGCCAAAGCATTATAGGCAGATATATTGGTCATGTCAATCGCATCTCTAATAACTCTTGCTTTCTCCATCAGCACGTACTTTTCCATGACTGTTGAAAAAATAGGTAAAATAACAAATACTAACATCGCTGCCATAAGAACAATTTCAGTGACAATACTTCCTTTATTACATTTAAATTTGTTCATACCTTGGAACACATCAGTTCACTACCTTCCTTGACATCGTCGACTTGTCATATGCTATCCTAAGAGTCACAATGCCTCTTTCCAAAAACCCAGTAATTCCATTGTAGGTATAATCACCCTCAACCCGCAGCGTTAACATACCGCCCTGTCTAGCATTTTCAGTGGCAGTTATCGTCACATTTGTCAGTCCCATACTCTCCAGTTCCGCTTTCAGAGCCATCTTCTCAGAGCTGGACAAGCCGCCTGCATTTTCCATCTGAAGCAAGGCGCCTCTGCAAAGTATGTCAATATCACCTTTTGCTGAAAGAGGTACAAAAAATTCTACCATATAGACCAGAATTAAAACCACAAGTATAAGCATTATTCCAGTCACCAAGGGTTTCACAGGCATGTCCATCGTCCTCTCTAATCATGCAGTAGGAAATATCCTGTTTGCAATGACATTGTCCCACCAGTCTCCTAGCCCGTTCATTATGTCTTGGGCAAATGTGCGCATACTGGGAATGACAATAAAAGCCGCAATGATAATCGCTGCAGCTATCCCTAGCAGCTCATTCAAGCCAAACCCATCCTCTTTGGAGATAAAGCGTTTTTTGAAGAGACCATTTCTAAGATGCTGCATTCGCCTAACTAAATTTACAAATTCCATCTTCAACCCTCCACCTACATAATAATTAATTTATGAATATCTTTCCTACTGCCTGACCTACTTCATCAAGCATAGGAATGATTATCATCGCAACCACGATAGCAACATAAACGCCAGCAGCAGCAACACTTCTGGTCCTGCAACTATCTGTCTCCGCCTGGATATAATTAAAGTATTTTTTGAACATTATATCCTCCTGCCTGGCAAGTAGCTCCTTGTTATCCCCTGTATCTATGCCCTGCTTAAGCGCGACACACAGGGTCTCAGCTTCATGGGTGTCAAAATTGGACCTGAACTCCTCAATTGCAATATCAATATCAAGGGTCAACTCATATCTTGCAGCCAATTTGACAAGTATACCCCTGAGCTCATTATCATCAGTCACCTCATAAACCGTCCTTATAGCATCCGTCGGTTTCACGCCTGAAGATATCTGATTGTGAAGGTATTTATATATCTTGTATATATGCTTTTGAAACCGAAGATTCACCCTTCGTTTGTTTGACGCTACCGCATTCTCCAGGATTGAGTTAATAAGTATGACTAACATAAGTGGTCTTATCAAATCAGGAAAATTAGTACAGAAAGCTATAATAAAAACAATCCCTGAGAGAGCATATTTTACAAGCATGTAAACCACAGGTGCATATTCACCTCTGTAGCCGGCTCGTTTCAGCTTTATGCAGGCCCTTCGGTATAATTTGCCCTTATCCAACCTTTTATCCCAAGCCTCCATCCCCTGTTGGACAAACATAGAACATCGTTTATATACCGATAAGCCGGGGTTTCTAGCTCCCAGGGCTTCAGCAACACGTTTAGAGCCCACTATAGTCAATCGCTTCGATAGGAAAATCCCCAAAATCACATTTACAGCACCTAGAAGAAGAAACATTATGCTGTTGTCTTTGTACAACAATAAAATATTCTCCAAAATATATCACCCCTGATTTCTAAACCTGGTTATACCAGCAGTTAGATAAAAGCCAAAAGCATACATACCGCTAAACACCATCAACAGTAGCTTACCCGTGATAGTGTCCAGATAGAAGCCACTAACCTGGGGAGATAGCTTTATGAAAAAGTATCCAATACCCAGTACGGCAAACATGATAAAATATATCAGCAGTCTGTCCTTATATGTGGAAATCTTTCGTCTGTTATACTCTTCGTCTATCTTGTAAAACTGGTTTTCAAGATTCGACAGTAGCTTTATAATGTCCCCCCTATGGCGGATACTGAGCTTGACGTTAACGATGAAGTCCCTAAACTGCAAGTCATCCACCTTCATTTGCAATATATCAAGAGCCTCCCATGGATCCATGCCGCGATTCACTTGAATAACCATATCTCTTATAAATGTCTGTAACGGCTCCCCAATATTTGATGAAAGAGATTTTTCAAAGGCATATACGATATCCTCCTTGACAGCACACCATCTACTAAGAACAGAAATGTATTCTGCCAACCTTCTCCTAATAGTCTCTGCGTTATACCTAGAAAGCAACTCTAACACAAATAATGGTGCAATTGAGAGTATAGCGCTTATAACAGCTGATGAAGGGAAAAATCTCAGGAGGCTGTATACGGGTCGGTATACAGCGACGAATATCAATATGATCATAAGAATCAATATGTAAACATTCATAAAGGGTAGGTAATGCCTGATATTCGATTTCTCAATATACAATAATTCTATTCGTTCCAGTAGATTCATACCTCCATAATAGCTTGTCCCTCCTTCGCCGTACCCCTCCCTAGCCTGTATTCTGCTGGCGTGTTTGATGGGCTCCTTTATCTTTTTCATGAGCCAATCCTTAAGTCGAACAAATAAAACCGATAGATTAAAATTCTTAGCAACAACCACTGCTAACAAAATATTGGCGCATAGAAGCAACCCTGAAATTATTTTCAAATTTTCACCCCTCACTGGCACAATATAGCCTATTGTAAACAAAGGCATCCTCAGCGTTGTTGTATTCACATACCTCAAGAATCTCCACCACTCGGAATTCTTTAAGATAAATGATGATATTTATACTTCTGCCCAGCATATCCTTTATTGTCTTTTCACTTTCGCTAATTTTTGCGCCCTTACTAAGGGTAAGCAGTCTAGCAAGTGCGTCACCTGCGCTTTCGGAATGGGTAGTAGCAATCCCCCTGTGTCCTGAAAAAGCTGCTTTTATAAACTCCCAGGCTTCATCACCCGTTATCTCTCCTACACAATATGTGTCAAGGGACATAGTAAGGCCGTCTCGAACTAAGTCCTTCAATGTAACAGGCCTTCCACCATCATTCTGTTTCTTTACACGCTGCTCGATACAATAAGGCTTATCCGGGTAGATCTCTGCATCAGATTCAACTATTAGTACTCTCTCCATCTCTGGCAGAGTATTTAAGAAGGCACGCAACAGTGTTGTTTTGCCTGCCGCCCCTTTCCCGCAGAATAATACTGATGCATCACTACTTGCAAGCCTTTCAAGCATCTCGATAAGCTTACTATTAAGCATTCCAAGCTTCTGTAAATCCCTTAGCGTATAGCTGTCCTTTCGGTGCTTTCTAATACTGATGGCAGGGCTTGATATGTTTCTAGGTTTTATAGAAACATTAATCCTTAACCTATTTTTTTCGTCCGTTACCCTACAATGGCTGTCATTTTCATTCAATATCCCCCCGTTACGGACAGCAACAAGCTTACAATATGTATCAAATATTTTCTCGCTACCAAAATTCACGGGTATTTTACTACGGACTCCATGCCGTTTTATCACAAACTGATTATAAAATGTTCCGTCGATATCAGTAATATCCTCTTCATCAATATAAGGCTGCAATTCACCATATCCGAACATAAAGTCAAATACCTTTCTTATCAGTTCATCTCTGTTAAATCCAAAATGATACCTGTGCATATCAATATCCTTAATTATTTCCGTCTCAAGAACACTCCTTGAAATACGCCCAGCAGACACATCTGCCACTAAAGCCGGACATTCTCTAAGAATATCATTTGTGATGCTGGATATGATTGTATTCATATCTCCTATGTTTTTAGAATTAATGTTATGGCTTTCATAAAACAATTTGTTGTGGGACTTTACTATTGGCATACTATTAACCCTCCTGAGTGATATCCTTTTTGCTTTTAGAAGCGGTAAAAATA
The DNA here is from genome assembly GCA_964512095.1 of uncultured Oscillospiraceae bacterium. Classification (GTDB taxonomy): domain Bacteria; phylum Bacillota; class Clostridia; order Acetivibrionales; family DTU013; genus DTU013. The sequence goes on from CAZEIH010000002.1 coordinate 138,116, forward strand.
TCTGTAAACAGCTGTATTGCCTTCTGTAGCGGGCCAATCGCAGGTACCAGCCCGAGTTTTTCATGTATGCTGTAATATTCATTTAATATTTCCTTTTCCATATGGAAGGAATACGCTCCATTCAGATTCCTGTACATTGCTCGTTTTCCGCTGGGGGAGATTCTTCCAATGAGATTATCTTGTGTCGCCTGTCTAACCTCAGCCTCACTCATATCAGATCCTTTATCATGTTCAAAGAGAACAAACCTGGTATTCTCCAGTGGCAGGTGCTGCTTATCGTTTAAAAAAGCTATATATGAGTTGAATTCACGTAGGCATGTAACATTTCCCCTGACAGCTGCAATATTGATATCTGATTTCAACAAAGCAGATAATGTGAAAGCATCATATATAGAGCGATTTACTAGCAAAACTGTGATATCAAAGCTACGGTAGCATTTTTCTATTAGCTGGGGTAAACTATCCTCGCTATAGTACTCATAATTCTCCAACCTAAAATTTCCTGTGATGATATACAGGTTCTTCATTTCCTTCTTAACTATGGCAGCCTGCTTAAGCAAAGCTGAAGATAGAATGCCTCTGTTGATGGCATCCATTACCATGTCAAGCCCAGAGTGACCTAATATTTCTGATTCATTTCCCTTGACTGGATACCTTCCTGTATTGAGGATAATATCTGATTTGGGTGCCAGCAGATCAATATCTGCCAGAAGTACTTCGCTGCCCGTGTATTTGGCGGCAGTATAAGCAAGCTCACATCCAAACTCAGCATTGTCCCATACAGCTATAACTAGTCTCTTGAAGCTTCTCTTTGGATTCGCCCCTTGTTCAAAAGCCCTTTTAGTATTGTTAGAATTTGTATTGTTAGAATTTGCAACGTTGCATCTTCGCGTTTTAACTTTCTTCTTTCCTATAGCTGATTTCATGCGACCGTCGACACCATTTCCTTCATTAGTCAGGCCACTAACTCCTGCTATCTCTCTATTACCGGTGCATATATCACTTTTGCCATCACAACCATAACCAACCTGCCCAGTGTCATCTCCCATCCGCTCCTCTCCAACGCGCCTATTGACAAATGTATCCCTGCTGTACTCACCCCAATTATTACCCCTTCCTACCAGACAATGGCCCTGAAATTCTATTAGCTCTGCCATCAGCTCAGATACACTCTGATAACGTTCTGTCATTGTTTCACAGGTACATTTGTCTATTATCGCCTCTAAATCTGCTGAAAGCTGCTGATTATAGTATCTAATAGGCCTAAGCTTATATGGAGCCACCACAGGGCTTTTCCCAGTCAACAGATGATGTAGTGTAACACCAAAACTGTAAATATCAGATACTGCACTAGTCTGACCAGTCCCGAACTGCTCGGGAGCAGCATACCCTCTCGTTCCTATATAAACTGTGTCTGCATCGGATTGGGGCTTATACTCACGAGCAGTACCAAAATCAATCAGCATAAGCTTTCCTTTTTCAGTCAGTATTATATTTGAGGGCTTGATATCTCTGTAAATAATTGGGTTGGGTTTAATTGAGTGCAGATAATCCAAGGCCTTGCACAGTTGAATTGCCCAATCGACAACAATTTCCTCTTCAAACCTTCCCTCCTCAGCAAGCTTTTTATCAAGGGAAACACCTTCTATGAAATCCGATATCATATAAAGATAACCATCCTCTTCTATGATGTCAAAAAGCCTAGGCAATGCCGGGTGGCGCAGCTTTTTAAGCAAATTAGGCTCTGCTGCCAGGTTGATTTGCATATCAGCCATCATATTGATTTCCTTAATAGCCCAGTAAGTGTCTGTATTGATGTTTCTGGCCAAATAAACAGTACCCATACCGCCCTTGCCTAATATCCCCTCTACAATATATCGTTCATCAAAAAAATCTCCTACCTGCATGCCGTCCCTCCACAAATCAAGCGATATTATTCCTATCATTTTGAATGTCTTACATTTTATTGCATTTGTAAGATGTGACTGATTCTATCATAATTTTAATTCTTTTTCCATACTTTTTTGTTAAATTTTTCTTATTTAATGTATAAAAGTTCGGCAGATACAGCAATTATGCAGTAAACAAGACATGAACTAATTTGTTAGCCGTTGGGAAATAATGTTAATTTGAAATGTGTTAAAAATCTATATTGAAATCTGGAATAAACTCTTCAGACGCAGATTCGCGCTCCTGCACAAAACCATTCAATCCAAGCTTCACAAATCTGCTGACGACCTTATCATACTCATGTCGAGTTATTCGCCTACCGATTTTACTATGACCCAAGGCCAGATTACAGGGTACATACTGGCTCATCAGACTTACATACACATCTTCAGGCAGATTGGCAGCAATCCAGTCAAGAATTCTTAGCGTTTCTGTTGTATGACCAGGAAGCACCAGATGCCTTATTATGACACCTTTTTTCATCACACCCTCAGTATCAAATTGAGGTGCCCCTTTTTGTCTATACATTTCCAGTATCGCAACTGATGCACATGTAAAATAGTCATAAGCCCCTGAATACTCTTTAGAAAGTTCAGGGCAAATATACTTCATATCGGGCAGATAAATATCCACCATATCTTCAAGCAGTCGGAGCTGCTCTAAACAATCATACCCATTTGTATTATATACTACCGGAATGTCAAGCGATCCCTTTGTCAAGCTGAGGGCTTCTTTAATCGCTAGAGTAAAATGAGTCGGCGTCACAAGATTGATATTGTGGGCGCCACTATCCCTTAGGGACATAAAAATATCAGCCAACTCCCTAACAGTCACTTCTCGTCCTTTTCCCATATGGCTAATTTCATGATTCTGGCAATAGATGCATTTCAAGTTGCATCCCGAAAAAAACACTGCGCCTGAGCCCCTTTTACCGCTAATACAGGGCTCCTCCCACATATGTAGAAAAGCTTGTGCAATGACAGGAGCTTCAGCCATTCCGCAAAATCCCTTTTCATTTGCTCTGTCAACATTACATTTTCTTGGGCAAATATTACACAGCATATTTAATCCACACTTTATCGTAGTTCCTGTTCCTCTAGTATTTGTCTTCCATTACCACTTTCTAGCTTGCAATTAACCTTTACAACACATACAATAAAAAATATAATAATGATAAATGTTACATATGTCAATATTACGGTTGAAAGGATTGGGTATATGAAACGAGTGAGGATCACCGGGGTAACATACGCAGTTAAAAAAGTGAGGCGAACCAAGTTGATTGTGTTGTCTTTCCTACTGCTGATAATTATCTCCCTTATAGCTGTGGTCTCACTATCAGGCTACAAAAGCTGGGGCCTCCTCCACCCTGACAAAAAACCCGTTGACGCATTTTCATCCAACATAGTTCCCGAATATAGGGACATCACCTTTAGGGGTGTCGACAGCACAATCTTGTTAAAGGGTTGGCTATTTGAGAAAAAAAACAGCGACCGAACAATAATTCTTGTCCATTCATATGGTAGTAACCGGCTTGAGTTTGGAGTTGAAACCGTCGATATGATTAAAGACTTCATGAACAACGGCTATAATGTACTAACCTTCGACTTAAGAAACTCTGGGGAATCCGGTGGCAATAACTGTACCTTCGGGTATAGTGAAAAGGATGACATTAAAGCTGCCATTAAATACATGAGGAATCAGGGGTCAAAGCACATCACACTTATTGGGTTTTCAACAGGCGCATCCGCTTCGATTCTTGCTGCTGCCGAAAGTACATCTTCAAAGGGCACTCCCTTGGTGGATGCAGTTATTGCTGACAGTCCCTACTCCGACCTAAGAACCTATTTCCACCGGAGTCTTGACAAATGGACTGGTCTACCTTCATTCCCGTTTAACAGAACAACAGCTCTTGGAATAGATTTTACCGGAGGCATTAAAGCAAAGGAAGCAAGTCCGTTAAATGCTATAACAGCTGAAAACACTCCTCACCTAATGCTTATACACAGTCGAAATGACGATTTGTTTCCTGTCATCAATTCAATTGAGCTTTACCAAAAATATTCGGGTCTGAACCCTTCAGGAGCAGAATTCTGGCAAACCGAGTACGAGGGCCATGCCAAAGGATATATAGTTGATAGAGAAGAATACATGAAGAGGGTGTTTTCATTTCTGGACAGAGTTTATTCCGCACCTCATTTCTTCTGATCCATAAAAAAAGATGCAGTGTCTGCAGAAGTAGGGTTATTGTATGCATTATTGATTTTTTTTCCCTGGTTTACCTTTTTGATCTGTAAACCCAGCTCTTCCAGCAGCTTTTTACTTTTACTGCTGTTGACCTTCTCAATATCGCCTATTTTACCAATAAGCTCAACAACCTCTGACGTCACCTGCTTTAGCTGCTTCGCCTGAGGATGAGCCGTCAAATTTAGCTCATTAAGTTTTTTTATGTTGAAGCTTATTTTCAGGCTTTCAAAATACACACTGAAATCAGCATCTAGTTTATCAATCTCAATTATCCTTTTCTGTTTTTCATCAATCAGCATCTGTATCTCATCAAGAGATCCTTCATCAATAGCTTTAGACTGAGCTTTAGTCAACTCCAGCATTTCACCAAGAAACTGCTTTTTTTTGTTCAAAAGCTCAATCATCCTGTCAAATTGTATTCCTCTGTTTGTATCCATAATTCTCCTGTCCCGCTTACACTGCCTGCTTATCCACTTTCCCCCTATTGCAGCAAAACTGTCCGTCGATTATCGGACTTTTTACTTGCACTCTGCGAGCCTAGCATTGCCTGCCTCTTCACTCCGACACCGCTGTTGGAGGATTTTTGACCTGCTGCTTTGCAAGCTTCATTGCCTGTGCCCAGGTATCCCGGAGATCCTTCGCAAAATGCAGAACTTCCGCAAGTATTCCAGTGTCCTTTTTTATATTAGCTTCAAAAAGCCTGTCCAGCATGTAATCATATAAAAGGGACAGACCTTGGGAAAGCTCATACTGCATATCCAGCGTAACCTTGAATTCTGTCAGTATGTCTTGAGCTCTCATAATGCTCTCGTGTGCCTTCTGAATATCCTTGTCCTCAATAGCCCTCTGAGACAACATGATGAATTTGATAAGCCCATTATATAGTATCAGAGTCAAGTCCTCAGGACTAGCGGTAAAAATAGAATTTTGCTTATAAATATCATATGCATTTGAAGTAACCATACTAGCTCCTTTAATAATAATTCATAACAACATTACCACTAATACATAAATTGCTGAGATAGCCATGAACTTTGGGTGTTCATATTGTTTATAAGTGCTTCCAATTTTGAAAACTGATTATAATAGCTGTTTTCCTTTAAAATTAATTCATCCGTCAATTTAGATATTCTGTCATCGTAATCAGATATCTGACTATAAAGCATATTGCTGAATGCTGATCTATCGCCAGCCATACCTGCCTTTTCAAGCAATGCGCCCCTGTGCCCGCCAAGCGTATTAGTGCGGATACTGTCCTGAATCACATCTGAAATCCTAAATATCAGTCCCGATTCCTTGAATCTTTCGGATTTGGATGACGCACTGGTGACTGCAGTACTATAAAGAACATCAGATTGCTTAGAAAACAAGCTAAATACTTCGTTGGGATTTTCACTGAGGGCATTTTTTAATTTTTCCTCATCAATATACAATTTGCCTTTGTCCACCCAGCTGTTGGACTTTATCCCGATAGATGAAAGCGATAAGCCAGACCCGGAAACGCTTTCCACTACTGCGTTACGAAGGTTTGTAGCAATCGAACGGAGAATGCTGTCGTTTACAAGCAGTCCTGATTTTGCCTTTTCCTCCCACTGCTTAATATCCTCCTCTGTCATAGCCTCCTTTTGGTCACTAGTCAACGGAGCATAAGCATACTCTCTTTTTTCCGAAAGCTTTGAATTTATCTTATCCAATACTTCATTGTACTTATCAACAAAACCTTTGATCAGCTCCACGGCCTTTGTAGTATCTGAGGTAACAGAAAGCTCGACAGGTCCCGCATTGTCCTTCATCAAATTAAAGGTTATTCCATTGATACTAAAGTTGTTTGTAGAACGCTCTATCGTCTGTGGACCATTGACACCATCATCAAAGGTAATGCTGGCATCTTCCCCCGCTACATCAGTAGCAATCAATGACAACGAACCCAAAAGCCCTCCAGCAGAATCGCTTGAGGAAATAGTAGCAGTTACCCCTGTTTTCCTGGTCTCAAGCATAAACTCGTTATTAAGGCTATCATAGCTCATCTTCACGCCTGTAGCTGAATTAGTGTTAACGGCATTGACTATATCATTCATCGAAGTTGTACGTGAATTGAAACTAAAGCTCTGACCATTTATGTCAAAACTTATATCATCTCCTTCTCCACTAACAATAAGTGGTATTGCAAAGCTGTCTTTAATATCAAAAATTTTGGCATCCATATTTATCTTATTTGAGTTGTTACCCCCGTTCATGCCTATTGCCGCAAGGCCTCCATTCTCGGCCATCGATGCTGACACCACCACATTCGTATCTACACTCTCAAGCACCACCTTATTATCAACGTTTTTAACCGTTATCTTCCCTTCTCCAAAGCCCTCGTCGTCGACCATGGATTGGAGTGCTGCAACCACAGCATCAGTGTCAGCGTAAGTGCCTGTATTGAGAGCAAATTCCTTCGTATCATCACCAAGAGTAATCGTAAATCTGTTATTGGACTCAGTAAGAGTTATTCCCGTGCTCAAATCGGTATTAAAAATCGCACCATATCCGGCATTATTTGTGTTTGCGAATTTCAGAGTGTTGGTACCGTTTGTCTCGAAAGATATCTTGTCACCATCTTTTATGCTCACTGCAACTTTATCAGCTCCGAAAGCAGAATTCAATTTGCTTTGTAATTCCGCAGCCAATTCATCTATATTTGTTAGTCCATCTGATAAGACTATATCTTTACTGGTACCATTAAATTCGACCCTAAATACGTTATTACCCGCCGCACTGCTAATTTCTCTTATCCCATCAGAAGTCAGCGGACTGCTCTCAAGGTTCCCAGCTGCAGCTGAACCATATTTCTTTGCAGTTGTAGCCGTAATAATGTTTGATATTGTATAGTTACCAGCTTTAGCCCCTGATCCCGCCGAAGCTGTAAAATATAAATTTGTGTCCACCCCGTTATACTTCATACCAAATGCATTATAAATGGAAGAATTCCTCATATCGGTAGCCGGCTTCAAAGCATTGAAATACTCATTAGTAAAGCTTTGCAGCGAACTTGTTATCTCTCTGTACTGCTCTTGTTTCCACACCAACGTTTGTCTGCTCTGAGAAACTGAATTCACCTTTAGCTTTTCCACCTGCATTAGTTGGAAAACGAGGCTATCCACATCGAGACCTGATAGACCGGACATTCTAGTAACACTATTATATGTATTATTAATGTAACTCATAAATTACTCACCTTCTTTCATCTACTAACAATCCTGCCATTTCCAGCATATTTGCGACCATATCTAATATTTTTTTCGGTGGTATTTCCCTTATTACTTCTTTTGTAGTTTCATCAATGACTTTTATCATTATCTCATTTGTTTTATCATGTACAGAATATACGAATCTTCTGCTACTTCCTTCAATGGCTTTATTTATTCTCCCGACTGCATCTGCAACTACCTTCTCTGTGATGGGGTATTCTGAAGTATCAGAATGAGTTCCGTTCCCATTAGGTGCTAACTTCGGTGAAATAGGTGCAGGCTCTACTACAGGCTTACCCTGTATGTCTACTGTGTTCTGTCTACTATTGATTGCGGCTTCCGTGCCTAATACTCTCATATTAATCCCTCCATGAATTACCTACCATGAATTACTTAGAAAATACATCTTCTCAATATATTTATCGGATTATAAGCAGTTTATGTTAATACAAAATATTAATCCTATACATCAATCCGACAATTCTCAAGACACACCACTTATACTACAGAGTCTCAATCTTCGACCTGTCAACAATATCCTTCATTGCATTTTTAGTATCAAATATTAACCTGCTATGTTCATTTATAAAATTATAGTCATACACACTATGCATAGTTGTAATAATTATCAAATCTGCCGCATCAAGAGTTTCGGCTTCTAATTCAGTAGATTTTAATGTCAGGCCTTTGAAGCTGAACTCCGGCACATAAGGGTCATTATACCTAAGATTCGCGCCATTACTAACCAACAAATCAATAACCTCCAAGGCAGGAGACTCTCTTACGTCATCAATATCTTGCTTATATGCCGTACCAAGCACAAAAATTTTTGACCCATTAAGAGGCTTCCCAAAGCGATTAAGTATTTTCATAGTTCTTTCCAGTACAAACTCAGGCATAGAGTTGTTGATTTCTCCGGCAGTCTCTATCAATCTTGTATGATATCCGAATTCCCGTGCTTTCCATGTTAGATAGAATGGGTCAACTGCGATACAATGACCTCCAACGCCGGGTCCTGGATAGAAAGGCATGAAGCCGTAGGGCTTGGTTTTGGCAGCCTCGATGACCTCCCATATATCTATTCCCATCTTATCGCATATTAAAGCCATCTCATTAGCCAGGGCGATATTAACGTTTCTAAATGTATTTTCAAGGATTTTTTCCATCTCTGCAATTTTGGGCGAGGAAGCTTTGAATACTTCACTGTCAAGTACATTGTTATATAGCGCAGATGCTACGTCTGTACAATCCGGCGTAACTCCACCGACTACCTTTGGTGTGTTCTTAGTTTTGTATATTTTGTTGCCTGGATCCACACGTTCAGGGGAGAAAGCTAGATAAAAATCCACCCCACATTTCAAGCCGGTTGACTCAAGAATCGGCAACACAACTTCCTCAGTAGTCCCAGGATAAGTAGTGCTCTCCAGCACAACCAGCATACCCTTGTACAGGTACTTTGCTATTTCCCTTACAGAGCTTACTACATACGAAATGTCCGGCTGAAAGTACTGATCCAGCGGCGTAGGTACACAGATAGCGATACAGTCAATATCCGAAATAAACCTATAATCGTTAGTTGCCTTCAGCTTGTCCGATTTGACAATACTTTTAAGATCACCGGGGATTATATCACCAATATAATTAATGCCCTCATTGACCATTTTAACCTTCTGCTCCTGTATGTCAAAGCCAATCACCCTGTACCCCGCCTTAGCCTTCTCGACAGCAAGGGGAAGCCCAACATAGCCCAGACCCACCACACCGACTACTGCTGTTTTATTATTGATTTTGTCAAGCAATGCTTTTTTCATTTAACCGCCGCCTTCTTGTATAAAAGTATCAGCCAAATATATTAATTAACACTTATTTAAAATATCGTCTTTTTCCTGTCAAAGCATAAGCCAATAATGCCGATAATAAAGATGTTACTATTGTATTAAACAAAAGAGGTGACCCAAATGAAGGATATCATTAATTTCGGTCTGGTGGGTTGTGGCAGGATATCAAAAAACCACATAGATGCCCTGTCCAAGCTGCAAAAGGATGCAAGACTGGTCGCTGTATGTGATATAGATGAATCTAAAGCCCGTAGAACAGGTGAAGAAAACTCCATCGATTACTACACCAGCCTTGAAAACATGCTGGCAAGAGGAGATTTGGATGCAATATCCATATGTACTCCAAGTGGCCTTCACCCCACACACGGAATTGCTGCCGCCAAAAGAAAGCTCCACGTGATAACAGAAAAACCAATGGCAACTAGCCTAAAAAAAGCTGACGAGCTTATATCTGCATGTGATGAAAATGGTGTCCAGCTATTCGTTATAAAACAAAACCGTCTCAACTCCACTTTACAGCTTGCTAAAAGAGCTATAGACAAGGGGCGTTTCGGTCGGATATATATGGTTATAGTAAATGTATTGTGGTCGAGGCCCCAGTCATACTATGATGACGCAAAATGGCGTGGGACCTGGGAATTTGATGGAGGAGCCTTTATGAATCAGGCAAGCCATTATGTTGATATGATAGAATGGCTCGTTGGCCCCGTCGAGAGCGTCAACGCTTATACAGGAACTCTTGCTCGTAAAATTGAAACCGAAGACTCGGGTGTAGCTGGTATCAAGTTCAGAAATGGAGCATTTGGTTCAATTAATGTGACCATGCTGACATACCCCAAGAATCTTGAAGGCTCTCTTACCATTATCGGCGAACGTGGTACTATAAGAGTGGGCGGAGTCGCCGTCAACAAAATCGAGCATTGGGAATTTAGTGACTATGACGATGACGACAAGCTAGTAGAAACCAGCGCATACAATCCCCCGGATGTATATGGTTTCGGCCACACCGGATACTATAAAAATGTTATAGACACGCTAAAGGGCTTGGCAGAGCCCAACACCAACGGCCGGGAGGGCCGTAAATCGTTGGAGTTGATTCTGGGCATATACAAATCCTCCCGCGAAGGCCGTAGCATCTCCCTCCCTCTGGAATATTAAACAGGGGGACGGTTCTACCAGGGAAACATGAAGGATAAAACATGGGGACGGTTCTACTATTTAGCTTCTTTAGTGAGGAGTGTCACCATACCAATTACCGAGGTGTGAAATGAAAGAATACTTTGTACATGAATCAAGTTACATCGACGAACCATGTGAAATAGGCGCCGGAACAAAAATTTGGCACTTCTCGCATATAATGAGCGGCTGCAGGATAGGCCTTAACTGTAATATCGGGCAGAATGTGGTCATATCGCCAGAGGTAGTTATCGGGGACAATGTTAGAATTCAAAACAATGTGTCCGTCTATACAGGCGTAATATGCGAGGATGACGTTTTCATCGGGCCCTCTGTTGTTTTTACAAATGTCATCAACCCAAGAAGCCACATTAACAGAAAACATGAATATAGAAACACAACAGTGAAGAAGGGCGCAAGCATAGGTGCCAACGCAACCATCGTGTGCGGGCATAATATCGGCAGATATACTTTTATCGGCGCTGGTGCTGTTGTCACCAAAGATGTGCCCGACTTTACACTGGTGGTAGGCAACCCGGCAAGGCAGGTGGGTTGGGTCTGCAAATGCGGTGCAAAGCTGCAATTTAATGATGGGAAGGGCAACACAGTTTGTAGTGAATGTGGCTGTAAGTATGTAATAGATAATAACATGGTCAAAGAGGCATAAATAATACTAAATCACAGGAGGCTAAGGATGAAAATCCCGTTAATAGACTTAAAAGCCCAGTATTCAACAATAAAAGGCGAGATAAAGCAAACCATTGATGAGGTGCTGGAATCTCAGCATTTTATACTAGGCTCAAAGGTAGCTGAACTGGAGCGGGAAATCGCTACCTATAGTCAATGCAAATACGCACTAGGCGTATCGTCGGGAACAGATGCCTTACTGTTGGCTTTGATGGCGTTAGATATAGGACACGATGATCTGGTTATTACGACAACCTTCACTTTTTTTGCTACAGCCGGATGTATCGCAAGGCTAGGCGCGAAGCCGCTTTTTGTGGATATCGACCCTGAAACCTTCAACATATGTCCTGAAAAACTAGAAAATCGACTGAAAACCCTGACGAAAGAAGAGCTGTCACATGTAAAGGCTATTATCCCGGTTCATCTATTCGGACAAATGGCCGATATGGAAAGAATCTTACCCCTCTGCCGCAAATACGACTTGAAAATCATCGAAGATGCAGCACAGGCAATTGGTTCCGAGTGCCCTTACGCAGGCAAGCTTCGCCGTGCCGGAAGCATTGGCGATATAGGCTGCTTCTCATTCTTCCCATCCAAAAATCTTGGTGGAATAGGCGATGGAGGAATGGTCGTCACAAATAATGAAGCCCTCTATAGCAAAATGAAAATTCTTAGAACTCATGGCTCCAGCCCGAAATATTATCACAAATTCGTCGGAGGCAACTTTAGACTCGACGAGATCCAGGCAGCTGTGCTATTAGTTAAGCTGAGTTATCTGGATAGTTGGACTGAAAAAAGGCAAATAAACGCCGGAATATATGACAGCATACTTGGTGGCACCTGTAGCAAAGCCATTATTACACCAAAGCTATTGCCAGAGTACAGGCACATATATAATCAGTATTGTATTAAAACAGAAAAACGTGATGAACTAAAGTCATGCCTTTCCGATAATGGCGTTACTACAGAAATCTATTATCCTCTTCCTATGCATCAGCAGGAGTGTTTTTCTTACCTTGGTAATAGAATGGGTGATTTCCCGGCAGCAGAAGAGGCTGCAGCCAGTGTGCTGGCTTTACCAGTATACCCAGAGATGAGCCATGAGGCCTTGGAATACACCGCCGGACTTATCAGAGACTTTGCAGCAAAATAAGCTAGCAGGCATCGTTACTTGCGTCCAGCCTCGATTACTTTCAATCTCACCTCATGCCTATCGCTTTTTTCAATAACCAAATCAAGACTTTCTTCAGCTCTGTCAAGCCTTTTCTCATGCTGGATATATCCATCAAATAGTGTTTTTGTATAGTTGTCAAGTTTGTTCTTAATTATGACTACACTATTTGACAGTTTTTTAATGTCCGATCTCATTTCATGCTGGTCCTCTGTCAGTTCCTTCTGGCCTTTTTCCAACAAATCCAGTCTTCCTGTGACCTCCGAATACATTTTCTCTAGCAACTGGTATGTCTTATCCTCCATATCCCCCACCTCCGTACCGGAAAATTATATCACAGGCAAGTCAAAATAGAAAGAACAAAAAACCCATTATATGTCTATCGATAGTCTATCCTTTACGTGTCTTCGCCCCATATATCAGCCTTTCTCCCCTATAACCTAACTATCTTCATATTCTTCTATTTGCTTTAGTGTAAGGTCATACATATCCTCATCGTCTAGATATGCTTTTACCCAACATGCCGTGAATTCCAGCGTCCTGTCTATATCAAGCCTGGGGCGGAATCCAAGGCCCTGCATTGCCTTAAAGGAATCAAGCTTCAGACAGTCAGTCTCGTGGGGGTTCTTGCTCCCATCCAACTCAAAACCTCCATCTTTCCCGAAGTGATAAAGAAGCCTTTTGGTAAGCCATTCAACAGGTTTAATGCTTTCGGTATCAGGCCCAAAATTCCATGGTCCCGAATATTTCAACGCTCCTTCACTGTAAAGCCTCTCAGCGAGAGTCATATACCCATACAATGGCTCCATAACGTGTTGCCATGGCCTAACAGCTTTTGGATTCCTGATAGAAAGCTTTTCATTTAAAATAATGCTTTTTATGATATCCGGCACCAGGCGATCCTGTGCAAAGTCACCTCCGCCAACCACATTACCCGCCCGAGCTGTTGCTATGGCAACACCATGCTTCTCATAAGCTGCCACATTAAAAAAAGAATTAATATAAGCTGAAGCTACTAGCTCCTGACACGCCTTACTATTGGAGTATGGGTCATAGCCACCCAATCTGTCAGTTTCCCTGTATCCCCAAAAACCTTCGCTATTCTCATAGCATTTATCTGATGTAACTACCACGACAGCCCTAACAGAAGGACATCGCCTTATTGAATCCAAAAGATTGACTGTCCCCATTACATTGGTTTCATAGGTTTCTACCGGTCTGTCATAGGAAGTCCTGACAATTGGCTGGGCTGCCAGATGAAATACTATTTCAGGGCTAGCTGCTTTCATTCCGCGCTCTAGCGCCTCTAAATCCCTTATATCACCAATAACTGAATTTATCCTGTTACCAACACCACAAATCTCAAACATGGACGGATTTGTAGGCGGCTCCAAAGCATACCCGGTTACATCAGCGCCAAGCTTATTCAGCCATATTGACAGCCATGTTCCCTTAAAGCCTGTATGGCCGGCGATGAACACCTTCTTGTCTTTGTAAAAGCTGTTGGTCATTTTGCCACACCCCTCAGACATCACTTCTCTTCAATATTCCGCACCATCTTAATGCCGTCGAATAAACTTATAAGCCTCTGCCCGCTAATTATATTAGGTTCATTCAAATCAATACTTAGTATTTCTCTTCTCCTGTAATCCCTTTTACCCCAATCTATGTTTAGCTTATTACCATAAACCTCTTCAAAAACGGCGACAACATCTCTTAATTTGCAGTACTCACCAGGCGCAATTATAAAAGACTTATGCATGTGAGGCTCTAATTCTTCTACCGCTTTTATCGCTAATAAATATCCTTTCACCACATCATCTATATAAACAAATCCTACGTCCTGATCACCCGGAGACATTTCTAGCTTTGCTCCACTCTGTACTGCTTTTTTCAGTAGTGTCATAACCTTTGGGCGCGGGTCATATGGACCATATGTATCAACAAGTTTGATTGTTACGGACCTGAGTTTTGAAACCTCTCGGTAATATTTCATAATACACTCAAACGCTTGTTTTGTAGCAGCATACAGGTTAACCGGATTATAAGCGTCTCCATTATAATTCTGCCAGTATGATCCGGTGTTAATAAAGTAATTGACACCACATGAAATTGCTGCATTTAGAACCTCAGTTCCAAAAAGTATATTACTGTTAACTAGTGAACCTATATCCTTTGCTTGATGCTCTGCAACATAAATAGAGGCAAGATGAATTAATATATCTGGGTGTATTTCTTTAAAAATATCATTGAGTTTTTCGGGTTCACTATTGTATATATGTATCTTAACATTGTTCTTTATGTCAGCTAGCAAATCAAATCCAGAAAACGGACGTGCAATTATATGAACCTCATAGCCTTCACAAAGCAATGTCCTGGCAATATTTGAGCCAATGTATCCGGTTGCGCCGGTCAATAATACATTCTTCATACTATCCCTCACTCACCACCTTATTGGCACCTTTCAATAATGGGTTTTCATTTTATGCACTTCAAATATCCATCTGGTGCAACTGTGACTAAAAGCTTATTTTCATAATTATAGTCTATCTCAAATCTATCAGTCTCTTTTAAAAACTCCCATACAGCGGTTTTTGGATTATCGCCCTTTCCCCATGGCCTGTCTGGGAAGGAAGCCTCTGGCATATCCTCTACGATTGTATCGAAAACAACCAAATAGCTGTCTTTAGACACAAGCGGCGAGTATAGTCGTAGTTCCTGCAGAACATGATCATGAGTATGAAGTGAATCCAAAATGACTAGGATATTTTTTTTGTTTTTCGCAAAAGAGTATACTTTATCTATAACACTTTGTTCAACAGACGAACCCTCTATTAATGTAATTCTCTTGAACATTTTATGCTTTTCAATTTCTGCCCTGTTATGTTCTCTAATATCTATGTCAATTCCTAATACCTCTCCATCCCCTCCTATGATTTCAAGCATTGACGCATGAAAAATCAGTGATCCCCCATGGGCTATACCTGTTTCAATAATTAAATCAGGCTTAACCTCCCAGATTATTTCCTGTAAAGCAATGATATCCTGAGGATATTGTATTATGGGTCTGCCAAGCCAGGTAAAATTATATGAATACTTGTGCTTAAATCCCTCCGTGAACCAATCTGCTGATAATTTTTTCAATTTCTCATTTTCGTTCATCGCCTTGATGCTACGCTGCTTTTCCAATATGAATTCTACATTTCTATTCATATATCAATTTCTCCCTCTACAATAATTTTGTTGTAGGACTTATCTCTATCGGAGATGATAGAACAGGGTAATGGCCACTTAATTCCAAAAGCCGGATCATTCCATCTGTAACCCCTGGAGCACTCCGGAAAGAAAAATTCAGACATCTGGTAAAAAACATCGGTATTATCCTCCAGTGTTTGAAAACCATGCGCATATCCTCCGGGAATATATATCATATTATATTCTGAACTGCTGAGTACAACAGATATCCACTTGCAAAAGGTAGGAGAATCAGGCCTAATATCAACAACAACATCGAACAATTCTCCCTTTGTACAGCTAACTAGCTTAGATTCCTCAAAGGGACTGCTTTGGTAATGCAATCCTCGAATAGTGCCTTTTTTCGAATTATGCGATATATTACTTTGTACAAGCTTTGAATCCAAATTTCTTTCTGTGAATTCAGAAGCACACCAAGATCTGGCAAAGAATCCCCGTTCATCCTGCTTCTTTTCAATATTAATAAGAAAAACTCCCTGTAATTCAGTCTCTTGGAATATCATTTAGATTACCTCTATTTCCGGAATAGGTATGATGAATTTTCCTCCCCACTCCCTAATAAATTCTAATTGCTGAATTATTTCATCCTTGATATTCCATGGCATTACAAATACATACTCCGGTTTTGTCTCCTTAATTTTATCAGGATCCAAAATCGGTATATGTGTGCCAGGTAAATATTTCCCCTGCTTATACGGATTTCTATCGACTGTAAAGGATATGAAATCAGTTCTTATACCACAATAATTCAAAAGAGTATTCCCTTTCGCCGGTGCTCCATAACCAACAATAACCTTTCCATCTTGCTTTAAACTTATTAGCAATTCCAAGATAGAATATTTTATTCTTTTTACATTCTCAGCAAAAAGTTTATATACATTTATACTGTTTAAGCCTCTGTTTATCTCATCACTCAAGACTTTATCAACAGCAGAGCTGACCTTTTTGTATGTATCTGAAAAGTGCCCCACGTAGATTCGTAGTGAGCCTCCATGGGTAGGGATTTCTTCAACATCATAAATGCATAAGTCATGTGCCTTGAATATTTTTATTGCTGCTAATAAAGATATATAGGAGAAATGTTCATGATATATCGTGTCAAATTGGTTGCCTTCAATTAGCTTCAATAAATGGGGGAATTCCAAGGTAATTGTTCCACCGGGTGCTAAAATTCTCCTCATACCTTCAACAAAATCATTTATGTCAGGCACATGGGCTAAAACATTATTTCCTATGATCAGATCTGCGAATTGCCCACCCTTAGCTAGTTTATTGGCCAGTCCTACACCAAAAAAGTCAACTATTGTGGGAACTCCCTTCTTTGCAGCACAAGCTGCAACGTTTGCCGCCGGCTCTATCCCAAGAACCAGTATGTCATATTCATTAAAATATTGAAGTAAATAGCCATCGTTGCTAGCGATTTCTATTACATTAGAATCTCTACCAAGCATAAGCTTGCTAATTATCATTTGAGCATATTCTTTAGCATGGTTAAGCCAACTATCAGAATATGAGCTAAAATATGCATATTCACTAAATATTTCTTTCGGTGTTTGAACATCAATCACCTGAACGAGAAGGCACTCTTCACATACCATGGCATGAAGAGGATAGAAAACTTCACTCCTATATAGATTCTTTAAGCTTATATAAGAATTAGATAATGGAGTTATGCCAAGATCCGTGAAGGTAACCGTTAGTTTTTTTCCGCAAAAACGGCATTTTGCAAAATGCATTTTATCATCCTTTCCGTGAGAATCACCACACCTTCCATGGAGCTTTTCCGCTGTCCCACCAATCCTCAAGCTTGATTTTATCCCTTAGCGTATCCATAGGATGCCAAAAACCTGTATGCTTGAATGCTGACAATTGATTATCAGAAGCCAAGTCCTCCAATGGCTTTCTCTCCCATACTGTATTATCGTCTTCTATAAGACTGAATACTTCCTTCTCCAGTACAAAATAACCGCCATTTATCCAGCTGCCATCCCCTTGGGGTTTCTCATTGAAGCTGGTTATAAGATTTTTTGTCATATCAAGAGCTCCAAATCTTCCAGGAGGCTGGACAGCTGTTAAGGTAGCTTTTGTTTTTTGCCTTTTATGGAATGAAACTAGCTTATGGATGTTTACATTACTTACTCCATCACCATATGTAAAACAAAATGTCTCATCTCCTATAAAGTCATTAACTCTTTTCAATCTACCGCCGGTCATGGCATCATCCCCGGTATCTACCAATGTAACAGTCCAAGGCTCACAGTGATTACTGTGCACCTTCATTTCGTTATTCTTCATATTAAAGGTAATATCAGACTGGTGCAGGAAATAGTTGGCGAAATACTCCTTTATCATATAGCCCTTATACCCTAGACATATAATAAATTCATTGATATCATAGTAAGAATAAAGCTTCATAATATGCCAAAGTATTGGTTTCCCACCGATTTCCACCATTGGCTTGGGCTTTACAGCCGTCTCCTCACTGATCCTGGTACCTAAACCACCGGCAAGAATTACCGCTTTCATCAAGTCAACTCCTCTCCTCAAGTACAATTTCCCCAAACCTGTTTTGAGCAACATCCATCAAAGTATCCAGTAGTAATGGATACTCATGCTTCAAATAATTAAGGAGTAGCATTGCTTCCTGTTTTGTTCTAACAGTTTCATTAAGCCTCCAATACATGTACCTAAATACCCTAAAAATAAACCATTTATCTAATTCCTCACGAGAAAATTTACCCATGCCATGGGCTATATCCCCTATTTTTTCCATCTCCTCTATATCCGCCTTTGCTGTAAGAAGAGCCTTTTCATTGTAATTATCACCTTTGCTTTTAATAGTTGTCCCTGAATTAAGACTAATAGAATCCTTGTGCAATGTGTAAGTCAAAACAATGTCATCTATAAAGCCCGCATCCCCTTTTAACAATAATCGCAATAATATTGTTAAATCTGCGGCAAGGCAATCAGGATCACATTTTAGTATTTCAATTTTATGAGCAATATCTTTTCTAAATAATGTTGTACAAAGGTTAGGCATGTATGGATATTTCTCCATTAAATAATTAATGAAGAATTCTTCTCCGTTTATTATCGATTGATAATTTGGCTTTACACGATAGACCTTATTCTTCCCTTCATGGTTATAATAATAGCCTGCAAAAACAAATGCCAATCTACTATTCTCATTTAACATTTTTACGGCCTTTGAAATGTATGTAGAATCAATGAGATAATCATCGTCGCTTTGGGTCATACAGTAATCGCCCTTAGCAATTTCATAAAATGCTTTTTTGTAATTCAATGTAGGGCCAATATTTTTTTCATTCCTATTGTAAATCAGCCTTTTCTCATTTTTATAATTATTTGTCACCATTTCATAAGTTCCATCATTTGAACAATTATCGGTAACTATTACTTCAATATTAGGGTAATCCTGTTTTAAAGCATTATCAATAGCACGTTTAAGCATATCCTTCCTATTGAAAGTAGGAATAATTATACTAACCAACACAGGCTTCTCTTGTTCCTTGAATGAGTACATAGTTTTAGGTTTATTGCAAAAAATACTTCGCATTTTTCTTAGTTCTGGAGCGAGTTTGTCAAGGTTATTACTAATCCCTAATCCTTGCAGCTTTAAAAAATGCACAAATACCTCTTCACTTATCTCTCCAGTCAGATATGCCATAAGCTCAGTTTCAAAGCTTTCACCATAACCGTATAGCTTTTGGATAAGTGCTGCCCGATTATTCATCCACTCAAGCGCTTCATCTTTTGATGCGATGCCCAACTGCAAACAGTGATAACATGCAACACACTGGGCTATTAATCCCAGCGCCAGCTTGTGTGATGATAGTGTCTTACTTAGCGAATCATCTGATGTTCTTCTAATATGGACAAGGGATTGTGTCGTACCGAGTTTCATTTCTGGATTGGCAGACAACAACCGCGAAAGCATGACAAAGTCTTCTGCTACTCTGAATTCTTTAGCAGAAGAATGAACTTTGAGGATATCGGTACATCCAATTGAGCCTCCTGCAAGCATAGCCCTTATTTCGCTATTCGATGCTATATTCTTCAAAACCTCTGCTGCGCTTCTGTCTTTATAACAGTTTCTGTCGTAACCAAGCTCAATTACACCATTACTAAAATTTAGCAGGTACCGTGGAATCATAAGAATATACTCGTTATTTAGCTTCTCAATGTCGATTAATGCTTGTTCTCCATCAATACATAAAAGCATATCATCATCGTCAACAAAGGCAGTAAAGCGTGTCCTTATCTTCTGCAGACCTGTCCGCCTACTTTCCGCTAAACCCTCATTCAACTGTTTCCATATAATATCAGCATTGTATATCTCTTTGTTATTATTTATGAAGTCCAACTGTTCCGTCTCTTCAGTAGAGCAGTCATCTACTATCATTTTAGATTGATTTCCTAATTTGAGGCCTTTATCCATATCCTCCTTAAGCATTCTCCCACGGTTATAATTTGGTATCAGAACCGTGAGGTTCTTATGCAATAGCTCTGCAGGCTGCTCTTTACTTTCAAGTATATCCTTTACTCTATCAATAATCCTTCGAAATGAAAGCAGCTCAGATATCTGGCCTGTTATTTTGCCAAGCTCACTCTCCAGTGAGTAGTTTGCTATCACAAACCTTCTATACTCACCAGTCTCATACACCCCACTGATTACCGCCTCTGCAGCTTCGTCGATTGTATTCCAGATATACTGGTCCGGATATATTTCTCTCGCCCCTACAAAATTATGTATCACAGGCTTAATACCTTTACACATAGCTTGCATTATACTCAGGTTTTGTGATTCCAGTAAACTGGTACAAAGTATGTAGTTTTTATCTTCCAGCCACTGATTTATATCCTCCTGCCAACCTTCAAAAATAATGTTCTCTGCAATACCTAATTCTTCCGCCATCTGCCAAAAATATAGCTCATAACGAGGATCCTGGTACTTGCCTGCTATATAAAGCTTATACCTTTTATCTCTCTTATGTATTGCATAAAAGGTGTGCAAAAGCAGCATCGGTCCCTTTTTATAGTTTATGTAACCCACATATGCTATGTTGAAGCCATTATTCCTCTTTCTAAAGGGATATCGGCCAACGTCGATTCCGTTTGGAATAACTACAGTTTTCTCAGATGCTAAACTCCTGCATCCTGTTAAAACATACTCCCTGATATGCTCAGCGATAAAAACTACTTTGTCCACATTTGTCCATGTAACCTTCTGTGTATAATCAGTAAAGGCTTCATAGCTATGGAGCCTGCATATAATCTTCCTTTGCTGGGCCAAAGGCAGCCTGCTCCCATAAGCCACCAGTTCATCGCACCATTCAAACCAACAAATATCGGCCCATTCCATGCCTTCATCTATTTGCTTGAAATCACCTACTATTATCTTTCTAACCCAGTAATCATCTAATAATCCTTTGATTATATCTCCAAGAAAGCTATCCATTCCGGCCTTGACAAAAATAACAATCTTTGCACGATTTTCTACAGCGAGACTGTCATCCAGTTCTTTAAGCCTGTTGAGTGCAGCTTCCACATTCTGCTTTTGAGTATTGTCTCTAGCAACTGTACAAGCCTTGCTGTACATCATATTAGCTGTCTTATATTGGCCCCGCTGCTCATTGACATATGCAAGATTAAAAAGTAAATCAAAATGGAATGAGTCCCCCTTAAGCCCTTCTGTAAGAAGATCCTCAGCCCCATCAAAAGAACCCTCTAAAATATGTATGATCGCCATCATAGAGCAAACCTCAGGATCTCCAGGAATCTTTTCTGCTATTTTGTCCAAGGCAGCTCTTGCTTCGATAAGGTGTCCGCCCTCTATCAGTTTTTCAATTTTTGACATTACAGCATTCATCCTCTTCCCTTGCTCCTGGCTAATCATTCCAATCACCTCTTGGCCCCTTTTTCATTGGTTAATGCTCCTTCTACTATATACTAAAAAGGGACTCTGGTAAACAGAGTCCCTTTTTAAGTAATTACCACTATTATCTCAGTAATGACAATACATTCTGTGGTGATTGATTTGCCTGTGCCAACATTGCCGTACCAGCCTGTACCAGTATGTTGTTCTTCGTGAATGTTGACATTTCTTCTGCCATATCAGTGTCTCTTATACGAGATTCTGCAGCCTGTAGGTTCTCTGCAGTGGCCTTAAGGTTCCTGACAGTAGACTCTAGTCTGTTCTGCAGTGATCCGTATGTAGCTCTTGCCTTGTTGACATTTGTAATAGCAGTATCAACAGCAGATAAACTGGATGAGCTGGTCAAGCCCTTGATACCAGTAGGAGATGTTGCAGTGATTGCAAGTGTATCAGCGGCATCATTTATTGCTATACTTACCGAAGTGGTGAGGACGTTTTTGCCATTAAACTTTGTTTTGTCGAAAATGTTATCAATTTCCAATCCAAGCTGGGTCATTTCCAGTTTAAGGTTTGTAACGTCATCACTGGAGTATGTGCCATTAGCTTTCTGTACACTTAGCTCCTTAAGTCTTACGAGCATGTTACTGACTTCGTCCAGTGCGCCTTCAGCGGTTTGTATAAATGAGATACCATCCTGTGAATTCCTGGCTGCCTGTCCGAGACCCCTAATCTGTGCTCTCATCTTCTCGGAAATTGATAAGCCAGCAGCATCGTCTGCTGCACGATTGATTCTTTTACCAGATGATAACTTCTCCATTGACTTGCTAGAAGCTCCATTTGTGTTGAACAACTGGTTACGGGTGTTAATTGCAGAAATGTTGTTGTTAATAATCATAAGATCATCCTCCTTGAATTTGTTAACCGGGAATCCTTTCCCGATTTTGCTTTTCGGATAGGCCGACTCCTATTTGAGAAAATCACTGTTACTTAGCTGAAGCGCGCTTTCAGTTTTGTAAATGTAACTCTCTTATTATATTTATCGGAGAGAATAAAATATACTTTAGAGTTTTTTAATTTTTTCTTCAAGTTTTTTAATCCGAAGGTCTTTAGTGTCTCCTTATGCTTTTCCTAATGCTTCAGACTAATCATTTTTTTCAAACTCTTGGACACCTTCCCTATGAGGGAATAGGTCATCCATGTGCTTTTTCATATAGCATGCCATATACTGGTTGTTTTTCGCTGCCTCGGAGTAATACCGAATAGCTGTTTTAATATTAGCCTCTTCAATAGAAGCCATTGCATAATTTAGTGTAACAAAAAATCTATCTTCAGACTCATCAAGGGTGCTATAATACAGCCTAAGTCTTTCCGCCTTATATAACAGATTAACATAGCTTATTCCTCTTTCAATGTACAATTTGAAAAGTGAGCTGTATTTTTCAGATACTTCTATTTTTGAATTCTTTGTTTCAGCAGCTTCTCTAAATAATAAAACAAATAATATACATATTGAAACCCTCAGGCTGTTATAGTCATCCTCTCGTACATTTTCTCCAGCAACATAGTCTTCGAAAAATTCCTTCAGCTCGCCTTTCATATCTATCATTTTGTTTAAATACTGTTTTATTTTCGCCTTCCCCATTTTTTTAATGGCGGAAATAACAGGCCTGGGCCTTTTATCTACGTCCAGAAAAAACTCTGCATAGTAGTCAGGCAGCTCATTAAAATCAGTCTCTCTTATCAGTTTATCAATTTGCTGTGGTTTATCCGCATATAAACCAAGCCTGTGTTTGTTAAGGCTTGAATAAATATCTTTACCTTTTCTAAACTCAGACTCTACCCTTTTCTTATCTGTAGTGCTATAATTGACGATTTGACCTTCTATTGTGCTTACTATTTTCCCCTTTAAATCATTATCTGTAGCCTTCTTCTCAATAAGATCAGCCAGGTCTGTAAACCTTTCTAACTTTAGCAGGGCTTTTGCAGCTATTAGCAAGCCCTTTTCTTTGTCACTTATCTGAATCGCAGTATCATATACCTCATCATATTTCTGACTGCTGTAATACTCATTGGCAATAAAGAATAATGCATTGTCTAAGAATGTCTGTCCTAAAAAAAACACTTCCACATGTGGGTTTGTGGATATTGACAAAGTATCATAACGACTTGCCAAGTCAATGTACTTTAAATAAGCCTCCATTGATTCCTGCTTTTTATCTAAATTACTCAAGGATACTGCCATTATATAATATAAGTCAATAAACTCGGGCTGAAGTAGCAGGCCCTCTTTACTTACTTTAATTGCCTCGGTGTATTCATTGTTTTGCAAAGAGATCAGAGCATATGCGCCGTATATAAAGATTGCTTGCTTCATGATTTGAGGCTTACCAACAATTAATCGATATGCTCTGCGTATTTCCTCCAAGGCCTCTGTCATATCTTCGTGGGTGCTATAAGTTTTGGCGAGCTGGAATCTGTAATAGGGATTATCCGGGTTCTTTTTAAGCTCTGCTTTCAAAATTCCGCCAGTCCGGATAAACTTTCTTTCTCTTATTTCCTTATTACCGAATAAATATCCATAATGATCAAAATAGACATTAGTATTAACTATCGGTGCCTTATATACAGGTTGATTATGTACTGAACCATCATAACGAAAATCTCCATCATTTCGAAATACCCTCTCTTGCTGTATAAGGGTAAAGCTTCTATTTGCAGTAAAGTTCTTAATTCTGCAGGTTAAGGTATTTGCATGTTTCCTGTTTTCTGCGATATCTTTATATAGCTGTAATGGGTCTTGAATGACTTCATCTGCATCAAGTATAAGAATAAACTCCCCTTTTGCATATGAAATTGTGATGTTTCTCATTTCCGAAAAGTGATTTGTCCACTCATGAAAGAACAGCTTTTCTGTATATTGGCCAGCGATATTTACAGTATTGTCACTAGATCCTGTATCAACTATTATCAGTTCAACATCTCTTTTTTCTATTAGTTGGCCTAAAGAATCAAGACATCTTTTGAGGTTCTTTTCTTCATCCTTTACCATCATACAGATGCTTATCAAATATTCATATCCCATTTGGCTCTTCCCTTAATGATTATTTAGTAGACTTTCTTTCCAATATCCTAATAAGTCCTTAAGCTCATACTTCAACACATCGGTAAGCAGATGATCATCCGACATTCTCATGGATTCCTTGATTATTTCCAGCTTTTCCAACAACTCCACAAGGTCTATATTGCTATAAAAACCCTTTATTACATCTATCCCTTCAGAGAGGGCTAATATATCATCCAGCAAATCAGTAATTCTAGTAAATTTGTCGCTATCTAACGTATTATCACAGATGGTATCAATCCTGCTAATAATATCTGTTATTAATTCAACAATTGTATTCTTTATTTCTCTAAGCTGCTCATCCATATCAGTTCTCCCTGTTAATATCTATATCTTAATAGGCTTCAGTAAAGTAAAAGCCCTTTGTATCAAATTCCGCTTTAACCCTTCTTAAGTATATCATTTAAATTAATTCCAGTATTAATAGAGGCTGCCTTTTTATTCTCCTCTGAAATCTGCAGGAATACTTCCTTCCTGTGTATGGAAATATCTCTCGGAGCGCTAATACCTATACGTACCTGATCCCCCTGCACCTCCAGGATGGTTATCTCAATATTCTCATTTACTATTATGGACTGATCCTTTTTTCTTGTCAGCACCAGCATTTTCCCTGTCCTCCCGTCCATGGAGTTCTTCCAGTATATAGTGTCGCACACCGTACATGTCTGTGTCAAGGACGACCTGTCTGCCCCTGTTTTCCCTAATATTAATGATTAGCGGTGCCTGTAGATTTACTGTCATATTGTTTATATCCTCTGGTACAACAACAATGCAGTAGATGACAACATCGCTTGGGTCCTTTATATCCAATTCCTTAAGAAGCTCGTCATTTAGTTTAATCTCATAATCTTTCCTGACTGCAAAAGGATCAATGATTACAAAAGCGGGTTTGGGCCCATCTAGGCCTTGTAACCACTTAAATGGAGAGCCCTCCTCTTCATTGTCTATCAATATAAATCTATTAACATCTTCAAAGCCTAACAAGCCTCGTCTAAAACCATAAATATCACTATCCTCGACATTGAGCCGTCCAAAATACTTAGTCTGTAATAGCATTTTCCCATTCCTCCAGTAAATTATCAGACAAATGCATCAAATCTGCCCTTAGTATATCTAAAACTGATTGAGGGATACTGTGCCATGGAAATTCTGACCTGTGACGGTGAGTAATCCATACTGACACCTCCTGGTGTAAATTCACCTTGAACCCCGTTACTTATCCCTTCAGCATTCCTTTGAGCACTAATCTGCACGTCCCCTTCAACAGTTATCCTAGGCCTTGCCTTAGGCATATAGTCCAGCCCGAATTCATGCTCCGGGTATGCATCTCTCTCCACAATAGACGGCAGCGGGCTGTTGGGATTCTCCAGTGCCGCCATACTATCTCCATCTCCTGCAACCTTGCTTGCATAGTTCAACGCCTGCTGTATCGCGCTCTGGGCCGCCTGCCTTGTCAAATCCAACGGACCCATAAGACCTGAGGTAGCAAAGCATTCATACTGATCAATAACCACACGCGGAAGCTCAGTCTGGACATCTACTTTCGCTTCCTTATGACTTAGCTCCAGCTTGGCCCTTTTTGTATGTATCGATAAATGCGAAGGCGATGTCTCAATATTGAGTCTTGCGGGCACTCTGCTAATTTCCAGTCCCATATAACCACCATCCTTGGTGAATTATTCAATCCATTACCTTTATGCCACCTACAGCGCTAAAGAAGTGGAATAACTCCATAGCCCATCGACTTTTACCTTAAAAAATCAATCAGTGAAGGCATAATTATCCTTGCACCTCCCGCAAGAGATGCCCTGTACACATTTTCTTCGTTCTTGAGGTTCATAATGGTTTCAGTCATATCTACATTCTCGTTTTCGCTCATTAACTTTGTAAAATTGGTGTTGTCATTCATCATTCTGTTAGCTGTCAGCTCAAGTCTATTTACACGAGCACCCACATCGGCTCTGACTCTAAGGACATTATCCAGATTGTCAGAAAAATTGTGTGCCAAGCTTGTAATTGCACCATAATCAGCATTGGCCAAAGCAGTAATCAATGAGTCCATATCCTGAATAAACTTACCTGCACCACCTACATCTCCAGCTCCAATATCGGCTCCGGCATTAAACAGGTCCCCACCTGTCACATTAATATTGATGCTGTCGCCCAGACCAATTTCATAGTTTATTTCCTCATTATTACTCACTTCTAATAAGAAATTCCCGTCTGCGTCCAGTAGCTTTTCATCCGTCTTAAAGCCAGTAAAAATGTTCCTTCCGGCATAAGTTGTATTTCCCAAATTGATAATCTGTGTCTTAAGCTGCCTGATTTCCATCTCTGTTGCCTTCAAATCCTCAGGGCTCTCTATTGCATCGCTTCCTACCACCAGTTCTTTCACCCTCTGGAATACTTCACCCATATCGTTTAATGCTGATTCAGTGATTTCAAGCCATGACTGAGCGTCTTTCAGATTTCGTTGGTATTGCTTGATCTCCGCCACATCGGTACGAAGCTTCAATGCTCTTGCCGCCACAACAGGGTCGTCAGATGGGACCTGTATCTTTTTCCCAGAAGCGAGCTGCGCCTGATACTTGTCCATCCTTGTCAAATTATTACCTATATAATTGACCATATTATTGATAAGCATGTTATTAGTTATTCTCATATCCAAACCCTCCTGTACGAATAATAAACAGTGCTCCACCTGGCTCCCTGAGCGAAGCGAATTGACTGTGACCCTCAGCAGCAACCTTTATGTCTGCAATATCTTATGGTACACTAGCGTCATACAAACAATCCATTTATAAGCTTGTCATATATCTCACCCATAGTCTGAATCATTTTTGCCGCTGCATTGTAAGCATGCTGGAATTTTACCAGGTTGGTCATTTCCTCATCTATTGATACACCTGAGTCTGATAGCCTCCTGTTAATAATCTGATTGATGACGACCCCTTGATTATCAGCATAGTTTCCAGCCTGCTCCGAATCTATGCCCAATGTTGCAACAAGCGACTTCATAAAATCCTCGGGAGCACCCTCCGAAAACATATCCGCATTCCTTCTGAATCCAAGTAGCTTATTCAAGACCTCGATATTCCCCGCTTCACCGGATATATCAGAAGTAGCAATCAGGTTATAGTCATCAAGTATATCGGAACTGACGGAGAAATTTTTAGCTGTTATATTCTCATACAGATCATACACCTGAGCTGGATCATTAGGATCTGCTGCACCGGAGATAAAATCAACGCTAGATGCTGGTAGTTTACTCTCCCCAGTCATTGTAAAGAATCTTATACCGTCAACATAAGAATTGTAACCAAATCCAGCTGTATGGCCAGTTCCATTTTCGCCAACATCGAATGCCTTATCTCCGTCAGTGTCTATATATCCCTCATTAAATGCCCGTGCAAAGGTACGAACAAATTCATTCAGCTTCTTCTGATAAAATGGTATTCCTTTATAATTTGGCGAAACGGCGTTATTATCAGGATTCACAAAGCCCTCATTACCATCTCTCACATCCAAATATCCCCTAAGCTCTCCACCTTTTATGTTCAGTTTGTTGCCGTCAGCCCATTTTATCTCATACAGATTACCTATATCCTCTTTGTTCACCTTCTTAGCTGCCGGTCTTTGCTCCATAGCCAGCTTACTAACAGCAAAATGGTCAACAAGGGCCTTACCGCTAATGGTTATTACGAAATGCCTATCCTCTCTTCCATCTGGTGTATGCCCTGTTACTACTTCATTGGCATCAATATTGATTATTCTTGACAGCTTATCCACAAGAAGAGTCCTTTGGTCCCTCATATCATTAGCTGTATTTCCATCCAGCTCCGTTATATATATTTGCCTGTTTAGCTGCTGGATCTGTGTTGCGTAGGAGTTGACCTCCTCAACCTTCGTCTGTATCCTATAGTTCACGTCCTTCTGCATTTCTTCCAGATGGGAGGCCATACTGTTGAAATACTTAGTTAGCGTCACGCCTCTCTGCTTTACAAGGGATCTGACTGCAGCACTGCTAGGATCCTTGGCAAGCTCCTGCATAGAATCAAAAAAGTCGCTCATTATCGTAGTAAAGCCACTGTCTGAGGGCTCGTTGAAGGTTACCTCAATATCTGAGAGCACCTCCTTCTTTGCAATCCATTCGCCGTGGGACAGATTCTCGCTCCAGAACTTGAAATCTAGATACTCATCTCGAATTCTCTTAACACCTATAACATCAGAACCTGTACCCATCATTCCGGTTCCATCTGCCAGTGCCATTGGTCTGGAGGCAATCTGGACCGCCTGCTGCCTTGAGTAGCCCGGAGTATTTATATTGTTAAGGTTATGGTTTACTGTATCCAGACTGCGTTGAGCTGAAAAAAGGCCACGCACCGCTACATTTAAACCAAAAAATGATTCAGCCATTTATTCTCACCTACCCGCTATTCCAAGTCTATTAACAATTGTTTCCATCATTGTATCCATTATATTGAGTACTCTTGAAGCCGCATCGTATGCAAACTTAAATTTCATCATGTTTGACATTTCCTCATCCATAGAGACACCTGTTATTGAAGTCCTCTGCGCATCAGCCGACTCCACCAGCTTACTCTGGCTTTCTGCGATCCTTGACGAATCGGCGCCATTGTTCCCCATGTTCAGTATTATATCCTGATAATAGTCATCCACGCTTACAACCCCCGTACTATCCCTGATTATTAACTTATGCCTCAGGTTTGCTATCTCAAGAGCGTTTGAATTATCTCCACTCTCTCCCGTTTTGGATGCAGCCATATTTGATAGGTCTGACAGGTTGGAGTTTAGCCTTATATTCCCCATTTCCAGTGGTTTACTTGAACTTATCGCCACAAAGAAATCCTCTCCATAACTTGCCGGATCCTTAATATTCATTCCGCTTCTATGCAGATAATTCACCTCTCTGAGCATAGCATTAACCAAGGCGTTTAGCCTCTGCTTCAGTTGTGATACTACATTCAAAGACTCTCCAACCAATGAGTAGTTAGATACGACATCCATATTTGTATCAGATGCCATATTTGTTGTAATGGCCTCATATGAGCCTAAGTCAATGAAATCCGTCAGGCTATATGTACTACCATCTAAAGCACCGGCAAAGCTATCCCATGCAGCAGTATTATCAGTTATTACCGATGTATCCATTCCTACACTTTCCAATGCATTTCTCAACACATCCATGTCTGCCGGCACTCCATTAGTCAGGAGTATTGCATACTTGTTGGAATTAGCCCTGAAGCCTGTCGTTGAACCTATTTGATTGGCCAAATCATCAGCATTTGATGCATCTATGACTCTAACATTATAATCCAGACCTCTTTTGTCTAGTTCATTTGTATATGCAGCAATTTGATCTGCTATTTCATCTGAAGCTGTAGTACTTGTATCTACATAAAAAACCACATCGGCCTTTGTGTTAGGTGTACCGTTCTCATAGCTTCCTATTGCACCGGAAACATCTCCCCTTGACTCCATAAGTCCCCTTATGATACCGCTGCTTACGGGTACCTCAATACTAGTCCCTGCCAGCTTCGGAACAAAGAAATTTTCTCCGACTTTTCTCTCTGCTGCATACAGATCTGTGCTGACACCCTTCTGAACGATGAAATACCCGCCCATTGTTACGTCTATCTGGCCATCCTGCATTTCATTGATATCTACTTTAACCAGCTTGGTTAGTCTGTCTATCAACGTATTACGCTGATCTCTGTAATCGCTGGCAGTATCTCCTGAAACCTCTGATTTTAATATCTTAACATTAAGATTAGCTATTTCCCTTGTTACCTCATTAACCTCGGCAATCCTTACCGTGATCTCAGTATTCAGGTCATTCTGAAGCCTATCAAGCTGGGAGCCCATATGGTTAATTTGCTGAACCAAAGCCTCGCTTCTCTGCCTTACAAGAGCCCTAATCGTAAGGCTGTCCGGTTCCTTGGAAAGCTCCTGCCATGAATCCCAAAACTTATTGAGTACATTTTGGAGTCCTGATTCCATAGGCTCAGCCATAATAGCTTCCACATCGCTAAAGGTTTTTCGCCGGGTTTCCCAGTATCCCAACGTAGTATTTTCTTGCCTGTATATGTTATCAAGGAAGGTATGCCTAATCTGCCTGATATCCTGAATATCAGCTCCAAGACCAAGCTGTACCATTCCACCCCGTGACATCACAGTTTCAACAGGGCCATTTTTTATCATAGCCTGCTGTCTCACATAACCTGCAGTATTCACATTAGCAATATTATGACCTGTTACATATAGTCCGCGTTCGTTGACTAAAAGACCAGAACGCGCTATTTCGTAACTGGCAAACCCTACGCCCATAAATATGGCCTCCTATAATTTCATATCAAAGAAGTTGCGCTTCTTGGAATCATTGGATTGTCCGGATTCTCCATATATGTCTCCGGATGATTCGGCATTTGAAAGGACATTAACTGAGAAATCGATATAATCCAGTGAATTTTTAATAAGCTTGGAGTTCATGACATTGGCGTTACTCAGATCACTAAAAAGCCCTGCCATTTTTTCGCTACAATCCTTTAATTCCTTTGATTGTTCAGTGGAAAGTATCTTTTCAAGCTCAGAAATTGTTATTTCCTCAGGCTTTCTTCCCAACTTGTCAGCATACTCAATTACAAGTGCCTCCCGCTCCTCCTCCAGCTTACCCAGCTGAAGTATCATCGTTTGCTCAGCTCTTGTAATACCCTCAAGCTCAGTCACCCTGCCCTTGACTATCACATCTGTTTTTTCCTTAGACAGCGTCAGAATGCCTTCATAAATTGTTGCTTCTTTGTTAAGTATATCTATGAGTTTTTTTACTGAAACAGTATCCAAAGCTCCACCACCTATCACATATCCAACCCGGGAAAAAGGAGAGTTGTTAAACTCCCCAAGTACATCATGCCTTTATATCCAATAAGCCTTTTATTATCTTGTCAGCCACATCCCGGCCACCTACGCTGTACTTTCCTGTTTGGATGCTTTCTGTAAGACTATTTACCTTATCGCTGCGTATATCCGCTACTCCCTTCAGGGCTCTGTAAACCGTCTGGAAGTCCTTGGCCTCATTAGATATTGAAAGGACATCCTTCTTTGATGAAACTGCCCCTGCCCTATTTACTCTTCCAATATTCTTTTGCGAACCGTATACGCCGGTAATTTTGGAAATATCACCTGGTATTCTCATATAAACCACTCACCTTAAATCTTTCTTTTCATTCTTATATAGTATATCGGTAAAACCTCATGCTCTATTAACTGTATTTATTATTTCTTCTCATAACCCTTATTCATATATCTCATACCAAATGAGCTATTTTTTTCTGTCTTCACGCTGTCAAGCTCACTCTTAAACTCACTGGCCGCACTTCTTAATCCTGATGTAAGGCTTCTTTCACATTCCTGACAGTACCTTCCGGTTTTAACAGATCTACCGCAGTTCTCACACTCCAATACCAAATTACCTTCATCACCTGCAATTTCAAGCCTTCCGTCCTTCAAAAATCTCTTGATCTTCTCTACACTAATATCAAGTTCAACAGACACCTGTGTCAAGCTTGCTTTTGGGTTATCATATAAATACTCCTTTACCTTCTTGAAATCCACCTCGTCCTGCTCTTTACAAGATAAACAAAGGGGCGCTCCCCCAATATAATTGTAAATCCTACCACACCTCCTGCAATTCCTCACATCTGGCATAATATTACCTCCCAATTCATTTTCTTCCGGTTGCAACAACTACGGCAAATACTCTTTCAGCCCCTGCCTGCTTAAGCACCCTACTGCATTCTTCAAGTGTTGAACCTGTTGTTAATATATCATCCACCAATAGGATAGTACATCCCCGTACTTTAGTAGGCTTTGTAACAGTAAAAGCTCCCCGTACATTTTGATTTCTCTTCTGCTTATCCAATAGGCTTTGTGCCTCGGTATATCTGTCTCTCTTGAGCAAATGTGAACGTTCCGGTAATCTTAGTATCCTGCTGAGGGCCTTTGAAATCAGATATGCTTGATTATAGCCTCTTGAAAACTCCTTATGCTTATGAAGAGGCACACTCAACACCATATTGTATTTATTTGCATCGCTAATCTTCCCTATCTTGTCAGCTAAAAGCTTTGCATAAGTCCTGTAATAGCTTGGCTTGTTATAAAATTTAAATCTTATCAGGGATTCCTTTACCATACCAGTATATTCAAATATACTAATAACCCCGTCGCAATAATTCTCATCCTCATCTGGCGATGTTTTATGAACCACCTTCCCTATAATCGGAAGCTTTGCATAGCAAGCCGGGCATATATGAAGCGCTACATCATGGTCCAAAAGCTTCTGGCAAAAAATGCACTTGGGTGGATAAACGACATTAATAATATTTTCAATAAAGCCCATTAACCTTCAGCCCGCTTTCTTCATAGTATATCGGCATATCCGGAAAATGTTTTAAGTTTGTCTGATAAACCTGAAAACCTCAACGTTTCTTGTTTATTCCCTACCATTTCGCAAAGGGACTTCTCATTTCCCACCAACACGACCATTTCCTTGGCTCTAGTCACAGCAGTATATAAAAGATTACGTGTCATCAGTACCTGGGGTCCCGGGAATATTGGTATGACCACAACAGGGAACTCAGACCCCTGACTTTTATGTATAGTAATGGCAAACGAAGGTTCAATCTCATCGATAATGTTAAAATCGTACACTGCCAGTCTATCATCATCAAACATTACTTCAATTTTCATAGCATCTTCATCAATTCTTTTGATAGCTCCCATATCGCCATTAAATATTCCCGTTCCTTCTTCTCCAGCATTGTTAGGCCGCTCCCATCTGAGTGAGTAATTATTTCTTACCTGCATTACTCTGTCACCTTCCCTGAATACATAAGACCGGGAGGCCTTTTCAGTCTTCCTTGTATCAGGAGCATTAAGTGCCCTCTGCAGTTCCACATTAAGGCTAACCACACCTGCAGGTCCTTTCTTTGTGGGAGTCAGCACCTGTATATCCTTCAGTGGATCAAGGCCATATGTATCCGGTAGCCTCCTGGAGCAAAGGTCAACCACTGTGTGGGCTATATGCTCAAGGGATTTCCTTGTTAGGAAAAAGAAGTCCTTGTCCTTTGCATATAGTATCGGCGCCTCGCCCTTATTAATTTTGTGGGCATTGATAATAATCATACTTTCCTCTGCCTGCCTGAATATCTCTGTAAGCCTTACAGTCTTTATACTACTACAGTTAACTATGTCAAGTAAGACGCTTCCTGCTCCTACTGATGGCAGCTGATCCCCATCTCCCACAAGGATAACCCTTGCACCGGCAGGAATCGCCTTAAGCAGGTGGTTCATTATCAATATGTCAACCATGGACATTTCGTCAATAATAATCACATCAGCCTCAATGGGATTCTCCTCATTCCTTTGGAATGCAAGGTCGCTTTCATCAGTAGTATAGCCGATTTCTAAGAGCCTGTGTATGGTTTTCGCCTCAAAGCCTGTTGCTTCAGACATTCTTTTTGCCGCTCTACCCGTCGGCGCAGCCAGCGCAATTTTATGACCTTCCTCCATCAGCAATCGGATTATGCATTTTATAATCGTCGTTTTCCCCGTACCCGGTCCCCCTGTAATGACAAGTAATCCATTTAAAACAGCTTCTCGGACAGCTTCCCTCTGTAGCGGATCAAGCTTCAACCCCTCCTCCTGCTCAAATCTGGATAGCTTTTCGTTCAGGTCATGCTGGCTTTTGTCAAAATGTGTTGTCGCCAAACTCAGAAGCCTTTTTGTCACAAATTGCTCTGCATTATAGAAGGAAGATAAATATATAAGATTGCTGCCGTCTTTTTTCTCAACCTGGACCGCCTTGTCAAATACCAGCGAAATAAGAGCATCTTCAATGTTTATGTCACAAATCCCCAGCAATTGAGCTGAATATTCCTTGAGCATTTCCTCTGGCAAATATGTATGTCCATTAGCCGCTGCATGGCTCAAGGTGTATTTTATCCCACTTCTTATCCTAAAGCGAGATACAGGATCAATACCTAACCTCATAGCAATCCTATCGGCTGTTCTAAAACCTATCCTGAATACTTCCTCACACAGCCTGTACGGGTTCTCTTTTATCCTGGCAACCGCCATCTCAGCATATGCCTTGTGGATCTTTATACATACAGAAGGACTGATACCATATTCCTGAAGGAACATAACTACGTCTCGAAGACCTCTCTGCTCATTGAGGGCTTGTCCTATGTTTATTGCCTTATCCAGACTGATGCCCTTAATTTCTGATAAGCACTGGGGTTCTCTGGCAATTATTTCCAAGGTTTCTGTACCAAAGCGCTGAACTATCTTTGCTGCAGTAGCAGGGCCAACACCCTTTACTATCCCTGAGGCCAAATACTTTTCTATTCCATCCGCCGTCTGGGGAAGAATCTTTTCATAAAGCTCGACCTTGAACTGATCCCCGTAGTCAGGATGCCTAACCCACTTGCCGCTTGCTTTGACGGTTTCCCCTTCATTTATAAATGGCATGTAGCCTACAGCAGTAATGACTTTGCTTTTAGCAAATATTTCACATACTGTATAACCATTTGCATCGTTTTTGTAAATAATGTCATCTATGACGCCTTCAATAACAGTCAGATTCATCTCATCCCTTGCAACACCTCATGTACGTATCGCTTTTCAAAATATTTTTACTAACATATATAGTATATATTACTTTGCAATGGGTGAAAAGATTAATCATAGTGACAATAGCTTATAATCACTTCTCAAAGTCTTTGAGAATACTATCCATATGGCATATCTTCATAACCCTAATACTTGGGAAATTTTTCTCCAGCCTTTCCAATAAAGCATAGGTGCTGTCTGTCGAATTCATATCGACGATGACCAGCTTCTTATCTGACAATAGCTTGGAAGCAAATTCTCTTTTTACTGCATATCTCACAATATATTCAATATGTTCCTCTGCATCCTGCACCAGTAAAACTGCTCTGACCTTCGGATGGCGCCCTGCTATCGTGCAACTTATAAATTCAAATATACCTAATATCAGAACAGTCAGCCCATATACTGCTAGCACATATACAATGCATTGAAGAACATCAAAAAACATAATATTTCTCCTAAAGCTTTAATAATATATGTATATTCAATTAGTCAAGCAGATGTTACGGTATTATTTTTACATGATTGTTTTTATTTCAACAAATTATGGTATAATTAAATTACATAAAAATAATATTCGTTGTATCCATAGTAAATAACTCAGGTGATATTGTAATGATTCCATTAATGCTTTCACAATTAAAGCCCGGTATGAAACTGGCGAAGGATGTAATACTACCCGACGGTAGACTTCTTCTTCTCTCAGGCTTTGCTATAAAACCTATGTCTCTAAGAAAGCTTAAGGCATTCAATGTGGATAAGGTATACATAGAAGAAGGCAATTATGAGCCCATTGAAGAATTTGAAGAGGAAAGAGTTTACAACCATGCAGTTGAAACAATAAAAGATATATTCACAATGACAAGGAAAAATCGTGACTCCGACATTACAGTCGTAAAAGATACTGTGAATAATATAATGCATCAACTTATCGAGAACGATACTCTATTGCTTCAACTTACAGGGATAAGAGATATAGACAATTATACATACATGCACTCAGTAGATGTTTGTATTTACTCATTAATACTTGGTAAAAAGCTCGGTTATGGTAATGAGCAGCTGATGTCGCTGGGGATGGGTGCTATTCTACATGATATAGGCAAATGCAAGGTTCCTCTGAATATTCTCCAGAAGCCTGCCATTCTAACCAGTGAAGAATTTAGTCTAATGAAACTTCATTCAGTGCATGGCTGTGAAATAATACAAAACTCATACCATCTAGGAACAAAAATCGCCGGCATTGCATTCCAGCATCATGAAAAGTGGGACGGTTCCGGATACCCGCTAGGTATATCCGCTAATTCAATAGGACCGCTGGCAAGGATTGTAGCGCTATCTGATGTGTATGACGCCCTTACATCAGACAGGGTGTATAAAAGGAGGGAATTACCTCATATTGCCGCAGAGTATATAAAGCAAAACTCAGGCACTCAATTTGACCCCTTTATTGTCGAGCTTTTCTTAAGTAGCATCGCCGTATATAGCGAAGGTACCATTGTACTTCTAAACACCGGAGAAGTCGGAAGCATAGTATCTTCGGGAGAGTTTCCAGGGGAAAAACAGAAAATTAGCGTATTCTCAAATAAAGCTGGTCCTCCTGTACTCCTTCCTTATATCGTTGACCTTAGTGAAAATAGAAATGTCGAAATTGTCGAAATCTTTTTATGATGCATATGAGACAATGGGACGGTTATAACAGCAGGAAGACCGGCACTCATTAGGAGCTGTTCGCGAAACAGTCCAAATGAGTATCGGTCTTCCTCTTGCTTCACTACCTTAGATATCCTCAGCTGCACTTTTCAGCAACTCTGCCATATCCGTCTTCTCCCATGGCAAATCAACATCAGTGCGGCCAAAGTGTCCGTATGCTGCAATCTGTCTGTATATAGGCCTTCTTAGGTTCAGTTTATTTATTATTGCTGCAGGTCTCAAATCAAAGAATTTCTGCACAAGCTGTGACAGTTTATCTTCCGACATCTTACCTGTTCCAAATGTTTCTACCAAAACCGATACGGGTTTAGCCACACCAATAGCGTATGCCAGCTGTACCTCGGCCTTTTTTGCCAGCCCTGCTGCTACAAGATTTTTTGCTACATATCTAGCAGCATATGCAGCTGAACGGTCCACCTTCGTGGGATCCTTCCCTGAGAAAGCGCCACCTCCATGTCTCGCATACCCGCCATAGGTGTCGACAATAATTTTTCTGCCCGTCAGGCCGGAATCACCATTAGGCCCTCCAACTACAAACCTGCCGGTAGGATTGACAAGAAATTTTGTCTTTGAGTCAAGCAGCTCAGCCGGTACCACTTTTTTAATTACCAATTCAATGATATCCCGCTCTATAGTATCATGGGAAACCTCTTCTCCATGCTGTGTTGATATAACTACGGTATCAACTCTTACGGGCCTGTCCCCATCGTACTCCACTGTCACCTGTGACTTCCCATCCGGTCTCAGATAGTCCAAGATATGCTGCTTTCGCACATCAGACAGTTTTTTAGCAAGCTTATGGGCTAACGAAATAGGCATTGGCATCAGCTCAGGAGTTTCATCACAGGCAAAACCAAACATCATTCCCTGATCACCTGCTCCAGTAGCTTCGATGTACGAATCATCCATCTCTCCACTCTTAGCTTCCAACGACTTATTGACTCCCATAGCGATATCTCCGGACTGCTCATCAATTGAAGTCAAAACGGCACAGGTCTCCCCATCAAATCCATATTTCGCCCTATTATAGCCAATCTCAACTACTGTGTTTCTGACTACCTTTGGTATATCCACATAACACTCAGTTGAAATCTCCCCCATAACAAGAACCATTCCAGTTGTAACCGCTGTTTCACAAGCAACCCTTGCATTAGGATCCTGGGCATAAATTGCATCGAGAACCGCATCAGATATCTGGTCACAAATTTTGTCGGGATGTCCCTCAGTTACCGATTCCGAAGTAAATAATCTTTTTGACATTCTCCATTCTCCTTTCAAAGTTAGATATATTAGCAAAACATCCAAATAACAAACAAAAAACCTCTTCCTGAAATATGAAGAGGTCTGATTATCTGAGTTCCTCATCTTTCAGGACCTATATCCTGCAGGAATTAGCACCGTTGCCTGTCTGGCCGGTTGCCGGGGTATCATCGGGCCTTGTCCCTCCACCACTCTTGATAAGGGTCTATTTAATTTTAAATTCTGCCTTTAGCCTCCAATTTACTCTCAGCTTAGCATCTCTTCACAGTGTATCAATAGCTACTAGATAAATATCAAGCTCCGGCAAATATTTGCTCAAATTCATGGCCTTCGATTTTTTCTTTCTCCAGTAACGTTTCAGCCAACAAATGAAGGATATCTATATGTTCATTAAGTATCGCTTTTGACTTTTCATAAGCTGAATCGATAAGTAGCTTCACTTCCTTGTCGATTGTTGCTGCGACTTCCTCACTGTAGCTTCTAGTATGGCCGAAATCGCGACCTATGAACACCTCATCATTCTCATTGAAAACCATATTGCCTAGTCTATCACTCATACCGTAGTCAATGATCATACTTCTTGCCACGCTGTTGGCATGCTTGAGGTCACCTGATGCTCCGGTGCTTATCTCGCCAAGTACTATGTCCTCCGCTGCCCTTCCACCCATGGAAATGATGATCTCTTCCAATAGCTGTGCCTTGGTATGATATGTCTTATCCTCGTCAGGCTTGTGAGCGGTATAGCCTCCTGCCCTTCCCGATGGGATAATGGAAACTCTATCAACCTTATCTGTAGATGAGGCAACCCTTACAGCTATGGCATGGCCGGCCTCGTGGTATGCAGTTAGTTTCTTTTCCTTCTCACTTATGACCTTACTTTTCTTTTCGGGCCCTATCATAACTTTGAAGGTGGCTTCCTTTATCTCTTCCATTTCAACACGTTTCTTGTCTTTTCTGGCGGCAAGCAACGCAGCTTCATTGA
Organism: uncultured Oscillospiraceae bacterium; assembly: GCA_964512095.1. GTDB lineage: Bacteria > Bacillota > Clostridia > Acetivibrionales > DTU013 > DTU013. Next base: position 177,334 of record CAZEIH010000002.1, read on the forward strand.
GCAGGCTTTCCAAATCGGCTCCTGTAAAGCCCGGAGTACTCTTTGCCAGCTCATCAAGCTTGACATCAGATCCCAAAGGCTTACCCTTTGCGTGAACCCTCAGAATATCTTCACGGCCTCTCATATCAGGTAGCCCTACATACACTCTCCTGTCGAACCTGCCGGGTCTTAGCAAAGCAGGATCCAATATGTCTGGTCTGTTTGTAGCAGCGAGTATAATAACTCCCTCATTGACTCCAAATCCGTCCATTTCAACAAGCAACTGATTCAAGGTCTGCTCACGTTCATCATGTCCTCCACCAAGTCCTGCGCCTCTATGGCGCCCTACCGCATCAATCTCGTCAATAAATACAATACAAGGGGCACTTTTCTTTGCTTGTTCAAAGAGATCCCTGACTCTCGATGCACCAACACCAACAAACATTTCAACAAAATCAGAACCGCTTATAGTGAAGAATGGTACTCCTGCCTCACCTGAAACAGCTCTTGCCAAAAGGGTCTTGCCTGTTCCAGGTGGTCCAACAAGGAGTACGCCCTTTGGTATCCTGGCTCCAAGCTCTATAAATTTCTTTGGAGACTTAAGAAACTCAACTATCTCCTTTAATTCTTCCTTTTCTTCATCTGCTCCTGCAACATCCTCAAAAGTCACCTTGCGCTTGTCATCTGAACTAATCTTAGCCCGACTTTTTCCAAAGGACATTACCCTGTTTCCTCCACCGCCCTGTGATTGTTGGAGAAAAAATACCCAAAATATCACAAATATCACTATCAATGCGATAGTTGGCAGTATAGATAGCCACCAGGGTGCAGCTATAGGCCTATCCACCTTAAAATCCTTGATCTGGCCGTTGGTATATGCCTCAGTCATCATCTGTGTAAATGAATCCACCGATGATATATAAACTACATATTCATCATTCTTTGTGTCTTTACTGGGCTCAATCAGTTTTACTGTAGCCTCATCAGCTTTCAAGGCGACACTCTGCACATTGCTATTTTGTATTTGCGAAATCAGTTGGGTATAGCTAAGCTCCGGCACTCTCGATGTACCGGAATAAATCATCAGAATAAAAAGCACCAACACAAATATTACTATATAAAAACTTAAACCCTTAAAATGTTTCAAATATCTCCCTCCCGGACTCTCTATAGACCTACCTAGTCTTCCAGATTATATTATATTAACATAAACCTTACTAAAACACAATAAACACGCTACTCACCAATATACTCTCTTACTCAGAGTTTTGTCTGCCCTTATGTTACTTTGTGTATACCTCTTTTTTTAAAGTACAGACATCCGGTAAATTACGATATTTCCCGGCAAAATCCAGTCCATATCCTACTATGAATTCATCCGGCACCTCAATGCCTTTATATTCCGCCTCTATACTTACCTTCCTCCTGGAAGGCTTGTCAAAGGCAGTACAAATCTTTACGCTTTTGGGACCCCTTGTGTTAAAGAGCTCCTTCAAATGCTTCAGCGTCAGACCTGTATCAACTAGGTCCTCAACTATAAGCACATGTTTATCTGTAAGGTCCAAATCCATATCCTTAATAATCCTTACTACACCAGAGGACCTAGTTGATGCACCATAGCTTGATACTGCTATCATATCAATATCTACTGGTATGGTTATTTCCCTCATCAAATCTGCCATAAAAACAAATCCGCCCTTAAGTACACCTACCAGAATTAGGTCCTGTCCCTGGTAATCCTCAGAAATACGTTTCCCCAGCTGCTTGACCATTTCACCAATCTCTTTTTGAGACACCAGTATTTTTTCAATATCAGCTCTCATTTCTGCCCCCCTCAATGTATTCCATCTTAAGCACACTTTTAGTATTTTCAGTTACTCTAAATTTATCACTAATTTTATGCCCGATAATCCAAACGACTTCATTGCCTATAACAATCAGTGGAATCATCCCTCGTTTCTCCCTGGGCACCTTGGAATCGATATAAAATTCCTTCAGCTTTTTTGTTCCGGGAGAACCTAAAGGCTTGAAAATATCACCATTTCTTCGATTTCTAATATATATTCCCTGTTTTACTTTATCATAATCAAAATATTGCACTTTAGGATTATATCCTAACATACTATATTTATCAATATTTTCAGGCATAATAATTGATGTTCTTATATTCGAATTCAATATCGGTATAAATGTCTCACCAGGTAATGCAATCTGCAAGGAAAAAGCCCCATCACTTGAACTGCTTTGTTCCAAAGATGATTTTAATAATAATTTTAAAACGCCATATGAGACAGTAGCCCGAATACCTCGTGGTAACTGCGCCATTGTCCCAGTACGTCCTTTATTGATCAGGTCAGTCAAAGCCCTGTAATGAACGCCCCCCACGCCCTTTGCACTGCCAGAGATATTCTTCAGGGCAATTCTAAGTATACGCATGCCTATTGCCGGGTCTAACTTTTGCATCTGTCGAATATCTAGACATACGAAGCCTGTACCCTTCTCCATTATTACTCTTTCATAGGCCTCACTAGTGCATTTCTCCATAAACCTCTCATCAACAGAAGCATTTTGAGACAGACGCCAAAGGCTTTCAACAATATTTGCGTCAAATTTTTCATTAATATAAGGAAATAGGGCCAAGCGAACCTTGTTTCTTGTGAAATCCTGCTCTAGGTTGGAGCTATCAGTCCTCGGATGTAGCCCCGCCCCCTGACAATAACACTCAATCTCATCTCTGCTGACCCCAAGTAGTGGTCTGATAATACAGTCTCTCTTATATTCCATTCCGGACAGTCCTGCAGTACCTGTCCCTCTTATGATATGCATAAAGACTGTTTCAGCCTGATCATTCCTATTATGTGCCACCGCAATCTTTGAAGCACCAACAGCTGATGCGTATTGTTTAAACTCTCTGTAACGAGCCTCTCTGCCCGCCTCCTCAATGGATAAACCTAATTTTGCAGCATACGCAGCTATATCTATGCGTACTATCGAAATAGGTATCCCCAGTCTATTACACAAATCTACTGTATACTCTTCATCCGCATCGGCTTCCTTCCCCCGCAGCATATGGTTTATATGAACAGCGTAAAGCTTTAATTGAAGAGACTCAACCAAGGATTGTAGCACATGCAGCAGGCATACAGAATCATGCCCTCCGGATACACCTATAACCACACCATCCCCGGGCTCTATGAGATGATTTTCTTGTATAGTCGTCAATATTTTTCTTGTGAAATTTGATACAAAACTACTAATACTCATCCTTTTTCAAATTGGCGAATTTTGTATACTCACCAAACCATCTAAGCTCGACAGTTCCCGTCGATCCATTTCTATGTTTAGCTATAATAACTTCGGCTACATTTTTCTTTTCAGTGTCAGGATTGTAGTAGTCATCTCTATAAAGGAACATAACAATATCAGCATCCTGCTCTATGGCTCCTGATTCTCTCAAATCACTTAGCATTGGCCTATGGTCTGTTCTGGATTCTGGTCCCCTGCTGAGCTGTGACATTGTGATAACAGGTACATTCAATTCCTTAGCCAATATTTTCAAAGACCTGGAAATGTCAGCAACTTCCTGCTGTCTGCTCTCGATCTTTCCCCTTCCCTGCATCAGCTGCAGATAATCTATCACAACAAGGCCAAGATTCTTCTCCAGCTTCAGCCTTCTACATTTCGCCCTAATATCCATTACAGATATTCCCGGCGTGTCATCTATATATACAGGAGCCTCCGACAATGGTGCCAGAGCCTTTGCTATCTTGTTCCAATCCTCGTCCTCCAGCTTACCGGTCCTCATCTTCTGACTATCCACCATCACTTCACTACATAGCATCCTATTAACCAACTGGTCCTTTGACATTTCCAGATTGAAAATGGCCACCGGCACATGCTTCTGAACAGCTGCATACTGCGCTATATTCAGAGCCATAGCCGTCTTTCCCATACCAGGTCTGGCTGCTATAAGTATCAGATCCGAATTCTGAAGTCCAGAGGTCTTGAAATCCAAATCAGTAAAGCCAGTGGGTATTCCTGTAATGTTTCCGTTGTTGTTGTAAAGCTCCTCCAACCTATTAAATGTATCAAGGAGCACATCCTTTATATGAGTAAAGCCCTGGGTGCTTCTTTTCTGCAGTATATCAAAAATGCTCTTTTCTGCCTTGTCCAGCACATATACGGCATCTTCGGTGGCATCGTAGCTGGTTGCGCTGATTTCCGAGGCTGCCTTTATCAGCTTTCGCAAAAGTGATTTTTCTTCCACTATTTTCGCATAATGACGGGCATTTGCTGTCGTAGGAACAGCCGCAGTAATGCTTGCCAAATAATCAAGGCCTCCGACAGCATCAAGAGTTCCCCGCTGTTGTAGCTGTTCAGAGACGGTAATGATATCTACAGGACCGGCCTTCTCGGTAATATCAATTATGGATTCACATATTTCCCTATGGTCATCTCTGTAAAAGTCAGAACTTCTAATCAGCTCGGTAACAGTAGGTATCACATCTGTATCAAGCAGCATACAACCAAGCACTGCCTGTTCAGCTTCTATATTGTGAGGAGGTATCCTCCCGATGGCATTGATATCCACTATTCAGATTCCTCCGCGTTATTCGCTAACAATACTAACCCTAAGCTTACCAATAACCTCCGGGTAAAGCTTCACATCCAGTTCAAAGCTTCCGGTTGATTTTATTGATTCCGGTAACACGATCTTCTTTTTGTCTATATCCACCTTGAAATCCTTTTTAAGCTTGTCCGAAATATCCTTACTTGTTATAGAGCCAAAAAGCTTACCATTTTCGCCGGACTTGGTCTTAATAACAATCTCCATGTCCTTCAGCCTTTGAGCAAGCTCCTGTGCATGAGCCAGTTCACGATCCTTTTTGGTCTTCTCTGCTTCCTTTTTTGTTTTCATTATATTGATATTAGTGGCATTGGCTTCGGCGGCAAGTCCCTTTGGAAATAGAAAATTTCTGGCATAGCCATCACTTACATTCACCAGGTCTTCAACTTTCCCAAGTCCTTTAACATCTTGTTTTAATATAACTTTCATGTTAACCTCCGATTATTATGTATTCGGCTTTGCAATTTCCTTCGCATATTCCATTATAGCATATTTTAGTTTGTCTTTTGCATCATTTATATCAGTACCCTCCAACTGGGCTCCGGCAACAGTCAGGTGGCCTCCTCCGCCAAGCTTCTCGAGTATAACTTGTACATTTATATCCCCCAGAGATCTGCCACTAATCCATATCTCCTCGCCTACACTGCACAAAACGAAGGCTGCATTTATGCCTAATAAATTTAGTAGTTCATCTGATGCTTTTGCAGCTATCAATTGGGGATTCTTGACAGATGGGGCGCATGAGGACAAGGCTATCTCTTCATTCATCACCTCTGCTTCCTTGACAACGTTAGAAATGTTAACATATGTTTCTATATCGTTCTGGAACAGCTGTTTTACCGCTACGGTATCCACACCCTGCCTTTTTAGGTAGGATGCCGCTTCAAAGGTTCTGACACCAGTCTTGAAGGTAAAGTTCTTCGTATCCACTACTATTCCGGCAAAAAGTGCTTCTGCCTCCAACTGTGTAAGCGTCAGCTTTTCATCAATGTATTGGATTACCTCTGTGACAAGCTCGCAGGTAGAAGAAGCGTAGGTCTCTTGATATGTAAGCACTGTATCTTGGATATAGTCCGCGCCTCTCCTATGATGATCAATTACAACTATCTGACTTCCATTTCCAATAAGCTCAGGCACCTCTGTAAAGCTTTTCCGGTGAGTATCCACTATGATTATCAATGTTTTTTTCCTGATAAGCTCCAGAGCATCACTCTTATTTATAAAGACATCACCATGCACTTCACTCTTGCGTATTCTTGTAACAAGTGTATCAATAGTAGGATTGGGCTTGTTGAGCACAATATAGGCATCCCTGTCTCTGCTTTTAACCACCCTGTAAAGTCCCAGTGAAGCTCCCATCGAATCTATATCGCCATTCTCATGACCCATTATGAATACATTGTCCGCCTGATCAATAAGCTCACGTAATGCGTATGCTATAACCCTGGCCTTGACCTTCGTCCTCTTCTCCAGCTCCCTTGTCCGTCCTCCAAAAAAACTAAAGTTTTCTCCATTTTTCAGCACTACCTGGTCACCACCCCTGCCCAATGCCAGATCTATCGATGCCCCAGCAAACCGGATGTTTTCCGACAGACTCTTACCGCCGAGGCCAAACCCAATACTGAGTGTTACGGGCAGCTTGTTCCCAATATTAATTTCCTTTATCGTATCAATTATTTCAAACTTTTTATCTTCCAGCTCTTTTAAATATTTATGTTCAAAAATGAACATATACCTATCTCTTTCATATTTCTTAATAATACCGTTTGTAAATGAAACCCAATTAACTATCTTCTTATCGATTTCTGCATGCATTTGAGGCCTAATGGTATCATCCATGCTTTGCATGAGATCGTCATAATTGTCTATTACAAAAACTCCTGTTATCGTCCTTTCATCGAAATACGTCCTTTTGAGCTCCTCAAGCTCTGTTATATCCAGAAAATAAAGTATCAGCATGTAATCTTCGGCTGAATCTCGAACCGGATCACGTCTAGCAATATTACAGCGTACATTGTAACGATACCCGTTTATGTCTACCTGTCTTACTATTCCTCCCTGATTTTTCACTAGATTTTCAGGCAACAGCTCATCGTTTTTAAGATCATTTATTATGGATTTTACAGTCTCCTCGAATATATCACTATTTCCCGAAATATTCTCAACTGTGGAATTGTACCAAATAATAGCACCGTCCAGCTCAGTTATGACCAACGGTATGGGGAAGTTCATCAGAGTATCCTTTGTGGCAGTATCTATATTGAAGTTCAGATTCTCTATAAACTTAGAAATCTCAACCTTGCGTTTATAATTCGTCCTTATATTGTAATAGGTAAGGTAGGCAAACAAAACAAAGCAGGGTATTGCCATTCTCCAGTCCAACACTGCAATAACGATTGTCAGCAGTAGAATAATCCAAATATGTATACTTGCTCGGGGAATTAGCAGTCCAAGATTTTTTTTACTATCCATATATCCAAAAGGGTCAAGCCCCTTCACCTCTCCTTTCTTCTACTTCTGTCCAGATGTCTTGAAAGTTCGGACAGATCTCCATAATACTTCTCCACATCATGGTTCTCAACAAGCCCTAGCTTGACCTTGTTATGTACCTTCAGTTCAATAATGTTATAGCTAATGCCCAGACGTTTTCCCAGGAGGTAGCTGATAAGGATGATACTCGATATTATCTCTCCAACTGCCTCATGTAGCTCCTCCCTAGCACCTCTTGCCAATACCTTGAACAGATCAGCCACCTCTGTGAGAAGCTCACTCTTTAGCCACTCTATTATTTTAATGTTTCTGGTTATATCTATTTCTTTTTCAGCTACTGCCATATGCTCCACTCCCTAACCAGTTTGTGTAAATATTATACCACAACCTGGTAATTTCCCGTCAGGTCTTTTCACTTACTGACGAAACCGGGTAGGAGCCCAATATCCTGAAAAAGGATGTTTTTTTCTTCACCATTGTCAAAGCATCTCGCAAATCTCCATCCTCCTTGTGCCCTTGCAAATCTACAAAGAAGACATATCTGCCCAGCTTGTTCTTCGTTGGCCTTGATTCAATCCTAGTCATATTGATATCCCAAAGATTAAATATATCTAAAATCCTATAGAGGCTTCCGGGTTTGTCCTCGGTGGAAAATACCAACGATGTTTTGTCTTTCCCGCTCCTGGGAGCATCGCTATTTGCGATAACAATAAACCTTGTATAGTTATTATCATAATCCTGTATATCTTCACCTATTATCTCAAGTCCATAAACCTCCGCTGCTATTTTAGAAGCAATGGCGGCAGTATCGCGGCTACCAGCTGCCACCTCCGATGCAGCTGCAGCTGTACTCGGCACAGCCTTAGTAACCGCATAGGGCAAGTAATTGGACAAGAATTTCCTACACTGACCAAGGGGTTGGGGATGGGATAGCACATACCTAATATGGGATATATCAACGCCCTCCTTAGCTAACAGATATTCTCTTACGGGAATGACGACCTCAGCTCTTATCATAAGCTGAGTCTCCTGAGATATCATATCCATAGTTGCATTTACAGCTCCTTCAATGGAGTTTTCCATGGGAACAATGGCTTCATCAAGCAAATCCTGTTGGAATGCCAAGAATATCTCGGGTATAGAAGGAAAATCCCTGGATGTATGAGGCTCCCCCGCTATGTACTTTTTCATGGCCTCATGGGAAAATGTCCCCTTAGGCCCCAGATAGCCAATTCTCTTCATCGTGTACTACATCCTCCAAAATTTCGTTAAGACTCGTTATATATAATACCTCAAATCTTTCCGTTTTCCAACACTGTGAAAATAGTACGTGGAGATAAATTATTTTATAAAATTCGTTTATTACTTAAAATATGAGGTATATATATAGTACAACCAAGGGTTGTGAAAAAAAATTACCAGGAAGGGAATGAGTCCAAAAGGAAATTTAGTAAAGGACCAGGAACCACGGTAAGGAAAGTATGAGGAAGTGCATTTGAACGACCCCAACCTCGAAAGCTGCTCTGGTGGAGCAGGGTAACGGCCGGATTACTAAGTTATATAAATCCGGTCGTTTTACTGCCCAAAAGTAAAACCCCTCTGAATCTATTTTAGATCGCCAGAGGGGTCTTTTGTTGATTTATTCTGCTGTAAACGGCAACAAGGCCACTATTCTAGCCCTCTTTATAGCTACGGTCAGCTGACGCTGATGCTTTGCACAGTTACCGGATATTCTCCTTGGAAGTATCTTTCCTCTTTCAGAGATGAACTTCTTCAGCTTTGCAACTTCCTTATAATCTATATCAGTAACCTTGTCCACACAGAAAGAGCAAACTTTTCTCTTGGCCCTTCTCATTCTCATTCCGCCTCTGCCTTCGCCCCTGTCGTATGAATCTCTGTTACCGCCTCTATTATCCCTTTTTCCTCCTGGCATTCAAACACGCCTCCTTTCATAATGCTCATACATAACCTGCTGAGCATAAATCGATTTCTTAAATAAGGTCGATTCAATTGTCAGAATGGTAGCTCATCGTCATCATCAGTCGGAAAGAAACCAGCATCGCCCTGTCCTGAAGAAGCCGGCGTATAACCGGACTGGCCTGCAGAATTGTATGGGGCTCCGCCCTCACCCTTTCGTCCATCGGCGAAATGTGCCTCATCAACAACTATCTCTGTAATGTAGCGTTTCTTGCCTTCATTGTCATCCCAGCTTCTATTTTGAATACTTCCAGAAACAGCAACCCTCATCCCCTTGGTGAAGTACTTGCTGCAAAATTCAGCTGTGTTTCTCCATACAACGATGTTAAAAAAATCGGTTTGCTTCTCTTCGCCGGCTTTAGAAAATCTTCTGTCAACCGCTAATGTGAAGTTGCACTTAGCAATATTGCTTGTAGAAGTATACCTCAACTCAGGATCCTTTGTTAGTCTTCCCATTAAAATGACCTTATTCATACAATCACCCTATTTCTCTTTATTAATAATCATATACTTGATTATTCCGTCAGTGATCTTGTATATCCTCTCAAGTTCACGCGGAAATTCGGGGTCTGCACTGAAATTGACAAGCACGTAATAGCCTTCGCTCTTGTCATTGATTTCATAAGCAAGCTTCCTTTTTCCCCATTCATCGACGCTTTCCAATTGAGCAGAGGTTTCAAGCAGGTTCTTAAATTTTTCAACAAGAGCCTGTACATTCTCCTCACCAATGTCAGTATCGATGATGAATATGGATTCATACTTGTTCATCATTTGACTTCACCTCCTTCTGGACTGAACGGCCCTGCAACTAACATACACAGAGCAAGGATTCTGATTCGATATTTTATCACAATGCAAAAACATGTGCAAGTTCTAATAAAATATTTCCGATTCCCAGACTATTTCACCTAATTATCGAGTTATAATACTTAGCATACTGTTTTCCAAATAACAAACACTAAAAATACCACCGCAATGGTCAGGGAAATATTAATTACGCCACTAACCGATATATGAAAACGAGCTGGTCTTTTAGGTGGCAGACGCTTATTCTGACTCTTTACAAGGCTATGTTCTTTGATGTATTGATTGATTATGAACTCAGCCTCCTTTAGAATCAAATCATTTCTAGTATTCATTCTATTCTGAGGCGGCTTGCAGCCTCCGCTTACTGACGGCGCTTCAGTTCCGGGTTTCAATATTAGTATAGCCTCTTCAATCAGATTTGAAGAAATGTCCTTTATAACAACAATTCTTTTAGAATCACCAGCCACCATAATGTCCTCCACAAAACTATAAATAATGTACACTTTAATAAAGCAAGATCAATATTCACCATGTAATAATTCAATAGGTGCTTGCAGAACCGCTTCATTATTTGAATAACTATAGTTTGTGAAGATTATGCAGTTTTATACAATTAATTTCCTATCCTTCATATAACTATTGAGGCTTTTTCCACATCTTGGCCACCATAACCGTAAGATCATCAAAGGGCTTACCGTCGCAACACATTATGGCCTTATCCAGAATCAACTCTGCCACCTGCTGGGGATTTAGGCTCTCCAGTTGCTGAAGGTATCTCATCAGCACCTTGTCGCCAGACTCATCACCTGACATACTGTCAATAACCCCATCCGTCACCATAATAATCATATCTCCATCCAACAAATCCTTTCTAGCTAGCTCAGCATCAACCCCAGGCAGTATTCCCGCAGGCAATGTCGCAGTTTTAATTATCTCAACTCTTGAAGCCCTTTTTATATATGTGGGTGCGGCACCTATCTTTATGAACTCTACCTCCCCGCTGAACAGGTCTATCATGGACATATCTATAGTACACGTATTATCCTCGTCGGATTTGAGTACGAGTACTGAATTAATAAGGTTTACAGCCATCTCCTTTTCAAAGCCTGATTCAAGAAAGCTTTCAAGCATATCCACAGTAGCTTTACTCTGGGTCAAAGCCCCATAGCCTGAACCCATTCCATCACTTAGTGCAAGTGTGTACTTACCATTACAGCCATTCATAAATGTGAAGCTATCTCCTGATACCTTGCTTCCGTGCTTTTGTGTCCTTGCAACCCCAGTTGTAAGCTTCAGGTTCTCAGCCTCCATGTACTTCAGTGTGCAGCTTCCATCCCTTGTACTAACGCATCCTTCTTCTGTCCGCGACATTCTCCTTCCCACTGCATCTGAAATTATCCTATCAATGATAGAAGAACATTTTCTTCCTCCTCCACATTTTCTGTGGTTTACACATACCTCATACTTACCCCAAAGTCCCCTATATGCAATAACCTCCCTTGTTTTTACACCTTCCCTCTTTAGTGCAACTGCTATTGCATCCTCTAGTGGAGTTAAAAAATTAACTTCTGTACTAATCTCCTTTGCTAGACTGTCAATAACCCGGGACATTCCTTCAAACTGCCTACTTATCACAGTCCTGCTCTCTCCAATTTTACTTTTCCATACAACACCAACTCTAAATAATTCATACATATTATTTACTGCATTAACAAAATCACTGATTCTCGGACATTTGTCAATAAAATATTGAGGTATATCATTCTCCTCAACCCTACCTTTGGTCTCAAGCTTCTCAACTATTTGAAACATTATCTGGTAGGTGTCATAGAAGCTCCGTTCCCAACAGTGCATACATAGGCTACAGTCACTGCATATTCTATCTGCGACTCTATCAAAGAGAATATTTATATCCTGTCTTTCTGAAGGCATAGTGGTTTGGGCTATCTCGCCAAAGGTTTTAGACAATTCCAAGAATGCTCCTGAGAACCTCCCAAGCCGTTCAACTGTAATATCTCTTATTCTGCGAGAATACCCTTTCCGGCCATCAAGCTCTACCGTTCTAGCAAAAGGACCCACCAGGCGTTCTAAAGCCTTTTCCGGCACAATGAAAAAAATCACTGTAGCACCTAGTATTTCTCTGAGGTAAAGCATGGTCTCAGCAGCGCCATTGAAGTATACAGCAAGCACCATATTCCCCAATATAAAGCCCAAGGCAGTACCAACCCTGCCCAAATTGCCAAGAATACCAGCCAGCATGCCACATAAGGCATATGCACCGGCCATTGAGGGCGAGAATTCCGACGATATGCTGATTATAAGTCCAATAGTAGCGCCAGCTGACGCACCTGCACCTGCTCCACATTTATAACTCAAAAATAGTAGAAGCAATACGCACAGCACATTTCTCAATGAAAACCCCAGCACTTGAAACGTGCCAATGCCTGATATAACCAAAGCCGCTGTGACACCGATACTAATAGCCTCCTCACTGCCAAAAAGCACCTTTTTTAAATTGCCGGACATAATTGGAATGGAAAATCTAAAAATAAAATAAAGTACAAAGCATATAAACGAACTAAAGAATGATCTCAGCACATCATACAATAAAAACCCCTCAAGGCTTGCAAATATAAGCTGTGGCACAAGCACTGAAACAAATAACACACCTGCTGTCCTTATATTCATTCTTTCGCTTTTATCCTTTAATGGAATAGAAAGAACACAAAATAGCATCATACACGCAGCATTGATATAAACCATTTCCAAAGAACCTTGAAAAATAGCACCTAGTATGACAACACATGCTGTAATTACACTTATTCCCGCGCTTCTATATGAGGCTGCAAAGAAAACAACTCCTAACGAAAGCAAGCCTGCTATGTTGCTACTACCAAGTAAAAATGCTGAAATTAGAATCAAAAGGTTGTTTTGCTGGAGGAAAATCTTGTTGATAAATTTCAATAAATAGTCGTTTTCACTCATTCGTATACTAACAGTTTTCATCATTCGTACCCCCCTATTATCAATGATTATAACGGGGTTGACTGGTATTTTTTGTCAGTTTGGGTTGCCTTTGTACAAAAATGTTATGACATTGACCTACAAAATCATATCAATTAAGCCGTTTGCCAACTTTGATAAAAGAACAAGCCACATCAATATGCGGCCTCATTTGTAGATTTGCGTCGACAAAATCACAACTCATGATCGAACTCTATACTTTCGTTCAACTTTCGCTTATTATCTTTGCAATCTTTATCTATGTCTTCAGAAGACGCCGACCTCTATAGGTCGGCGATGAATGAAGACGAATCAATTAATTTCCTTGGTCAGGTGGAGTTCTGTCTCCACATCAATCAGCTGTCCTATCGGTTTTGGTGTTCTTGTCAGTCTTATCGTTTTTATCGTTTTTATCATTCTTATCGGGCTTATTATTCTTATCATTCTTATCGGGCTTATTATTCTTATCATTCTTATCATTCTTATCATTCTTATCGGGCTTGTCATTCTTGCCGGGCTTGTCATTCTTGTTATCTTTAATCTGGCTGAGGAAATCATCCTTAAGTATCTCTCTTTCCTTTTTAAGAGCCTCACTGGATTTTTCAAGCACATCTTTTACATTAGGACCCTTCATTTTATCCCTTTGATGCTTATCGTTACTGTTGCTATTATTGCTATTATTGCTATTATTCCCTGTATGCTGGCTATTGTCAGTCTTTCTACTCTGTTCCTTAACCACGTTGCCAACATTCCCCTTTTCCTTCTTGTTTCCTTCATCATTTTTGTTGTTGTTGTTTTTATTGCTGCTGCTGTTTTTATTGCTGTTTTTATTGCTAATGGAGGTGTTTCCGCTCTCTCTTGAATTGGCAGAATCCACACCTTTTTCAGAACCACTTGCCTTATTATTGTCGCTCTTTTTTTGAGGTATTCCCTTCTTCGGCTGATCCTTTTTTGAATTATTTCTAGCAATCTCAATAAGGTCCTTGACTGCTGTGTTCTTAATATCATCTGGCTTCTTTTCAGGTGTATGCTTCAATGCATCCTCAATCAATGCCAGCTTACCAGGTGTAACCCCTAATTCTCTCGCAGCATCTCTTTGCTCAACGCTAGCCTCACCGACTAATACTTCAGAATTCACATTGTCTTCCTCAAGCTTCATCGAGGCTGTATTTTCGATTTTTTTCTTCAACTCGTTTGATTTCTTTGTATCGCTACTAGATACAGTAAACATGACAGCGTTTTCGATTACTGTCGTTTCATCAGACACAGCACCATCATCGCTCTGGTCTCCTACGTCTGGTCCGGCGATAGATGCTTGGTCTAAGGGATTTTGTTCAATTAACGATTGAGTGCCACCGTCGGATGGCTGACTGCTGTCGCTTGTTGATTGGTTTTCTTGAGCAGATGGTATTGCGCTTGTATCTATGCCTTCCGACCATACTATTAGATAACCCTGTTGAACGGCACTATCCAGCAGGTCTGCAACTCCATAATCAAGCTTCTTATGCTTTAATTCCTTATCCAGAAGCAGTTTTTCTCCGTCATCATTCAAAGCCTCTGCTTCTATGATTCTGTCATACATATTCACTGTAAGCCCAATACTGGGGTTTATATCAAGGTCTATGTAACTATATGGTACAGTATAGCTGTATGCTCCAAATCCTACTCCGAGCACAAGCAAGCCCGCAGCAGCAATAGAAGCTATTTTCATTACCTTTCTTCTACTGACTGCACCATTGGTTGCCTGCTCAAGCTCAGTCTCCATGCCCACTGACATCCCGGGAAGAGCTTTGATCCTCTTAAATAGGCCATTCTGTGTTAGTACTACTGCATATTTGCCTTTTATGCTTGCTACTATACCTTTCACTCTCAAGCCCCCCTTCCCTATAGCTTTATGTAATCCTTTATATATTGATAATCGCCTATTGCAATAATAACTACTGCTATTATATATTTTCGGAAACGTTCAATCAATTTTCGGGGTAATCCCGATACTCTTTCCAACTCTGCTATTGGTAGGTACTTCTTTGTAATTATCGACTGTACTATATCTTTCCTTGATAATAAAATCCCCGCCAACTCCATACACTGCTGCTTTGTTTTTTTGTGCTTAGGAGACACTCTGGTCAGATCCTGATATGTTATTTCCCAATCGGCCAGCTCCTTCTCAAGCTCCAGAAGCTCCAATCTTCTGTACTCTGCAAGCTTCTGCTCCGAATAGTTTCGTATAGCTTCATTAGAGCTTAGGTCATATTCCTCATCCTTATCCTCCATATAGACATTCAAAGACACTACATTACTATGGCGTTTTTCACTTCGGTAATAATCAACAAGCCTTCGCTTGATTACGTTTCGCGAAAATGTAAAAAAGTTTCCCTTTGTCCTGTCAAATGAACCTATGGCTTCAACAAATGCAATCATAGCAATACTTAGCTCATCATCTGAACCATAGCTCATATATCTACCTGTCACTTTTTCTGCGCAGGATGCGATAAAAGGCTTGTATTCCTCCACAAATCTTCCTGTCTCTTTTGTATCATTACGAATGCTCTCAAGTCTGGCATTTATCGCCTCAAACTGCATTGATATTATTTCTTCCTTTTCCATATTCCATTCAGATAAGCCTTTATCCGCTTGGTACGAAAAAATTATATCATAGAAGCTTCTTTAATTACCTTCATGACACTGTTAAGTAATTTGGATGTAATATTTCAGAAATAAAAAATAACCTACCATGTCGTCACACACAAAAACAGCAGACACTTCCTTTCTGCTGTTTTTAGACAAATATTCATTTGTCATTTTCTCTTACTGCTCCATCTGTTTTCCAAGAAAACCTGCTGCTGACTGGGCGAGCTTTGCCTCGACCTCACCCATTTTGCTACTTGGGTCTGTAGATAAGAGCATAACCGCACCTATGGGGTCACCCTCCGATATAATAGGGGACACCACCTGAGCAGCATATTTCCTTTCAGATCCTTCATCAGCCAATATGGATATGCTTTTATCCTCCGAGGATTTTACAACAAGAGTCGTTTTTTCTTCAATAACCCTCTCAACCTCCGAACTTAGAGACTTTTCCATAAACTCTTTCTTGGATGCACCTGACACTGCAATAATTGTATCTCGGTCTGCTATACAGGTTATATGCCCACTGGTTTTGTGAATAGATTCTGCATATTGTGTTGCAAAATCACCCAACTCACCTATAGGAGAATATTTCTTAAGTATAACTTCACCCTCTTTGTCAGTGAATATTTCCAGAGGATCGCCTTCTCTAATCCGTAGAGTCCTTCGGATCTCTTTTGGTATAACTACCCTGCCAAGATCATCTATTCTCCGTACGATACCGGTTGCCTTCAATGTCGTTACCTCCTTAACTGAATTGTTTCATATTGCCTTTTTAGTATTCATTGTTTATTGGAGTTTTATACATATGAGGCTTTTTGTGAAAAAGTAATTTATCTGCCGATAAAAAGCAAAGAACCGCCAGTTAAGGCAGTTCTCATCAATTTAATTCGTATTTTAACAAAAATTTTCAATTATTTCACAGCGTTAATCACAGCGTTATAATTTTCCTGGTTCAATTCAAATTTTGCATTATCAAACAAACTCTTTATTTTTTGCTCATACATCTGAACTTTGACAAAATTAGCATCAAATTCACGGTATTCCTCAACGCATTTAAGACTTGGAGGCTCTCCTTCTCCGTATTTCTCTTCCAACTTAATAATATGGTAACCATACACAGTTTTGACAGGAGTATCGGTTATCTGTCCTGGAGCCAAGGAAAATGCTGCGTTCTCAAACTCGCTAACCATGTTACCTCTGCCGAAAAGGTAATCTCCGCCCCACTGAGCTGATCCATCTTCAGAGTACTCTTTAGCAAGAGTAGCAAAATCTTCGCCTGCCTGCAGTCTGTCAATGAGTTCCTCAGCCTTCAGCCTTGTAGCTTCCACATCCTCCTCTGTAGCCTCCTGCGGAAAAGTGATTAGTATATGTCTTGCCCAAACTGCTTCTCCTGCACCCTTTCTGGAACTGGTATCACCCGTAAATATTTCAGGATTACTATTATAATTGCTTATTATATCAGCATCCGCATCAGACACTTTTTCAATTTCAGTAGATTGATGATTTTGTATGATATACAGCTGGGTCATTGAATTTTTTAGGTCATCCAGAGAAAAACCATATTCATCCTTTATTGCATTATTCGCTATTATTTCGTTACCGCCGCCAAACTCATCGATTGTCTTTTGAATCGTCTCACTGAGATCTGTTTTCTGCTTGTCAGTTAATGAGACTCCAGCTTCCCTTGCTAACTTGTACTGTATCTTTGTATACTTGAGTTGGTCCATAGCTATCCTTGTAGCTACGTCCAGTGCGTCCTCTCCTCCAATTTTCGTTGCCCAGAAGGTTTCCTCAGTTATTTCTGGTGCCTCCATAGTAGCACTGTAGTACATCATTTGCTTCTGCGACTCAAGGTAGTAGCTGTATTCACCTGCTGTGATTTTTTCTCCGTCGATGGTCGCAACAGTGGTTCCTACCGAGTCAAAGTATATTACAAGACCTATCGCAATAGCTACAATAAGTGCCAGAGCTATCAGGCCATACTTCACAAATAGCGGTAGTCCGTACTTGTCTTTGTCAGATTTACTACCACCATTTTTCGTTCTTGACTTGTTTTTATCCAAAGCTATCTCTCCTCATACAGATAATATAAAAAGCAGTTGTTCTCTATAACTCACTGGGTTCCTTGCCTCTAGGTTCCTGAACCATGTGAGTGGCATCTGTCGTTCCCTTACATTTGTAAAGCCGTTAAACAGACATGAATACATTATAATAGATATTCAACCTACTTCAAAGCTTTTTAAATCCTGTAATAAAATCTTAATATTGTCAAGCTTTCCATCACCTCGGCCTGGCGGAATCCTGTAAACAAGATATGGGGCGGCACCGGCATTGAATAGAAGCTGTCTTTTATATTTTTCAGCAGCCTTAGCTATTGCCTGAAAATTTATCTTTTTTGCATCTGACATACTGAATATTATGGTCTCATTCTTTTCCGACACTGCTGAGAATCCTAGAGAACGGGCCAATACCTTTATAAGAGCTATCTGCACCAGATTTCTAACAGCCTTGGGCGTATCACCATACCTGTCCGTCAACTCATCCTCAATATCTATTGCATCGTTCTCATTTTGTATTGCGGCTATCTTTTTGTACATTTCTATCTTTTTGTTTTCAACACCTATATAAGAATCGTCAATGTAGGCATTAACATTTAAGTCTATGGATGTTTCTACGTCATCCTTCCTCAGCGGTTCGCCCTTGAGCTCTCTTACTGCTTCGTCCAGAAGCCGACAGTACATATCATAGCCAACAGATTCCATATGTCCATGCTGTTCGGGCCCCAGTAAATTACCGGCACCACGTATTTCCATATCCCGCATTGCTATCTTAAAGCCTGAACCCAACTCTGTGAATTCCTTAATAGCCTGAAGCCTCTTTTCTGCTATCTCAGAAACAATTTTATCCTTTTTATACGTTATATATGCATAGGCCAGCCTATTAGACCGACCGACCCTTCCTCTAAGCTGGTACAGCTGAGCTAAGCCCATCCTGTCGGCATCCTCCACTATTATGGTGTTAACATTTGGCATGTCAAGCCCTGACTCTATTATAGTTGTGCATACCAAAACATCAAACTCACACTTAATAAAGCTGACCATTATGTCTTCCAGCTGTCTTTCGCTCATCTGCCCGTGGGCAACTGCTACTTTCGCATCAGGAATCAATGCCTGTATCTCGGCAGCCCTAATATCAATAGTTCTTACCCTGTTATACAAGTAAAAGACCTGTCCATTTCTACCGATTTCTCTTATAATTGCTTCCTTTATGACGTCCCTGTTATATTCCATGACATAGGTTTGCACAGGGTATCTCTCTTCAGGGGGATCCTCAATTATACTTATATCTCTTATTCCTGACAAGGACATATGAAGGGTTCTGGGTATGGGCGTTGCAGTAAGAGTAAGTACATCCACTCCGGTTGCCATGTTTTTCAGCCGCTCCTTGTGTTGCACACCAAAACGCTGCTCTTCATCAATGACTAACAGTCCCAATTCTTTAAAATGTATATCTTTTTGAAGAAGCCGGTGAGTTCCAACAAGGACATCTACATTGCCCGCCTTTACTTCCTTTAGTATTCTTTTCTGTTCTGACTGGGATCTGAAACGGCTGACCATCTCAACCTTTACAGGAAAATCTCTAAGCCGTTCAAGAAAGTTGTTGTACTGCTGCTGAGCCAATACTGTCGTAGGTACAAGATATGCAGTCTGTTTGCCGTCCACTGCAGCTTTGAAGATAGCACGGATGGCCACCTCCGTCTTACCATATCCAACATCTCCACATAGGAGCCTATCCATTACCTTTCCAGACTCCATGTCTTCTTTTATTTCTTCTATGCATTTGAGCTGATCCTCTGTCTCCTCATAGGGGAACTGCTCTTCAAACTGCTTCTGCCAAACTGTATCCTTTGAATATTTAAAGCCTATTACGGCAGACCTTTTGGCATATAGCTTTATTAATTCTGCCGCCAATTCTCTCAGGGATTCTTTAACCCTATTCTTTGCCTTGGACCAATCCGCTCCGCCCAGCTTGCTAACCTTGGGCTGCTTCCCCTCCGAACCAATATACTTTTGAATCAAATCCATCTGGTTGGTTGGTATATACAGGAATGCCCCTTCTTGGTATCTTATCTTCAGGTAATCCTTTTTTATACCCTCTACCGTAAGCTTTTCTATACCGACATACTGACCTATTCCATGGGATTGATGAACCACATAATCGCTTATATCCAGTTCGGAAAAAAAACTTATGGGACGGCCCTTATGCTTTCGGGAGCCCTTTACGGTTTTTTTCCTATCCTGACCAAACACCTCTTTATCGCTAATTACCACAAACCCTATTGAGGGGTATTCAAAGCCCTTATTCAGACTACCCCGGGTGATTACCAGCTGTCCCGGCTGTACCTGTTCTTGTATTTGATCTATATATACAGCTTCTATCCCCTTATCACAGAGAGATTCCCTAAGCCTCTCGCCACGTCCTCTTGTGCCGGATAACAGCAAAATCCTGTATTTTCTCTGTTTCCATACAGTCATATTTTCAGCTAACAGCTCCATGCTCCCTTGGAATGAACCGATAATCCTACAAGGGATGCTATACTTCCATGAGTTCTCTGACGCTATACTATCAGGATTTACTGTGTTGAGATATATCGTAGTTTTCTTAACTATGCCCTTGAAAACAGCTTGATAATCAAAAAACATTTCTATGCTTTGGGGTAACAGCATACCTTTTTCTATTAGTGCTTTACATATTTCCGTATGCTCTAGTAGCAGGTTTTCAATGCGCTGCTCCTGCCTGACAGGCTCATCCATCAATACTATTGAGTCTTCAACTGCATAATCTGTCATTAAAGCAGGCTGGTCTGCAATATATGATATATATCTATCAATTCCCGGGAAATACCACACTTCCTTGAAACGCTCCATGTCCGCTTCTATCTTCTGTGATAAGCTGTGATTTTTCTTTCCAGTTGCCATAAGATCACTTTTTACAGCCTTTAATATTTGATTTTTTCGAGCCTGATCAAATATCATCTCCCGGGCAGGCAGGATCCTGGCCTTTTCTAACTGTTGAATAGAACGCTGTGTGTTTACATCGAACCATCTTAAAGAATCTATATCATCTCCGAAAAATTCTAGTCTTAATGCATTGTCAGAATTCACTGGAAATATGTCCATAATCCCGCCCCTGACCGCGAACTGTCCCTTCCTCTCCACTGACTCGACTCTTTCATACGCAGATACCACTAGTCTTTGTACAAGCTGCTCCATATCAATCCGAGTGTTTTCATCGATTTCTATCACATGCTGTCTAAATACTTCCGGTCTGATTAGCTTATGAGAAAGTGCTTCTATTGATGTTACAACAAAGCCATATTCACCCCTACTTATCCTGTCAAGAGCTGCTATCCTCTGATATACGGTTTCGTAGCTCTTGGCCTCCACATCATATAGCATTATTTCTTTTGTTGGGAAAAAAACAACATCCTCACCCATGAAAAAGGAGAGGTCCTCATAAAATCTTCTGGCTTGCATCTCGTTGAACGCAACAAAAATACCCTTCTGCCTGCAGTGGCTGCAAAGGGTATATGAAATATGAGCCTTCTGTGATTCAGAGGGTCCTGCGATACTAACTGGCCTAGAATAATTCCGGACCGATGACAGAATATCCCGATATTCATCTAGCTCTAATAACGGATCAGCATAATTTATCATAAAACTTTCCAAGTCTTGTTACCCAATCCTTTAATCACAATTTAAGTCAATATGGTTCTCTCTAATCACCCCTAGGGGATTCACTAGGCTGATGGCATGGTTTTCCCGCATCGTTATAATTGTTCATTGCCGCTGTCACACCCTTAGCAACAATATGGGCTGCTGCTTCGGCGGCTCTTTCGGTGCTTTTCCCTAACACCGGAATCTCCTCAGGGCTGAGGCGGCCAAGAACGTAGTCAGCAAGCTCCCATCCTTCAGGTGCTTTACCGATACCAATTCTGATTCTTGGAAAGCCATCAGATTGGAGCTGATATATCACCGATCTCATACCATTATGAGTCCCAGAGCTGCCCTTGGAACGTATTCTCAAAGCTCCAACAGGTAAATCCACATCATCATATATTACTATAAGGTTTTCCACTGGCACCTTGTACCACTGAACAATATCCCTTATACTTTCACCGCTAAGGTTCATAAAGGTCTGGGGCTTTACGAGCAAAACTTTTTCTCCATTTATTAGTCCATCTCCGGTCAACGCCTTATTCTTTAGCCGGTTTACCTTGATTCCATATTTTTTTGACAGCAAGTCCACCGCCATAAAGCCTACATTATGTCTCGTGTTTTCATACTTGCTTCCCGGATTGCCCAGACCTGCTATAATAGTCAATTTTTCCAATACAGTACCCCCGGAACGATTATTCCTTCTGCGTGAAAATCGAGCTTATGGAAATATCTCCATAGATTCGTTCGATAGCCTCAGCAAAAATTGAAGCAATGGAGAGGGCTGTTATTTTTCGTGTGGGCTTTCCTTTAGGCATGGGTATGGTATTAAGAGTGACAAGCTCTTTGATGCAGGATTCTTCTATCCTTTCACAGGCCGGGCCCGAAAGCACACCGTGAGTACAGCAAGCATATACTTCCTTTGCACCCATTTCCATCAGAGCATTTGCTCCATTTACAATTGTGCCTGCCGTATCAATCAAATCGTCTATAAGCACAACTTTCCTGTTATTGACATCGCCGACTATGTTCATTATCTCGCTCACATTTGCCTTAGGCCTTCTCTTATCGATAATTGCGATAGGAATATCCAGCCATTCAGCAAACTTTCTTGTTCGGGTAACGCTTCCGACATCCGGCGAAACAGCTACCACATCGCTACTATCACCGAATTTTTCCTGGAAATACCCTGCCATCACCGGAACTCCTAGCAGGTGATCCACTGGAATATCAAAAAATCCCTGAAGCTGCGGAGTATGCAAATCCATTGTCAAAATCCTATCCGCCCCGGCTGTGGTTATGAGGTTTGCTACAAGCTTTGCCGATATCGGATCTCTCGCCTTTGCCTTCCTATCCTGACGAGCATACCCAAAGTAAGGCATAACTGCTGTTATCCGTCCGGCTGAAGCCCTTCGGAGAGCATCAATTATTATCAATAACTCAATTAGGTTGTCATTGACAGGCGTACAGGTTGACTGTATTACAAAAACATCAGATCCTCTAACGACTTCCCCAATATTAATAGCGGACTCACCATCACTGAATTTGCCAACAGTGGCCATACCAAGCGGTAGACCGATTTTTTCAGCGATTTCTTCCGCAAGCTTTCTGTTGGAATTACCACTGAAAATTTTTATGTCCTTGCCATGCAGATTCATATCGATACTCCTTTAATTATTATGATGTTCAAAACAATATTATTTATTTTTTACTGCTATATCATGCCACCTGCATCTAACCTTTTCTCAATTATTGATGCCACCTGCTTCAGCTGAGTTTTGTCGTTTACTCCTAGTACATCTTCACTATCCTGTGTTTTGAATATTCCCACCTTATAGCCCTTTGAAAGCATTATTTCCAGGGTGTCAGTGAGATAATATTCCCCCTGGTCATTATCATTGCCAAGTAGTTCAAGTGCTTGGGCTAGTTCTTCTGCCGAGAACATATACATACCTGAGTTTATTTCTGTGATTGTTCTCTCCTCATCATTGGTGTCACGGTGCTCAACAATTCTCTTGAAGCAGCCCTCTTTATCCCTTACTATACGACCATATCCTTCGGGATTCTCCACCTCTGCAGAAATCACAACAGCATGTAATTTCTCATTTATCATGTGTTTTATTGAGTTTTTTATTGTTGTTGTGGATATCAAAGGAGTGTCTCCATATAATATGAGGATATACCCTCCGCCTTCCATATAGCGGCGTGCCTGCATTACGGCATGGCCAGTACCAAGGCGCTGCTCCTGTAGCACAAATTCCACCCGGTCGCCCATGTACTCTACTACCTGTTCAGCCTTGTGCCCTACAATAGCTACACATTTCTCGACCCCTGCATTCCGGGCAGCTTCATATACCCATTCAATCATTGCTTTGCCACAAACCTTATGAAGCACCTTTGCCTTTTCTGATTTCATCCTTTTACCCTCGCCGGCAGCAAGGATAAGTGCTGTTATATTTATCATTGTATGCGATTCCTTTCAAGTTTCGCATATATTATTACACTTTTTATGTTTTATTTCAACTCTATAGCCCATCGCCACCAAAGAAAGTTTTTAGTTTATAGAAAAATCACCCGTTCTGTGCGTTTTTCAACAATGCGGCTCATTTTTAAGCATAACAA
This sequence comes from uncultured Oscillospiraceae bacterium, assembly GCA_964512095.1. Classification (GTDB taxonomy): domain Bacteria; phylum Bacillota; class Clostridia; order Acetivibrionales; family DTU013; genus DTU013. Next base: position 201,187 of record CAZEIH010000002.1, read on the forward strand.
AAAGACACTTCTGCTAAAAGTGCCTTTTTGTTTTATTCTTCAGATGTTGTTGTCGAAACATATTTGTCAAGTATAGCTTTCTGAATTTTATCTCGTGTGACAGCATTAATCGGGTGTGCGATATCCTTGAATTCCCCGTCTGGAGTCTTCCTGCTGGGCATCGCTATAAAAAGTCCGCTTTGGCTTTCTATAACCTTGATATCATGCACGACGAACTCATTATCAAAGGTTACTGAAACCACCGCCTTCATTTTGCCCTCAACATCGATTTTTCTAATGCGGACATCTGTGATTTCCATTTTTGCTACCACCTTTCCCAAAAAATTGTGTACTTTATATATTCTATATAAAGTAACATATTCCTTCTTATTATTTGGTTTTTTTGTTATGTAGCACCTAAAGGTCTCTACATATCAACTAGAAAGCACTACTTCTCCGCTCTCCACCTAACCTTCATTCATCGCCGTCCTATAGAGGTCAGCGTCTTCTGATGGCATAGATAAAATCAGAAATCTTCTATCATACAAATACAAGTCACTGGAATATAATCAATTAAGCGTTTATCTCAAAAACATACTTAATGGCATATTATATGAGATAACTGTCAATGCTCACAATATATGCTGTTCTGTTTTACATTTATAAATAATTATTGTATGATTTAAATATCAAGAAATGGGCAAGGAGTGTTTTAATTTGCTGACAGACGGACTTTTAAGTACTGATAAAATAAAGAGGGTACATCTGACAGGCATCGGCGGCATTAGCATGAGCGGTCTGGCCGAAATACTTACAGATTTAGGCTACATAGTGACCGGTTCAGATGTGAAGCCCTCCTCTATATTACAAAAGCTTGACAAAATGGGCATTGAAATAACTATCGGGCATTATGCAGAAAGCGTCTTAGGCTCTGATTTACTTGTATATACAGCTGCAGTTAAAGCAGACAATCCGGAGCTTCTCGCAGCAGTTAAGGCAGGTACCCCCTGTATAGACAGGGCCACACTGCTTGGCGAAATAATGAAGAAATTCCCTCGGAGTATTGCTGTATCAGGTACTCATGGCAAAACCACTACTACCTCAATGATATCGATGATAATGCTTGAAGAAGGCCTCGACCCAACTATTCATATAGGCGGCGAGCTTGCTGCTATAGGAGGCACAACAAGAATCGGTAAAAGTGAGTTTTTTATAGCTGAAGCCTGCGAATATACCGGCAGCTTTCTCAAATTCCACCCAAGGCTGGAGGTTATATTAAACATTGAGTTTGACCATGCCGATTATTTTAGGGATATTGATGATGTCAGAAATACATTCCACAAATTTGCATCTCTCGTTCCAGAGGACGGGTGTATAGTTGCAAATGCAGATGATAGCGATGTAATGGGCATAATAGATGGTATTCCATGCAGCAAGGTAACCTACGGGCTCACGAGCAGTGAATGTACCTGGCACGCTGCCGATATCACCTTTGATGAAATGGGCTATGCTTCATATACACTTCTTTATCACGGCGAACCTGTTCTGGATGTAAAACTAAAGGTGCCTGGGACACACAATGTAAGTAACTCCCTTGCGGCAATTGCAGCGTGCAGCTTCATGGGCTGCAGTCCCGCAGCAGCAGCCAGGGCGTTACAGAAATTTGATGGGACCTGCAGAAGGTTTGAGATAAAAGGTGTCAGTGAAGGTATTACAGTAGTCGATGACTATGCCCACCATCCATCGGAAATTGCAGCCACTTTAAAGGCTGCATATAATATCAGACATGCACGTATTTGGTGTGTGTTCCAGCCTCATACCTATTCCCGGACAAAGAGCCTGATGGATAGCTTCACCACATCCTTTGACAAAGCTGATGTGGTTATACTGACAGACATCTATGCCGCACGAGAGGCTGATAATGGTGAGGTAAGCTCTTCCATGCTTGCTGACAGGATAACCCGGTCTGGCAAAAAGGTGATATACATAAAGGATTTTGACAGCATAGTTGAATATCTGGATAAAAATGCTCAATCCGGAGATATCATTATCACCATGGGCGCTGGAGATGTATATAAGATTGGTGATATGTTTCTTGAAGCAAGAAAAAAGCTGGCAGTCAGCTAAAATATCATAGATAAATAGCTTCGCTCAAGGAGTCAGGTGGAGAGTGAACTCCTCCTGACCATTCATCGCCGACCTGCCGACCTATAGAGGTCAGTATCTTCTAAAGACATAGAGAAAAGAGACTATCTCAAAACCGGAAATCCTGGCTAAGAATCATGGATGTCATTTCTTCACAGAAGTCATTGCAAAGCGGATTTCTCCCACAGCAGCAACCTTCTCATCAACTGTAGCCTTGACCTTTGCTTTAACTATTCCCATTTTGGATGATAATATCTCAGCCTCAAGGCGAAGTGTATCTCCAGGCATAACCTGCTTTTTGAACTTCATTCCATCTATGCTTGCGAATACACCTAGCTTTGCTTCACCGTCCCCATCCTCTACTTGAGCCGCTTCAGCGTTTACAGCGATCCCAGCTGTTTGGGCTAATGCTTCTACTATAAGTACCCCTGGCATAATAGGATACTCAGGGAAATGCCCCTGAAAAAAGGGCTCATTAGTAGTCACATTCTTTATTCCCACTACCCTTTTTCCAGGATCAATTTCGATAACCTTATCCACTAGTAGGAATGGGTACCTGTGGGGTATTATCTTCCTGATTTCAATATTTGTCAGCATATGTACACCTCATTCATTTTATTTCCCACTCACACATCATCATTGCCCAGTTCCAGGGCATGACATCCCTTTACTAGTCCCGGCAGGATTCCTTCAATAAAATACCTTGCACTGGTTAAATCAGATTCAGCCAGCATTGCCACTATGGAATGGTATTTATCAACAAATGGCTCCATATTATTCAATCTCACCTCATTAACACACTCCATAATGGCATCGATATAGTCGGCGCACTTAAGTATCTTACCCTCAAGAGTATCATCCTTGCCATCAAAAAGGATTTCCCTGTAAATGCTCTTGTAGGGCTCCTCCATGCTTATAAGTAGGTTTTCCTCTACTATCTCTCTTTCAAGCATATTAAGCATGTCTCTCAGTTTCACATTTTTATGCTTGACAGTGCTGATTATGTCGCCGGTCATAGCTTCCACCACATCGTGATTCAGCAGCTTTTTAAACAGCCTGCTCCAATCCACTGAATGGCCATTTTCCTCCTCTATAAGGGCTAGCATCTGTCCTATTTGTGACACAAAGAAGGAATGCTCACTGACAGTAGCTCTCTGGTGCATAAAGTCTGTGGACCACCGTCCCATATTATTCAGCTTTCGCACGGTCATAAGGTAATTGTGTAGTCCCATATGAAGCATCCCCCCTCTGCAACCAAGGTAATATTAAACAATTTGAAAGTGAATTCGTATATCATTATACCAAAAGAATATGTCCAAATATACCCCCTTTATGTATAAATATCCTGACAGCTTCCCGAAATCAACTAATATACCCCCTTTATGTATAAACACCCTAACAGCTTCCTGAAATCAACTGGCAGGTACGGTATTGGCGGTTTACATTAATGCAAGAATAATCATAATTGACTAGACATTCATGGTATAATATTGACAAACTAAAGATGGGGTTGTTAGGAGAATACTAATGGGAACACTTAAATATATAGGCGACCTACTTAAGAAGCAAAAATACAGGTACGCCCTTGGCATCATTTTTCTATTATGCGTTGACATCCTCCAGCTGATAATACCTTGGATACTTGGTGAAACAACCAACAGTCTGGAAGCTGGCCTACTAAAAAGACAAGACCTGGCTCACTTTGCTATTTCACTGGCACTTACAGCAGCGGGAATAGCTTTATTCCGATTCCTTTTCAGATATACTCTATATGGTGCTGCAAGATCCATTGAGCTATCCTTTAGAAATAGGCTCTATGCTCATCTCCAAAGACTGTCTGTCAACTGGTTTAACACTCATAAGACAGGTGACCTTATGGCACATGCCACAAACGATATGAACAATGTTACAATGGCAACAGGTCAGGGGATTATTTTTGCTGTAGATTGTCTGCTTGTGCCAATCGCCGCTCTTATAATGATGTGGTTAACTGCAGGCTTTAGCCTTACTGCCGCCTCCTTTGCCCCATTACTGCTTCTTAGTCTTGTGACTTTTTTCTTTATGAAGATAATGCATAATTCTGTTCAGAAACAGCAGGAAGCCTTTTCATACCTAACCGAGACAGCGAGAGAGAACTTTTCAGGGATCAGAGTCATAAAGTCCTTTGTGCAGGAAGGTCATGAAATAGAGCATTTCAAGGGTGCTAATGAAACAAACCGACGGGCTAACCTGAAGGTTATAAGGCTTATGAGCATGATGTTTCCATCTGTCATGCTGGTATCCTCCCTTTCATTTGTAATAGCCCTTTGGTACGGCGGGGCACTGGTAATCAAGGGTGCCATGCCACTAGGCGACTTTGTTAAGTTTAACAGCTATCTTGGAATGCTTATATGGCCTATCACAACTCTTGGCTGGGTAGTAAATATATTTCAACGGGGTTCTGTGTCACTAAAAAGAATAAATTCACTAATGGATGAAAAACCTGAAATAATTGATACATACGGGGATGGTTCTATCATAATTGATACAGCGTCGATGTCCACTGCAAACAGCATTCAGACTAGCTTTTTGGTCACAGCTTCCCCAGCTGATAAAACAGCTTCCTTGGTAGACAATGATATCGTGTTTAAGAACGTCACATTTACATATCCCGGCAATTCAGCTCCTACATTGGAGGACATCAGCTTCACTATTGAAAAAGGCAAGACTTTAGCTATCATCGGCAAGACCGGCAGTGGTAAATCTACATTGATAAACCTTATTCCCAGGCTGCTATCTGCGCCGCCTGAGAGTATATATATCGGTGGTAGAGACATTAACAGCCTCCCCTTATCTCAGCTGAGACGCAACATAGGTTGCGTTCCACAAGAAACCTTTCTCTTCTCAGATACCATAAGGAGCAATATCGATTTCTACCGCGGCTACCATATGTCCGAGATAGAAAAGGCCTCTCAGATAGCTCGATTATATGATAATATCATGGAATTTCCCAAGGGATTCCAAACTATAGTCGGGGAACGTGGAGTAACCCTCTCCGGCGGTCAGAAACAGAGGACAGCAATTGCAAGGGCTGTACTAGGGTTGCCATCAATACTCATCCTTGACGATTGTCTGTCGGCAGTGGATGCAAAAACAGAGGAGAGCATATTGCAGGATCTTAAGGCACTAATGAAGCAAAGAACCAGCATAATAGTCTCCCACAGGATCTCTGCTGTTAAGGATGCAGACGAAATTATAGTTCTTGACGAAGGGAAAATTATTCAAAGAGGCACTCACAACTCCCTAATTGATTCTGACGGTTATTACCAAGATCTATACACCAAACAGCTCCTTGCTGACGAGATAGAGGAGGCAGAATAATATGGCTAACGATAATAACATAGGGAATACAGGTTTTGAGGAAGAAGAGCTGGAGGCAAAGGCCTACGACTCCCGCCTGATGAATAGACTAATGAAGTTTGCAGCTAAGTATTGGTATCTTTTTCTGGTTGCATTGGTTCTTCTGTTTGCTTCAACAGCTGCAGATCTTGCTAGACCCTACCTCATGGGTATTAGTATTGATGAATTTATTAAAAAGGGAGACATAGACTCACTGAACAAGATGGGACTGTATTTCCTGCTACTAGTGATAGTGACCTTCGTGTTCAATCTTCTTCAGATTTACGTGCTTAGCTATGCAGGCCAATCTATCATATATAATATTCGCCAAAAGCTCTTTTCTCACATGCAGAAGCTGCCCTTATCCTTCTTCGATAAAAACCCCATTGGCAGGCTTGTCACAAGGGTTACAAATGATACTGAAACCCTGAATGATATGTACACAAATGTCCTTGTAACACTAATAAAGGATTTTGCAATACTGGCAGGTACAATTGTAATTATGTTCAGGCTGAATATGAAAATGACACTGATTTCACTTTCTGTCATGCCACTGGTTGTAATCCTCACCATACTTTTCAGGGTAAGAATAAGAAAGGTGTACAGAAATGTTAGAACAGCACTGGCAAAAATTAATTCTGCCATTTCAGAGAATATATCCGGAATGCGCATCATCCAGCTATTCAGTAGGGAGAAGGAAAACCATGAAAGCTTCAACGAGATTGGAGAACGTTATAATAAAGCCGTAATGAGCGAGGTTGTAACCTTTGGTCTATTCCGTCCTGTTATCGAGATGACGGCTTCACTGACCATGGCCCTTTTGGCGTGGTTTGGAGGCCTGGATATGCTGGAAGGAACTCTACAGTTCGGCACCTTCTACGCCTTTGTAAACTATATTACCATGCTCTTTCAACCAATTAACGATTTGGCAGAAAAATATAATATCCTTCAATCTTCGATGGCTGCCTCCGAAAGGATATTTCTCATTCTAGATACCCCTGTGGAGGATGATTCTGGAACTATTCAATTCACTAATGACGTTAGAGGGGAAATAGAATTTAAAAATGTATGGTTTGCATATAGCAATGAGGATTGGGTACTTCGGGATGTATCCTTCAGGGTACCCGCAGGGAAAACAGTAGCAATCGTAGGTGCTACCGGTGCAGGAAAAACCTCGATAATTAGCTTGCTCAGTAGGCTATATGAAATACAGAAGGGTGATATTCTCATTGACGGCATCAATATCAGGGATATTTCCAAGGATGAGCTTAGAAAAATGACCGGAGTGGTGCTGCAGGACGTATTCCTGTTCAGCGGCAAGCTAAAGGATAATATAAGGCTCAGCGAAAAAAGTATCAGCGATGAAGTAATTAAGGAAACTGCCAGCTATGTAAATGCAGACGGCTTTATTAGCAAGCTTCCGCAAGGCTATGACACTGAGGTAATGGAGCGGGGCTCAACATTTTCCTCCGGTCAGAGGCAGCTTTTGGCATTCGCTCGGGCACTTGCCTTCAATCCTACAATCCTTGTGCTAGATGAGGCAACCTCCAACATTGATACTGAAACTGAGCTACTTATACAGGATGCACTAAAAAAGCTAACTAAAAACCGCACCACTATAGTTATTGCCCACAGGCTGTCAACAATACAACACGCCGATAACATCATAGTGTTACACAAAGGCAAGGTCAGGGAGTCAGGCAACCATCAGGAGTTACTGTCCAAAAGAGGTATGTATCACTCCCTCTATCTTCTCCAGTACCAAAAATAAAGCAAGGGGTATACCCCGCTTACTGTGCCATTAAATGCAATATTACCCTTTAAATTAGCACCATGCTATTAATTGTCATCTCGAACCACTATTGACATCCATTTACATTTATGTTATCATATATGAAGAAGACATTTCGCCAGACCAATGCGAAGTGTCTTCTTATGCTATTTGCTAGGTACCATATAAAGTAAAATTATTTGAAAGGGAGATGAAAATGCATAAAACAGTATTGTCTGAACGGATGTATAAGTTCCTTACTGAACATATTGTGCAAATTGAAAAGGAAGCAGAGCCCATTCTCAAAGGTTTTTTTGATGAAAGCGCCGAAAAGGGCATGGATAGCGAAGCATTCTTCAGAGATTATACTGCCTATATTCAAAATTATCTTGAAAGCGTCAGCGTAAAAAAGGATGGTTCTGATGATTGTCCATTTACAATAATCGGATGCAAAGTAGAGCTCAAGGATGCCGAAGATCCCGAGACATTTAGCTACCGCATTGTGCTACCCTTCGCAGGAGATTCAGGAGTCTCTCTTGATAGCGCATCCTGTCTTTCTCCAATGGGAAGGGCTCTACTACTAAAGCCGATAGGTTCCAGTGTTACTGTAAAAGCGCCATCTGGAGATATGAATTATGAAATTGTTAACATATCTATCGAAAATAAAATCGAAGGCAACAAAATCAACCTTTTCACAGGCAAAGCTGAATTGGCATTATAACACAATAAGCAATTCAGACAAAAAAGGACTCCTAAGCTCTATGATGCAAAGGAGTCTTTTTTATTTAGTCAATTCGCTTCGATTAGGGAGTCAGGCGGAGACTGAGCTCGCCTAACCTTCATTCATCGCCGACCTATAGAGGTCAGCGTCTTCTGAAGATATAGATAAATTAATGTGAAAAATTATTTGAGCAACAAACTCCTAAGACTGTCCCTTATTATCTGTCTGGCACTTCCGTAAATTGAGAAGCAGAATATTACATCATCTATTTCTTCCTCATTTATTAAGGTTTTTGCATCAAAATCGAGACAGCCCTCATTATTAAAGCCCTTTGGATCTATAACATACACAACTGAATAATTATGTACAAGGAACGGAATAAGGGCACTGCCATATGAATCCTTTAGAACCAAAACCTTTCGGCCACTTGGATTGTCAGTGCTAATTTTTTCAAGATGCTGGTCTCCCCATGCAAAACAGGCGTATTTATATGCCCCCATGCTCTTGAAATTTGTGTTGATTATGCTATCAACATTTTGGGGGCTCTTTCGATTGCCCATTGTGTAAAGTGTTACATCGTGACCCAGCTTTGGAATGTAATAGTCAAGCTTTTCAGGATTGTTTTTCAACCTTGAAGCCTGAGGAGTTTTATAAATTTGTGAGTAAAGGCCTCCTAAAAACCGCTCATATGTGCCCTTTGTAAAATCATTATCTATATCTGCTGCTTCAATCCCAGCTGACTCGCAGAATGCGGCATATGCGTAGTATGCGCCTACAGCCGTCCAGTGGACATCTGAACGAAAATATATATCCTCATCTCTGTGTTCCATAAGCATGTCGTATGTATTTACAATAGTAACGCCATCTGCGGTTCTCCCGATAATGCTTTCAGCCTTTTTCTGGTCATAGGCTCCAGTACAATATTTTTCTGATGCGTAAAATGCAGCGCTTGTAGGTCCAGTTATAGAATAGACATTGAGTTCAGGCATAATTTCAGCAAAATCTGACATGATCTCGCCATGCAGCTCAAGATTACCACTTGATCCTGTCGGCATCATTACCCTATCACCGGAAATTATAAGAGAATTATTCAATTTAGTATCCGCATTCTCATCGACCGTACTTCCAGAACTGACCCCAGTCGCAGACCCGATCCCAGATGCCGCCCCACCCCCAGCCCTCGTCCCTTCATTGTTCTGTTGCTGGCCAGAGGGCTGTCCGTCACTTTGCCCCTGATTCTCTCCTGATAGTGCCCCTGCCCCTGCTTCCTGCCCGGGCTCTAGTTGAGCTGAACCCTGATTACCTTTTTGAGGCGCCTGGGACTGCAGTCCACTTTCAGACCCATTGGATGACTCTGCCTGCTGAGTTCCTATGCTATTCTGGTTACCGGCTGCTTCCGAAGCAGAATTGCCGTCATCCTGCAGTCCGCCTCCTGAATTTACCTGGTCTGGTCCTAAAGCGTCACCATCTGTCACACCAGAGGTCCCTTCCTGTCCTCCTGCCCTAACAAAAGAGTCAACGTCAACGCTTACAAGTACAGTCTCATCATGTACAAAAGCATCAAGAAACATCATGTTTGAGTATGTCTGATAGCCTAACATTGACAAATCTCTTAAGTAAAAATTGTCTAAAAGATAAGCCTCATACTCATCGGCAAAATTGCCCTTCAAAAATGCTTCTGCAGAAAAACTAGGTCTGATAGCTAGATGCCTATTCTCAAAAGGTGAAAATCCATCGCTGTCTACAAACAAAGAGAAGAAGCAGAATACCACCAATATTGAGATAAATGTTATGATAACAGTATATTGTTTCTTTTTCATACATTCCCCACCTAAAAACTAAAATCTAAAATAAATAAATGGATTATAGCTGTTGCTCACAATACTTGCTGTAGAAATTATAAATATAATAGCAACACCCACTGCCAACGCTGCCGTTCTGATGCCCTCGGGAAGCTTTAGCCTTCCAATGCGTTCCAACACATTTTTTTTCGCAGGTGCTGCACAGACAACACAGACTGCAATAAACGGAAGATAATTTACTACTAGCTGCAGTGCCTCTGTAAATGAGAACCCGTTACCTGCTATTCCAAACATAACCTGAAGTGCCTGTAGGTTCCGAGAAAAATCTACAAAATAAAAGAAGTTGAATCCGAATACCACCAAAATAAAGGAATAGGCAATTCTCACAGGTTTAGGGGTTTTCTCCAGCAACTTAAGCAAAAAGGTCTTCTCGATGACAAGAATCAACGCAAAATACAAACCCCATATTACGAAGTTCCAGCTGGCACCATGCCATAGACCAGTCAGCATCCAGACAATCAATATGTTCCTATACTGATATTTTCGGTTCCCTCCCAGCGGAATATATACATAATCCCTAAAAAACGTGCCAAGGGTCATATGCCAACGACGCCAAAAGTCCGTTATGCTCTGAGCAATATAGGGGTAATTGAAATTCTCTGGGAAACTAAATCCAAACACTTTTCCAAGACCGATAGCCATATCGGAATACCCTGAAAAATCGAAATAGATTTGGAAGGTGTAGCAAAGGAGCCCAAACCAAACAGCTGGAGTTGACTGATTCATCAAATCCCCCTCAAGAAATTTCAAAGCCAACGAGCCGGCATAGTTTGCAATAAGTGTTTTTTTTGCCAAGCCCGTAACAAAGCGAAGAATACCTTCATAGATACCCTGCATAGTTACCTTCCTCTCAGCCAGCTGACCCTCTATGTCTGTATAGCGTACAATCGGTCCTGCCACCAGCTGAGGAAACATGGAAACGAATAGCAGGAAGTTGAAAAAAGATTTCTGCACCTTTGCCTTTCCCCTGTATGTATCTATTGTGTAGGAAATCGTTTGCATCGTGAAAAAGGAAATTCCTATCGGAAGGGATATCTCAGAATTTGGAATACTTATCCCTGGAATGGCATTAAGGTTATCCACAAAGAAGTTTCCATATTTAAAAAACGCCATCAGACCTATATTTAAAACTAGAGATAATATTAGGAAAATCCTGCCCTTTGCAGTATTCTTATGCTTTCCAGCCAGACCACCACACACATAATCTATCACCGAGCTATAGACCAGTAGTATTACCCACACTGGCTCACCCCAAGCATAAAAAATGAGTGAAGCCGCTATGAGCACCATATTCTTGGCTCTCATATTAGGCATCAGAAAGTAAAGTAAAACTGTTAATGGTAAAAACCGAAGCAAAAAAACAAGGCTGGAGAATACCATAAAGCCTCCATTATCTATTATGATTATTTCATAAAACATATTTGACAGCTTACATAATAGTCCAAGTAAATAGTATCACCAAATAATTACCAAGACAAGGGGGACAGTTCTGTTCCCTATTTTTTTCAGTCAATTCGCATCGCTCAGGGAGTCAGGTGGAGACCGAACTCCACCTGCCCTTCATTCATCGCCGACCTATAGAGGTCGGCGTCTTCTGAAGACATAGATAAAAAAACCCGCCTTATTAGCGGAGTTTTCTTATTGGAGCTGGTGGACGGAATCGAACCCCCGACCTGCTGATTACAAGTCAGCTGCTCTACCTGCTGAGCTACACCAGCGTATTTACATGCTGTCCAAGTGATCATTTCATATGATTAAGCATTTAATAAGCTAAATTGCCTTCCTATAATAACATGTAGCGCAGCAGAGAGTCAAGCCAATTTAATTAAATTTTTTAGGATACTCATGGCAAACATAAACGGAATTTCACTCGATTCAAACAAGGAAATCATCAGCTTTTGTTGGATTAATGGGGCATATGGAGTATAATGTAAAAAAGCAACTAGTTAAATGATAGATTTACTAAAAAGCTTTACACTACAGCAATGGAGATACTATTATGGTTTTTATTATAAATTCAGCCCCAGGTGTAGGAAAGACAACCTTGGTAAAAGAGTTACAGGGTAAATTGTCTAATGGATTTGCTTTATTAGATGGGGATGATATTGGAAGAACCGTCCCACTTGAGAATACAAAAGAATGGCTAAATTTGATTCAAGATAATATGGTGTCATGCTGCATCAATTTTAGAAAATATGACAAAGGAAATATTGTGTTAGGGTTTGTTTTTCCAAGTGAAGAAAGAATTCAAAGATTAAAAGGACTACTTGTAAATGAGGGTTTTGATGTCTGTCATATAACTCTTTTTTGTCAAGATGAGGAAGTTGAGAGAAGAATAAAAGAAAGAAATACATCTAAATTGGTTGGAATTAGAAAAGCTATTGAGCATAATCAGAAAATAAAGGAAATGAAGTCGGACTATCAGATTGATACAACAACTTTAAATAAAGACGAAGTATCGAATAATGTATGTGAATTTCTGTTAAGGTTAAGCAAAACTTTATAGAAGGGCGAAAATTATTATGAAACTAATTGATTTGTCACATGTAATCGAAGATAATATGCCAGTTTATCCAGGTGACATAAAAACCAATTTGCATCAAACAAAATATCTACTTGCAGATAAGCACAATAATCATAGACTAGATATTAGCATGCATTCAGGCACACATATTGACTCTCCAATGCACCTGACTGATTGCAAACAATATATATCCGAATTGTCTCTGGAGTCATTTATCGCACAGGGATGTCTACTGGATGTAAGAAATCAAACCATAATTAAATTGAAAGCTGAATATGATGCATTAATAAAATCGAGCAGTATTGTATTGCTATATACAGGTTATGATGCACATTATGGCACAAAAGAGTACTACGAAAATCATCCTTGTGTCGATATTGATCTTTGTAAGCTCTTAATAGAGAAGAATGTTAAGATGGTTGGAATGGATATTCCATCTCCAGATAGATATCCCTTTGAGATACATAAACTACTGTTTAAGAATAATATATATGTTATGGAGAACTTGACAAATCTTAATCAGCTCCTCAATGTTGATAAATTTGAGGTTATAGCCTTTCCATTAAAGTTAAAAGCTGATAGTTCTATGACAAGGGCTGTTGCAAGGATATATTAACGCTGAGCAGCTTCTTCCTGTTCAGTGACCTTCTTCAAATAATGCTCCTGAAGCTCCGGATAGTCCTTCAAGAACTCCAAGGCGGCAGCATTAAGCTCGTAAACGCCACGTGAAACCTTATTAAACCAGCCATAGTAGTTGTCCCTCAATATGTTGGGCGTCTTAGTACAGGTTCCCATCTTTCTGAGCTGGGCAGGAGACATGCTACCATGCTTTATCATACAGCAGACAATATGAATGGCCTGCTCCCTATATGCAGTAATCAGCTTTGTCTTGTTCGTTCCCCCTGTATTATAGTGTCCGCTTCTACCCTCAGTTTCTTTTATAATGCTGTACCTTATCTTCTTATTTGTGCGCATACTCTTAAGACGATCAAAGGTATGGGGATGAAAGTGCACCTCCACCTGATCTTCCTTTTTGTTGAGTGCAACTGTAATCAACCCTACTTCCAAACGTCTCAGCAGCATACACATATCGCCCCAGGCAGTGGTCCTCTTTCCTCCCTTTGGCCGCGGTACAGCAACATAGACAGAATCAGTCACACGCTGTCGCTTCACAGCCTGGTATATAAGCTTCAGGTTGAAAGCTGTCTTAAGCTCGACAACAATTAAATCCTCGCCCATAATGGCAGCCATATCACAACCATTCACTTCACCCTGTACCTGGTATCCCAGAGATTCAAGGTAGTCATGCACCGGCATATACAATTCCGTTTCGCGTATGGTTTTTCTTTGAGCTTTAGCCATTCTTCTTCCCCCGTAAACTAGCTAGGCTTATAATTTACTTCGACAAACAAACAAAAACTCCTTTGAATGCACCCGGTCATCCAAAGGAGTGTAGTAGTTCAATTCACTTAGCAAAAGCCACTGCTGCCGATTGTTTCCGGCAAATTTTATGAATCTCTTCAGTTGCAAGAGATATTTTGGTAACTGAGAACTCGTCACATTCAGGATAAATATAGTAGGTATCCGTCAGAGTATTTAGGTCTATACAATCTCCGTATTTCCCAAGGTAATTGTACTCTATATGGCACGAATACATGGACTTTGCTTTGAATGAAACCGAATAGGGATTACCTTCATATTCCCCTTCAAGCAGAAAACCGCTCATATCATGTACAAGCTTACCCCTCCCCAAATGAATAAAACCCTTCGCATTTGGTAAAGAATCCACTGTAACCTCGGATTCAAACCTGTAGCTACCGCTTTCTACCTCTTTTCTCACCTGTTCCCGCTCCCATTCATACCAGTCTGGGATATGTGTAAACTCTGTAATTCCTTCCGAAGCAGAAATCTCGCCATATTCTGACATTGTCCATTCCTTTTTACAATGCTCGCACCAAAGTCTGTTACCCTCAGATCTCATTGCGTATTGAGCCTTACAGCTTGGGCACTGATAAAGCACCTTGTGAAGGCCTTTTGCTCTCTCAGGGTAATCTATACGAATTCGTTTTTCCTTTTGCCATGCGAAATCATCGTATCTAAAAGCTACGTCGATCCTCTTATTTATTTCATTGTAATCTAATGTTTCGACTTCCTTCTTGGAAACCAACTGAGCAAGCACCGCTTCCATATTTTTCACCTTTCTATTCTTCAGGTTCCAAAACGGAGCATTTATGTGGTGCCCATGCATTATTAGTGAAACCACAGGTATTTTCAGCAACTTCACTAATTTCCCCAACGAATCTGGCAAATCTGCATTAGTTCCGCAAAGTGAGTACCGGGCCTCAGGGTAAAGCACGATTATATCTCCATTTGCAGCAACCTTCATCATATGACGGACCATTACAGTATCATTAGTAAATTTTCGTTTGCAGATGCAGCCGACATTTCTTAAAAGCCACTCTCTTCCAATAAATCCATCTATAGCTACCATATAGTTTGCCCGATGAGGAAATATGGCTGCAGTCGTAACCTTAAAATCAATAAAAGAATTATGATTGCATAACAGCAGATACGGTGGTTTTATTCCCCGCATCCCAATTCTGGCTATTTTAACACGGTGAGCTAATACTGTAGGGTAACTTAAAAGCCATGTGAGAGGCCTGAGAAAATGTCTCTGTCTTATAGGCTTTTTCAGCATGTCGAACCTTTTAATGTGTGATAGCTGCATAGATTGTTTCCCCTTTGTGTGTTTTTTTAATTATACTCTCTTTTCAATTTAAATTCACTGAAATATTGATGGATATAACTTGTTGATCCTGAGTTTTGAAGTTTGATATAAATTTTTAATCCAGAAACCGTTGCGGCTGC
>CAZEIH010000003.1:0-62794 GCA_964512095.1 uncultured Oscillospiraceae bacterium
CTGAGATAAAGGTCGGTATGGAATGCGAAGCACAAATTATTGTAAAAACAAAGAAGATATTATATTACCTTCTTGAAAAAATAAATCTCAAGGACTAGACGAAGAAAGAGAGAAGGTTCAATTAGTGAAAGTGAAAAAAAAGTAAATCAAATATATTCAAAAAGCTAAACGAAATGCATATCCCTGAGCAATCGTGGATATAGGGGGAAACGCAAGAGATATTCCTTATCTTATTAGGGAACTCAGAAAATGTAATCTAATTGTAGCAACAGAGAAGGATGTTGGCGGTGAATGAATACGAATGCTTGATGCTGGATGTGTTAAAGAAATAGTGGTATTTCCAGGATATAGTAGTGTGATTTGTTTTAGTGTTAAAATGAAATGGTAAGAATAATTACATCAAAGGCAGGGGTGCTTTGGCCATATTAGCTCACAGCTCCCCTGCCTGATTTCCGGAGAATACTATTATGAGATGTAAAAGAAAAATTTACTTTAAAAAGCTTCGTCGCAAAAAAATTCGTAATTTGTTCCTGCTTGGTGTCCTCATGCCATCATCACTTGTGTTGCTTGGCTACCTAGTGGCATCCCTTATTATTTTGCCCTCTATGTCAGGATAATTTGTTTGCGGCTTATTTTGAATTTATGGACTCATCCCTTGAAAAAGGTTCATCAAAAATTGCATGGGAATAAATTTCTTGTTTCTTGCCCTCTATAAGGAACTGTACCTTTTGTACGCCCTCAAGCTCTGTCAGTGTATTAACTACTGAATATATCGCCATTCTTTCACTTGCTGTGCCACCGGGAGTGTTGTCCACATACTCCTTTGAGAAGTTTACAGTACATATACCATCTTTGGTGCTTACCGACAGTAGCTTTGACCCATCGGGTATTGCGCCCCATAGCTCATCCGTTCTCGGACCGGCCATCAGCTCAATAATGGCCTGTTCCTCCAGCAAGGCGCCTTTTGCCAACGACACCTCCCTTTTTTCACCTACCAGGTACATAGCCTGTGAATCAGAAAAATAAAGGGTTATTGTTTTGATCTCACCGGGAACAGGTTTACCTTCGTTGTCCAACACTGCAGGCACCATATCACCAAAGGGCATACCACTAGGTCCTATCATATCCTCGCCTTCAATCCTCAGGCGAACTTTGTTCACACCCTCTATTTCGGTGAGTGTATTGACGATGGATAGTCTGGAGGTGACCTCATCAAGCCCATTTGTGTTCTGAAACTCCTTTGAAAGGTCTACTATTGCTACGCCGCCCTTCATTGAAATTCCCCTGATTTCAGTACCGTTTGGTATGGGTTTTCTAAGAAGCTGAGAGTTGGGACCTTCAGCCAGTGCCAGGATGGATGCCTTCAATATGGCCCCTTCTTCCACCAGAACCTCCCTCTCCTCGGTCTTCAAAGCGCTATTGTCAATTGTTGGGAAATAAAGTGTCACTTTAATCATTTTCCCGTTAGCGCTACCGGTGTCAACATCTTGAACCACTTCTTCTCCACCGTCATCAACAGCAACCGATCCTTCATTGTCCCCTTGTGTGTTTTCTTCAGTAAACCCAGCCTCGCCGGGTGCATCTGTCTCAAGAGCTTCCTTGGCTCCACCATTGTCCAGCAGCCCGCAGGCTGTAATCGAAAATGTTAATATTATCAGTAATACTATCGTAATTAGCTTTTTCATTCTGATCCCCCGCTTCTCTTTATTGATTAATTTGCAGCGTTCGCTTGTGCTTTTTGTGTTGTTCTTTGTGCGCCGTGCTTTGCTCATTGTACGTTACGCTTTGTACTTTGCGCACCATCGGCTTTCATAACTCCTGGCGACATATGTTTAGACGGCGTGACCAGCACCAGAGTTCCCTTTACCCCACTGTAATATATTCTTTGATGCTCTCAAACCTGTTCTCCTTAATGCGGGGTACCCTCATAATATCCTCGATAACATCAAAGCCGCCATATTTATCCCTGAAGGCTATAATATCCTTGGCTGTGGCTTCACCAATGCCAGGAAGTGTATCAAGCTCATCTATTCCCGCAGTATTAATATTTACCACTACAACCTGGTCTTTGCCTTCTGCTGTATCATCACCCTTCCCCATTACATCAGCTCCGGAACCGCTGTCACGAACAATAACTGCCCCATTGCCAACACTGTTATCATCCTTTTTTGATTTTATGTACAACATCACATTTTCATTCAAGGAATAGACCATATTTATATTTTCTTCATCGGCCTCTTCTGTCAGGCCTCCTGCCTCCTTCACTGCATCACATACCAGCTGTCCCTTGTCCAAGGTGACTATTCCCGGTTTGTTGACACAACCGACTACATATATTTTAATTTTATTCTTATCAGCGTCCGAGGCTCCATTTCTTGTGTTAATAGCGTCCTGAAGCTTACCCTGCCCTGCCCCATTACCTGCTGCTGACAAGGTGGTTCCGCTAATATTCGCGGTTTGGTTACTGCCGGTGCTGTCATTTTGTCCCTGTTGTAAAGATAGCCCACTATTGCCTGACATTTCTACTGTGTCAATGCCGGATACCTGTATGCTGCCATCCCCCTTAACATCCTGGTGTTCTGCGCCTGCCTCGATGATAATGTCACTGGTGTCTCTAAAAAAAGCATACCCCACAAGCACTCCAAGTAAGGCAAGAACAGAAACCGCAATAATCACTGCCTCCTTCTTGATTTCGGCCTCTTTACCAAAAAATCGAAGCTTCATATAATCTCCTCCTATTTGTAATATTCTTCCTATTAGTGTCTTTTCCCTTTTTTTCCCATCATTTTTTTAATAATTATTAACTTTTATATAGTTCTTTTTGTTATACTTAAATTGTAAATTACTTACCCGGAGGTACAGATGAAAAGGCTGCTATCATTGGCAATGATTTTTTGCTGTTTAATAATTAGTACAAATATTGCATATGCGCAACCACCGGCCATAGAAGCTGGAGCCTATATATTGATAGATGCAAAGACAGGCGATGTCCTTTGCGAGGAAAATTCCAACGAAACTCTCTTTCCAGCAAGTACTACAAAAATAATGACAGCCATACTTGCCCTTGAGTCAGATATTGATCTCAACACAGAAGTGACTGCCAGCCAGTCGGCTATTGACGGCGTCGGACGAAACGGCAGCAATATAGGTATTATTCCCGGCGAAAAAATTCCCCTTGAAAATCTTCTTCAGGCAATGTTGATTAGTTCAGCTAATGAAGCGGCAAACATCGTTTCAGAAAGCGTTTGTGAAAGCAGTGATGAGTTCATAGCTCTTATGAATAAAAGGGCTAAAGAACTCGGCGCCACTGGAACACATTTTGAAAATCCCCACGGTTACCATAGTGCTGATCATGTCACTACTGCCTCTGATATGGCGCTCATTGCCAGCCATGCAATGACAATCCCCAAGTTTAGAGAGATTGTAGGTACACAGAGCTTTACCATTCCTGCAACAAACAAGCATACCACATGGCCTGTTTTGTCCAATTCAAATAAACTAATGATTAATGACAAAAATGAGATTTATGTAATCGACGGCATTAAAACAGGCTACACAGGTCCAGCAGGATACAATTTGGTTTCTTCCGCCACCGATACTAATGGCATGGAGCTTATTGCTGTCGTAATGAAGGTCGAAAACGAAGGTGCCCCAGAAAACGTGAGAACATACTCAAAGGAGCTTCTTGACTACGGCTTTAGTAACTTCAAAGAGGTAACTCTTATTGAAAAGGAACGTGTATATAGAAATGTAAAGGTGGAAGATGCCTCTGATATCTACGGCCTTGACCTGACAACGGAGGAAAGCCTTGTACGAGTGCTTCCAAAGGACGAAAGTAAAAGAAGCATTCAGGAAATTTCCTATGTAAATGAAAACATTTTCGCGCCAATCAACAAGGGCGATATAATTGGGTATGTAGAGTTTGTGCTGGATGGCGAATCACTAGGTAAGATCAATCTCATAGCCGCCAGGAGCATTGACTACATGCCTACCCCAGTCACACTCACCACGCTAACCTCTGATCCCAAAAAAATTACTGACAATATATATTTCCGTGTAGGCTTTTTATGCATCGGCTTCATAGCTGTTTTCTTACTTCTTCGTCTCGTTGTGAAATCTATATCCAGAAGAATCAATGCTAGAAAATATTACTAATCTGCTTTTTAATTACATTTTATCTATGTCTTCTGAAGACGCCGACCTCTACAGGTCGGCGATGAGTGAAGACGAATTAATTAACTTCCTTGGTCAGGTGGAGTTCAGTCTCCACCTGACTCCCTGAGCGAAGCGAATTGACCTGTTTACTAATAGGCATATTTTAGTATATAATGGGTTTATTGAATGAAAATTCAAATCTCATATTTTAAGGAGTGTTTGGATATGACATCAAAACCTATTCGAGAGGTCCGAAAAATAACTGATTTAAAGGATATGCTCACTCAGAGCGCAAAGCTCTATGGTGAGAAAGACGCATTTTGGCTTAAAGCTCGAGATGGTAGCTATAAAGGTATAAATTACAGCGAGTTCAAAAGGCAGGTTGATGCCCTTGGAACCGCTCTTATAAACCTTGGGCTAAAAGATAGCTCAATAGCAATCATTGGGGAGAACCGCTATGAATGGTGTCTTTCATATTTGGCTGCCGCTAACGGAACCGGCATTGCAGTTCCCTTGGATAGGGAGCTTCCACCTCCCGAGGTTGAAAATCTGCTATCCCGCTCCCATGCCAGTGCGGTTATGTATTCTGGAAAGCATGAAAAGGATATGCGCTATATTGCATCAACACTCTCTTGTGTAAAGTATTTCATAAATATGGACGCAGATGAAGATGAGAACGGCTTTCTTTCTCTAAAAAGACTCATTGAGAAGGGGCAGGAGCTTATTGCTGGAGGAGACCGCTCCTTCATCGATGCAGTCATTGACCCGAATGAGTTTGGCATACTAATTTTCACATCAGGCACCACAGATTTGGCAAAAGGAGTAATGCTTTCTCATAAAAATATTGTTACAAATGTTATGTCGGTATGCTCAGTGCTTTACATTGATGACAAGGATTCAACACTTTGCATGCTACCGTTACATCACACCTACGCCTGTACCACCAGTTTCCTACTGATGCTGTATAACGGTTGCCGTATCTCATTTATAGAAGGACTGAAGCATATAGCAAAGAACCTGAAGGAAACCAGTCCGACTATTATTCTCGCTGTACCTCTGTTATTGGAATCCATGTATAAAAAGATATGGGTCACTATTAACAAGCAAAAAAGTAAGGCGCGGACAGTGAAAATAGCACAGTTTCTAAGCAATGCCGCTATCAAGCTATTCGGGCTGGATGTCAGGAGGAAGCTTTTCAAGCAGATACACGATAATATTGGAGGCAGGCTACGGCTGATAATATCTGGAGCTGCCGCTTTAGACCCAGCAGTATCAAAGGGTTTCCGCTCATTTGGAATAGATCTGATGCAAGGTTATGGACTCACTGAATGCTCGCCTATTGTCACAGTAAACCAACTGGAAAAGAATATGGATGGCTCCATCGGAATGCCGCTACCCTGTAATGAGGTCATGGTTTACAAGCCGAATAGCGACGGCATAGGAGAGCTTATAGTACAGGGCGACAACATAATGCTGGGGTATTTTGAAAACAGTCTTGCTACTGAAAAAGTATTGAGAGACGGATGGTTTTATACCGGTGACCTTGGAAAAATGAACAAGGCTGGCTTCTTCAGCATAACAGGCAGAAAGAAAAATGTTATCGTAACTAAAAACGGAAAGAATATTTACCCTGAGGAAGTAGAAGCCTATCTGGATAAAAGCCCATACATTGCTGAAACCATGGTATATGGCAAGGACGACGAAGCCTCTGAGGAAACCTTTGTCTATGCAATGATAGTACCTGCAATGGATGCAATAAAAGAAAAGCTTGGCAAGAATGAACTGGACGAAAGCGATGTTTTTATGATCATTGATGCAGAAGTCAAAATCGTCAATAAAAATATGCCACTGTACAAGCGCATCCGTCGCTTTACCATCCGCCAGGAGGAGTTTGCCAAAACCTCCACCAAGAAGATTAAGCGATATATTGAGAAAATAGGTTGATATGAGGATGACAGAACAAAGTACTATATCCAATTAAGTAGACCGGGGATCATTTCCCCGGTCTTTTGTTGTTTTCGTCATTTATGCTATTCGCTTGTTCATTGAGTACTTAACATTATTCCTTGCACACTATGGCCTTAGGCACATACCTTGCGTTTAGACACATACCTTGCGTGCTATTACCTTACAACTATGTTCACCAGTCTGCCAGGCACCGCAATTACCTTTACCACAGTAAAGCCCTCCAGCAGTGCGGTAACCTTTGGATTCTTCATCACTGCCTCTTCGGTTTGGGCTTTGTCTAGCCCTGATGATAGCATGATCTTTTCTTTAATTTTGCCGTTGAACTGAATAACTATCTCTGTCTCATCAAGGACAAGTGCCTTCTCATCCCACTTAGGCCACTGCTGTCTAAATATAGAATAGCTCTCCCCTAGCTTCTCCCACATCTCTTCCGAAAAATGCGGTGCAAATGGGGCCATCAGCTTCAGAAGATCCTTTATCGTATCGACATACAAAGGGCCGTTCTTCTGTCTTTGAGAATCGTATTTATAAAGTGCATTCACCAACTCCATAAGTCTAGCTATGGAAGTATTGAACTGGAACCTTTCAGCATCGTCACTTACACCCTTTATTGCCGTATTTCTGACATAGCTTAGTTCCTTTTCGTCGCTGCCGTAAATGCCCTCACCTGACTTACCAAGAGCTGCTGCTATCTCCACGAGCCTCTCTACTCTGCCGACAAATCTAGATATAGCCTTAAGACCATCATCACTCCATGGGCCTCCCTCTGTATATGCAAATCCAAATGCCAGATACATCCTAAATACGTCAGAACCGTTCTCGCTGATATAATCATCGGGTGAAACGGTATTTCCCAAGGACTTGCTCATCTTGTTGCCATCCGGCCCTAGTATGGTGCCCTGATGGACAAGGGACAGGAAAGGCTCGTCAAAGTGGAGATACCCCAAATCACGTAGAGCTTTCGTAAAAAATCTGGCATACAGCAGATGCATAGCCGCATGCTCAGCACCGCCAACATACTTGTCGACAGGCAGCATTTTATCAATCCATTCTGTGTCAAATGCTTTTTCGGAATTTTTGTTATCAGGATAACGCAGGTAATACCAAGATGAACATACAAAGGTGTCCAGCGTATCAGAATCCCTTTTTGCCGGCTTGCCACACTTCGGACAAGGGGCATTAATAAACTCCTCACATTTTGCCAGAGGAGATTGTCCATCGGGCTTGAACTCAACGTTATATGGAAGCTCTACAGGCAGATCCTTTTCAGGTACCGCCACAGAGCCACAATCGTCACAGTGAATCACTGGTATTGGGGTGCCCCAGTAGCGCTGTCTGGATACCAGCCAGTCCCTGAGCCTAAAATTGACCTTAAGTGCGCCCTTTTGCTGCTTCTCCAGCTTCAGGACGATGCCCTTCCTTGCCTCGGCAGAGCCTGTTCCCGAGAATTCTTCACTTTGAGTAAGTATGCCGTCCTCTACGAAGGGCAGCGCATCATCAATACCTTCGCCGCCTTGTATAACTCGTTTTATAGGAAGCTGGTACTTTGTTGCAAATTCAAAATCCCTTTCATCGTGGGCAGGAACAGCCATTACACAACCTGTGCCATAACCGGCCAGTACATAATCAGCTACCCAAATTGGTACCTTCTCTCCGTTAACTGGATTTATTGCATAAGCACCTGTGAAGACTCCTGTTTTTTCCCTGGTGGTCGAAAGCCTTTCGATCTCACTCTGTTTATTGGTGGTTTCTCTATACTTTCCTACTGCAGCTTTATACTCCGGCGTCGTAATCTTGTCCACCAGCTCGTTCTCAGGAGCCAGCACAACATATGTTACGCCATAAAGGGTATCAGCCCTAGTTGTGAATACCTTGAAGGAAAAACTTCCATCTGCTCCTTCAAATACAAGCTCGGCTCCCTCCGACCTACCAATCCAGTTCTGCTGTATCTTCTTTGTCTTCTCAGGCCAGTCCAACTGAGGTAAACAGTCAAGCAGTTCCTGGGCATAATCCGTTATTTTATAAAACCATTGTGTCAAATCCTTTTTGGTCACTTCATTTTTACATCTCTCACAAGTGCCGTCCTCAACCTGCTCGTTGGCCAGCACTGTTTTACAGCTGGGGCACCAGTTGACCGGAGCCTTTTTTCTGTACGCCAGTCCATGTTCATACAGCTTCAGGAAAATCCACTGGGTCCATTTGTAGTATTCCGGATCACAGGTAACCACCTCGTAATTCCAATCATACGTTGCTCCCATCTTCTTAAGCTGCTCTTCCATGGTTTCTATATTTGCATATGTAGAATCCTTGGGATGGATACCGGTTTTTATGGCATAGTTCTCAGCAGGCAGTCCGAACGCATCAAAGCCCATGGGATGAAAAACATTGTATCCCTGCATACTCTTTAGCCTTGCCCAGGTATCCGTAAGCCCAAAATTATACCAATGGCCTATATGAAGGTTTGCACCTGAAGGATACGAAAACATTTCCAGGCAGTAAAGCTTTTTGTCTATCCCTTCCGGATCGAATCTGTACAAACCTGTCTCTTCCCATTTTTTTTGCCACTTCTCGTCAGTCTTTGTTGAATAAGCCACAATGAACAGCCCCTTTCAAATCGAGCAATTTAGTATCATATATTATCGTCAGGCGTCCTGAACTTTCCGTCAGACCACAGTCTTTCCAGATTGTAAAAGCCTCGGTCCTCCTCGTGGAAAATATGGATCACGACATCCCCAAAATCCAGCAGTATCCATCTGGCACTATCGTAGCCCTCCTTATGGATCAGATTCCAGCCTGCCTCACCCATCTTGTGATCAAGCTCGTCCGCTATGGCTCGAATATGGGTATTGGAGGTACCACTACAAATAATAAAATAATCTGCTAGCGTCGAAACCTCTGCTATGTCGATTACCTCGATGTTTCTCCCCTTATGGTCTTCAATAATTTCGTAAGCTTTGTCTGCAATTTCACTAATTTTCAAAGCAATCCTCCTTATAAACATCCTCATATCATGGATTGATTAAATATTATACCACTAAAGCCATTGATTTGTGAATATAAAAAATATTATGCTTTTCCATCAGCTTTACCAATTGTATTTGCGGTAGAACCTTTGCCATATTTTCAGCTACGATTTGCCGTTATATTTTTTGTCGGTTTTTCCTTCCTTTTTACCCTTTCTCAATAATTCATATACACTCATTGTAAGAAGGAACCATCCAAAAAGCCTTCTCAAATCCCCAGCCGCCATTCTGGTAGCTAGCAATGAACCAGCAAACGCCCCTGCAAGACCAAAAATAATAATTGGAACTGCCATTTTGAAATCAATACTCTTGTTTTTTATATGTATAAACAAAGCCACAATTGCTGTCGGTATAAAAAACAACAGGTTCACGCTCTGAGCTATATGCTGGGGCGGGTTTACAGCCAACACCAACCCAGGTATCAGGACGGCTCCACCACCCATTCCCATACCGCTGATAATTCCCGCAACTACTCCTGTCAAAAAAAGAATAATCCAATTCCAGCTGTTCAACTTGTTAGCCTTTCACCGTTTCTATTTTATCTATGTCTTCAGAAGTCCCTGACCTCTCGACGATAAATGAAGACTGTGAGTTCAGTCTCTACCTGACTCCCTAAGCGAAGCAAATTGACTTGTTTTCCCTATATTATTCTCAAATTTTCTGCTTAACAAATACAATTACAAATCGTTCACATTAATTTTATCAATCAAATCTCACAAAATCATTTTAATGCCTGCAACTGCTAAAAAGACTGCAAATATCTTTCTAAGAGCCTTATCGGAAAATTTATTTAGCAGCTTCCCGCCAATATACCCACCAACTATACCTCCCAGCGTTACCCTAATGGTAAGGCCCCAATCTGCGTAACCCTTTGATATATAAAGGACTGAACTCACCAGAGTTAGTGGCAATATAACAGAAATAGCAGTAGCATGTGCCTTATGCTCGTCAGCCTTTAGAAAATGAACCATTGCAGGTACTGCTATAGTACCCCCTCCCGAACCAAAAAGCCCGTTAGCCAGTCCTGTTACAAGCCCTATAGCAACGCACATCATGATACTGGGTGCTTTTCTTTTTTGCTTCTTCGCCTTATTCCTCTTTGTTTCTTTCATCTTATCTGCCCTGTCATTCTCCCATATTTCATCCCTCATACTCACCACCCTTCTCTCCTTTACCATCAGCCATACAAGCTATATTTACTTGCACAATTACTTCATCACACCTTGCCCAAATAATAATCAGTAAATAGCTACAAATTGATTATTGTCTTCATAGGTTTTATTTATCCATATTATGAGACCACATACTCAAACAAATTATATAATTAACTGCATTTATCAAACAAATTGACTACATGGATAGTATAATGTGATAGAATTTATGTAAATCATAAAGCTTTGGAGGATACTAATTGATGAAAAAGCTCCTGTTTTGCTTACTTCTTTCTGTATTACTTTTATCTGTAATGGTCTTTTCCCAAACTGCATTGGCAGATGACAGGTATTACAGGATAACAGCTTACGATATCCAGACAGTAATAAATCCTGACGGCTCCGCTGATATCACCGAAAGGATTACTTATAGATTTACAGGCGACTTCAACGGAGTTTTGCGTGATATTGACTTTGGAGAAACAGATGGTATAGAAAATATTCAGGTCTTTGTCGAGAACCACGATCAGAGCTTGAGGGAATTTGCCTTTAACTCATCAAATCTGAATGCAGAAGGGCCATCAGGTACATATAATATTGAATATGACGGTGAAATAGCTAAATTAAAGCTTTATGAGCAAACTAGCAACTCACAAAAGGTTTTTGTATATAAGTATACCTTTAAGAATGTTGTGACAAAATACAACGACACAGCTGAATTTAACAGAAAAATAATAGATCGAAATTGGTCTGTTAATCTAAATAATATCACCATATTGATACAACTGCCTTCAGGCGCATCAAAAGATGATCTTAAAGTCTTTGGTCATGGCCCTCTCACTGGCGTATCAAGGATTATAGACGGGCAAAATGTCGAATTTGAATTGGACACACTCTCACCAGGTGATTACGTTGGAACCCGGGTATTGTTCCCAACCTCTCTTGTTCCCGATTCCTCTAACATAAAAGCAGAGGAAGGGTTGCCCAAAATACTGAATGAAGAGAAGCAGCTTGCCGAAGAAGCAAATGCAGAGCGAGAAAGTGCTCGGCAATGGGTGGAAAGCGAACGGCAGAGAAGAAATGATCAAAGAAAATTGACCGATCTTTTCACTCTTTTGGCAAAGATACTTGGTACCCTACTTATATTGTGCTGGCTTCCAATACTTCTATTTCTATATTTTAAATATGATAAGGAATTCAAAAGCAGCTTTAATGCGAAATATTATAGAGAGCTCCCTGGTGAATATACTCCTGCGGAAATGACTGTGCTAGTCAAAATGGGGATGGTAGACACCAAGGATATAACCGCCACCTTGATGGATCTGGTCAGAAAGGGCGTCCTTTTCCTGAAAAAGGAGACATATATCAAAAGCGGTTTCTTTAGAGACAAGAGCATCGAAGACTATGTCCTGACGTTGAATAGTGAAGCATCAATGACAACGTTGAAACGGCATGAAACATTCCTCATAAGCTGGTTCATAAGTACCATCGGCAGAGGAGGCCATGTATTCCTTGATGAAATAACATCCTATGCCAATACCACCTCTGGCGCTGAACAGTTTTCAAAGGATTATCGACGCTGGTGTGATATGGCTAAGGAGGAAGCCGATAAAAACGGCTTCTTTGACGAAACCAGCAAAAAAGGTAAGCGTGCAGCCCTTCTCATCGGCTTGTTAGGTTACCTTTTACCAGGCATAGCTATTGTTTTCTTGTTACAGATTTTCATCGGCTATTTCATAGGTACCCTTGGTGTCATTATGCTCTTTTTTGGCAACAGGTTAAACAGGCGTACCAAATACGGCAATGAGCAAAATGCTATGTGGAAGGCATTTAAAAACTTTTTAAGGGATTTCAGCAGCCTGGATAAGGCTGAGATACCTTCCATAGTAATATGGGAGCATTATTTAGTCTATGCCATCTCCCTTGGTGTAGCAAAGGAGGTTATAAGGCAGCTTCCCCTCGTATTTAACGATACAGACCTCAATAACACCCATCTTACTTATATGTACGGCTACAATATGCAAAGCTTTGATAGCTTTTCCAACGCCTTTGACAGAACAATAAGCTCCATTGACAATTCTATTAGCAGTGCAGTATCTATTGCTAACTCGAGTGATTCCTCGTCATCAGGCGGTGGCGGCGGATTCAGTGGCGGCGGTGGTGGCGGCGGTGGCGGTGGAGGCGGTGGAGCATTTTGATCCGCTGTGGCTGTATCCAGACTAGCAAATAGCTGTTTTAGGCATGAACGTAGCTGGTAGGATTACATCTAGTCAATTCGCTTCGCTCAGAGAGTCAGGTGGAGACTGAACTCCACCTGACCAAGGAAGTTAATGAATGAAGACATAGATAAAAATAAAAAATAGATTCGAAATCAAGGAGGAGAATAACATGTTGTGGGTAATCATTATACTTGCAGTAATTGCAGCAGGAATTGGAATCGCAGTAATATCAACATATAACGGTCTTGTGGGAAAGCGTAATAAGGTCGCCAATTCATGGAGCCAGATTGACATCCAGCTAAAAAGAAGATTCGACCTGATACCTAACCTCATAGAAACAGTCAAGGGCTATGCTGCCCATGAACAACAGACCTTTGAGACTGTTATCAATGCTCGTAACAGTTACATGAACGCTTCGTCTCACAGAGATGTAATGAAGGCTAATACCGAACTATCTAAGGGCTTGGATAGATTATTGGTACTGTCTGAATCATACCCTGAGCTAAAAGCAAACACCAATTTCCAAGAGCTTCAGAAGGAGCTTACAAAAACCGAAGACAAAATCACATTTGCACGTCAGTTCTACAATGATGTTGTAATGGAATACAATAATTCAATACAGATGTTCCCTTCGAGTATATTTGCAAACAACTTTAACTTTACTGAGGAACCCTTCTTCTCTATTGATGAAAACGAAGCTTCCACACCCCAGGTAAAGTTTTAGGAAAACATAACCACAGACTATAGACCTTTATAGAACATCAGCGGAATCAGACGGAGCATAGCTCCGTCTGATTCCGCTGATGAAAGGTGGCATATGGGCTTAGTAACAAACAAAGGATGATATTCTATTAAGGTCAACTCCAAAATAAACCCATCTAAAACCGGTCCATCTCCAACCTGATACTGAACGTCTCCCAACAAATACAAGCCATGCCCAGAACTGTTGCCTATTATCCAGCCATAAATAAACATATCTGAACCTGCATCGGCTTATAGCTCCAGGATCTATTGCAAATACACTTGCGGTTTGCTGAGCAGGTGTAAAGGCTGGCGGACGTCCTTGTGGCGGCCCTGTACCTGGTCCCCCTCCTGGGCCTTGGCCTGGAGGAAAGAAACCTGGCCCCTGACCTGGAGGAAACCCCGGTCCCCCGCCTGGCCCCTGGCCTGGAGGAAACCCTGGTCCCCCGCCTGGCCCCTGGCCTGGAAAGCCCGGGAATGGTCCAAAAAACCCACCTGCACCTTGAGGCTGCCTAACAATATAATAATCCTGCATTGTTCTCACTCCCTAGTAAGTCTTATATAGCTTATGCAAGACGCCCCAGGAAGGTTACATAATGCCCAGCACGGGATAATTATCCTCATAAAATAAGAGACCATGCTGTTATTCACCAATCTATTGTGTGAACTACCCGCCACCTATAGAAGTGGGGGCTCCAAAATGTATCATAGCTTACGCTATGCTTAGCACTTTTAGCGTGCCCACTACGCCTCTATCCCCTCGACCTTGAAAGGCATCGGGGAATACTTTTCTTATGATGTTTCCAGAACCATTGCAATCTGCGTTAATGAAGATGCCGTTACCTGTACGATATAGACCACGTTTTATTCTTTTACCCCACCTACGCTTTCACTGTTGTGAATAAGGTAGCTTAGAGGTAAGGGGCCTTCTGATTCATTGTTGATAAAAACTAGAAATAATAGTAGATCAGATCCCGGCACTTATGGAGAAAGACCCGTTTATGGCATCCACAACAACATTGGAGCCATCGCGTATGGTATCCCTTACAATCATCCTCCCCAATTCAGTCTCCAGCCTTTTTTGCAGAAAACGCTTAACAGGCCTTACGCCATATTCCGGTGCATATGCCGTATCAGCCACGAATTCCTTTGCACTATCAGTGATTGTAAGTGTAATATGTCTGTCCTCAAGTCTTTTCTTAATTTCCTCAAGCATCAGGTCAATAATCTTTAAAATATCCTTCCTATCAAGGGGTTTTAACATGACTATCTCATCAACTCTATTTAGAAATTCAGGCTTAAAGCTTTGTCTGAGTTCTTCTAGCACCATTTCTCTAAGCTCTGCCTCATTTTCATCTCCGGAGCGTATGCTCTCCATAAAATATTGGCTTCCAGCATTTGAAGTCATTATAATAACAGTATCCTTGAAGTTCACAGTCCTTCCCTGGCTGTCAGTCAGCCTTCCATCGTCCAGCATCTGAAGAAGTACATTAAAAACCTCAGGACCTGCCTTTTCAATCTCGTCAAACAATATAACACAATAGGGCTTCCTTCTAACCGCTTCAGTCAACTGTCCTCCTTTTTCATAACCAATATAGCCTGGAGGAGCTCCAATCAGCTTGGCCACAGTATGCTTCTCCTGGTATTCAGACATATCGATACGTACCATGCTATCTTCACTATCAAACAAAGCCTCTGAAAGTGCTTTTGCCAGCTCAGTCTTACCCACGCCTATCGGGCCAAGGAATATAAATGAACCAATAGGTTTATTGGGATCCTTCAAACCGGATCGCGCCCGTAGCACAGAGCCTGCTACTGATTCAACCGCCTCGTCCTGGCCGATTACACGCCTATGTAATATCTTATCCAGATTGAGTAGCTTATCCCGTTCATTTTCAACAAGCCTCGTAATGGGTATACCTGTCCATCTAGAAACAATCTCAGCAATCTCATCTCCGGTAACCTCTTCCTTAAGAAGACGGTTACCCTCTGAAAATCCCTGGCTCTCCTTCTCCCTCTGAAGCTGTTTTTCCAACCTAGGTAGCCGCTCATGCTTCAATATTGCCAGCTCATTCAGATCATATCTGCGTTCAGCTTCCTCTATCCTTTGTTTTATATCTTCGATTTGCTGCCTCAATTCCTTCTCTCTAGCCAAACTGTTCTTTTCCATATCCCATTGAGCTCTCATCGTGTCAGACTGCTCTTTGAGAATAGCAATCTCCCTTTCAAGCACAGAAAGTCTGTTGAAAGAGTTTATGTCTGTCTCTCTTAGTAGAGCCTGTCTTTCTATCTCAAGCTGCATTAAACGTCTACTTATCTCATCTAGCTCAGCAGGCATACTGTCAATTTCAGTTCGTACCATGGCAGCAGCTTCGTCCATTAAATCTATTGCCTTATCTGGAAGAAAGCGGTCACTGATATATCTGTTGGCCAATACAGCACTTGCAATTATTGCATTATCTGTTATTCTAACGCCATGATGTATCTCGAATCTTTCCTTCAAACCTCTTAGTATGGATACTGTACCCTCTACATTAGGTGGCTCTACCATAACCGGTTGGAATCTTCTTTCTAGTGCCGTATCCTTTTCTATATGCTTCCTGTATTCATCCACAGTTGTTGCACCAATACAGTTAATCTCACCCCTTGCAAGCATGGGCTTAAGGATATTTCCCGCATCCATGGAGCCCTCTGACTTCCCGGCACCTACAATATTATGAAGCTCATCGATAAATAAAAGCACTTTGCCATTAGAACTCTCCACTTCCTTTAATACAGCCTTCAGCCGTTCCTCAAATTCCCCCCTGTACTTAGCGCCTGCTATAAGCGAGCTCATATCCAGGGCAAAAATCACTCTATCCTTCAGGCCTTCAGGAACATCCCCCTTTAGTATCCTCTGTGCCAGCCCTTCTATGACAGCAGTCTTTCCAACACCTGGCTCGCCTATCAGAACAGGATTGTTCTTGGTCCTTCTTGATAGTATCCTGATTACTCTTC
This sequence comes from uncultured Oscillospiraceae bacterium, assembly GCA_964512095.1. Lineage (GTDB taxonomy): Bacteria > Bacillota > Clostridia > Acetivibrionales > DTU013 > DTU013. Next base: position 16,255 of record CAZEIH010000003.1, read on the forward strand.
GAATTTCTGAATCCCTTCCTATAACGGGATCCAGTTTTCCCTTTTTGGCAATGTCTATCATATCAATGGCGAATTTGGACAACGCCCTATAAGTCTGCTCGGGGTTCTCCGATGGAGTCTGCTTGTTATTCCTAGTCTGTCCCAAAGCCTCTAGAAAGCTATCTCTGCTGATTCCATGCTTTTTGAAGATTTCAGATGATGGAGTATCATTCTCACCTAGTAAAGATAAATAAATATGCTCAACACCTGTATATTCGTCCTTAGATTTATCTGCTTCATCAGTTGCGTATTTTATTATTTCATTTAGTCTACTCGTCTCATGCAAGCTTAATGCACTTGCTATGTATATTGACGATTGCTTTTCCAGTTCCCTCTTAACATCCCCTACCACAATATCAACATTTATGCCCATACAGCTAATACTTCTTGGTATTAGCCCCTTCTCTTGGGTTAAAAGCGCTAGATGCAGATGCTCTACGTCCACCTGCTGATGGTTCATCCTCAATGCCACCTTTTGAGCTATATCTACAGCATCCTTAGCCTCACCCGTAAATCTGTCCATTTCCATGCCGTCTCATGCCTCCTTTGGGTTGTCAGTGATAAAATTTTAATTTACATTTTACTAAGTCTTTCATAAAGCTCCATCTGCTCCTTGCTAAGATTCGTAGGGTTTACTATGGCTACTCTGAGATACAAATCTCCTCTTGCTCCCGCTTTATCCCTGTATCCCTTTCCCGATACCCTAATTTTGTTATCAGTTTGTATTCCAGCAGGAACCTTGACAGATATTCTTCCATCCAATGTTGTAAATGGCTTTTCCGCCCCGAGAGCTGCTTCCCAGGGATAAAGTGCCAAGCGTGCTTCCAGGTCCAAACCATTTAGCTCATATATTGAATTCTTCTTCAATTCCACCTGCAGATACAAATCACCTTTAGGCCCACCGTTAACGCCTGGGCCACCTTGTCCTGACAGCTTAATTCTCCCACCGGACTTTATACCAGCAGGCACTTTAAGAGAAATCGTCTTGTCTCCTGATGGCGTTCGGAGGGTGACTAGCCTCTGAGCTCCATCAAACGCGTCCTCAAGGGATACTTGAAATTGGGTCTCCATATCCTGACCCTTCGTTTTCATATTTCGACTAAAGCCCTTTTTACCCCTGTTGCCATTGAAAATATTACCCTTTCCAAAGGCTCCAAATGGATCTCCGCCGCCGAAGAACATATTGAAAAAATCACTAAAGCCGCTGCCTTCAGTGCTATATTCGTACCTTCCCCCACTGTCAAAGCCATATTTTGACGGATCAAAATCAGCTCCATTAGAGAACTGCCCCTCTTTACCAAACTGGTCATACTTCTTTCTTTTCTCACTGTCACCCAGGACCTCGTATGCTTCATTTGCCTCCTTAAACTTATCCTCAGCTGACTTATCGCCGGGATGGGCATCGGGATGGTATTTTTTTGCCATTTTCCTAAATGCCTTTTTTATCTCATCGGCTGAAGCCTTTTTATCGACTCCTAAAACCTCATAATAATCCCTAAACTTCATATTATCACCTCGTAAAGGTTTGCTCAAATCCAAGCATGTATCATGCCATATTCACTACTGTAATCACCAACAAATAACGTCATGGTATTATAATACCATTTGTAAAAAGGCGATCCCAAAGAACCGCCTTTTATCCAAAGCAATATTTACATAGTTTCCTCTTGTGCTGTTTATTCATCCGGTGGTATTATCAATTCCTGTCCAACTGCGATTTTGTTTGGATCCTTAATTCCATTTGCATCCATTATGAGCTTATACTTGCTTTCATCTCCATAAAACTTTTTAGCAATCACCATCAGCATGTCTCCTGATTTGACGACGTATGTCCTTTCCTTCGTGACATCTTCGCCGGACTGGTCGACAGGATCAGTACCCAAATCTGCCGGATTATCGTCTGAGCTATTTCCTTCCGATGTACCCGGGTCTACCGGATCATCGATTATTGGTGATACAGGCTGCTGGTTGTCGGAGATAGGATCTTCAACATTTTGACCTGTCTCCTGAGCTTGAGGTCGAATCATTGTCCAAAGCTTGTAACCTCCAAACAGAACCGCCGTAGCAAGTAAAACTAGTACTACAAGCGATACTATCTTACCAATGTCCAGGTTCTTTGTTATCCCTGTACTCCTCTTTGCTGTAGAATAGGATGAACTCCTAGGCCTAGCCTTACCTGAGACCGATCTGAGTTGAATTGTTCTTGAACCAGAGGCAGGCACCTGCTTATGTTGCTCACCCACATCGGTGATTGCTATCACTACTGCTGTTACATCGTTTTCTGGTTCATTGTTAACAGCCTCTTCAACAATTTCACCGGCTACCACGTCAGGCTCAGCATTTGAGGCCACTATATCATATATCTGATCCTCATTCAGCGAATCTGTAAGGCCCGAACTGCATATAAGGTATGTAATGCCAGGCTTTATCGGACTTATATCAGACTTCTTAACAGTTGTCCTGCCTTCTTCAATAGATGCCTTTTGCTGGCTGGAAAGCAGCTCTGCCTGTTCATCGCTTATAATACCCATTTTAAGCAGTCTTTCAGCCCTTTTATAGTCGTTGACAAGCAGTTTGAAGGTATCGCCTTCCAGCTTATATATCCTGTAGCTGCCAAGATTAACTGCAGCAATATTGCCTCCGTCAATCAATACACCTGCAAAGGAAGGCTTTCTGTCTCCAAATTCACTTTCTCCGAGAGAAAGACTATGGATAAGATTGCTGGATTGCTCGACACATTGAACCAATTCATCCAGTTTTACATGAATATCCTTTGAGCTCGAAACCGCTTTTTGGTAAAATCTTTTCAGGTCATTTACCAGTGAAATGCCAGATTCATCGTCTTCCATATTTCCCGACAATGAAAAAAGGAACTTCGAATCGGCCATGTCGGAAGAAGTTTGCGCGTAATCAGCCTTACTTGGATGAAGAAACTTGCCGTTAGCAAAAATCCTGTCGTTATTTACCGTACAAGATGAGCCAACATGAGTAACTGCAGAGAAAGATATCTTTACGGTATTTCCCATATCTATACCTCCTTATCTTCAGTAGAATACTAATAAAGAATACATGAAGTGAAAAACTAGTCCTAGCAATATAATATCACATAAGAAATATGTATTCAATAAAAGCAACCTATAGATATGACGAAATATTCTCTTAGCACGTTCCATAATCTGAAAACAATTCTTAATATTTTCTTCTGGAAAATGTTACCTTGCTAATTCTTACTCCATCGTCTTGTGTTACAAATTCTATGGTTATTTCGTCCTCGTTACCCAAGAAACGACAGCAGGTATCATACGGTTCCGTTGGGATAAGTCGTCCCTTACCAAGATTACGTGACAAGACCGGCATAATCCTTTTATCGATGTATGCCTCAAAAGCGGACAAGCTACTATCATCCAACCCAGAAAGTCCTAAAAACGACGGCATAACAACCATTTGGTAGGCTCTTACATATTCAGCCATCCATGTGGTCTTAAGAAAATCCACTGCCATATTATAGCTTATATAAGGCATACTAACACAATTCGGTTGTGATTGAAATCCTGACCCATTCCATTTATAAGCATAGCTTTCTCTTACATGATAACAGCTCTCCTCCAGTGAGATCACGTCGCTTCCTTCCCCTGTCCCACATTCGGCAATTATTTCGCTGATCCCATCGCCATCGATATCAGCAAGCTTCATACTTCCATGAAAAAAAGTTCTTTCACTTCTCCATACAGGATATGCAACGTCACCAGCCCAATCAATAACAATAATATCAATTTCATGCTCATGACTCCATACACGGGAAACAACCAATTCTGGTGCTCCTTCTCCATCTATGTCCGCAGTAGCAGCATTATCAAATACCCACCCCCCCTCGTCCTTTAATGCTTCATCCTGCAAAGGTAGCCAAAAATGCTCCATTTTGCCGCATTCTCCTTTTTTAACCACTAGTATTGCAGCGTCCGGCGGGAAAGGCGAAAACCTTGTCACGCCAATAACAGCCTCCTTCGTGCTGTCATTATTAAAATCCTCAAAAAATATAAAATCAACCACTGCGCCATCGGGAATCTGAGATGCAGCATATTCTGACATTCGTTTCACTTTTATAGTGTTTTTTTTATTCATATTATTCCTCACTGTCTACCCGTTGAAAGCAATTTGCTCGTCCGGTCTATTCCTAGCCATCATGTGTGACAATATCAATATATTCATATAAACAGTTTACTGAAACCTGTAATAATCAGTTATTTTTTGATACAATGGAATATATTTACGTAATATTGGAGGAGATATCCGTATGGAAAGCTGGATTGTTTTTGGAGAAAGTAATGGAGATTTGATTGACTTTTCTTCACATCACACAATACCATTGGTGATAACGTTATTTTTATGCTTGCTATTAGTCTTATTCCGGAACAGCGTTAAAAGTGAAAAAACAAAAAAGAAATTTAGATATATACTTGCAGCATTTATCGCCTTACAGCAAGCTTCCATCTATATATGGTACACAGTGGCCGGTGAGTGGTCTTTGGCAGTAACACTTCCGTTGCAGCTCTGTGATCTCTCACTTTTTCTTGCAATAGCAGTTCTTCTTACTAAAAAACAACTATTTTCAGAGCTCCTATATTACTGGGGGTTGGGAGGTGCGACCCAAGCAATGATAACTCCTGCAGTTGGCCCATATACCTTCCCTCACTTCGCATATTACCAGTACTTCATATCCCACTGGGCTATCCTTTTTGTTTGTGTATATATGCTGGCTGTTGAGAAGTTCAAACCATCCCGCAAGTCGGTTGTCAGGACATTCCTAATAACGAATGCCTATGCCGCCCTCATCATCCCAGTCAATATGCTCACTGGTGGAAATTACCTGTTTTTGAGCTGGAAGCCCGATATTTCCTTACTGAGCCTACTTGGTCCTTGGCCATGGTACATATTGTCCCTTGAAGGTGTGGTTCTGGTATTGTTTATACTGATGTATCTGCCATTCACATTGGGTAAAAAGAATCAAACTGCAGATATCCCTCTTAACTCATAAAAAACCAGGCACCTGTCTCCCATTGGCCTATGGCTAATATCGGTGCTGTAAGCATAGCTCCACTCGGCAAGGATAGAATCCCCTTCATTGATTTCATCTCTGAACCTGCCGCGTATTATTTTGCCATACTTAAGAAGCTCCTTAAGCTCATCACGTGAGAGATACGTGTCATCGCCTGTAAAACATAATGTTTGGGCAGAACCGTCATACTGAGCATCGCTCCCACTGCCCGTAGAAGACACCTTCAGTAATCCACTCTCCCTTTGTAGCTGGTCAACAGGAGCAATTACAGTAACATTTTTCCGGCCATGTGTCACAAGATTCCAGAGGTCCTTGTCAACTGCTTCTATTACAGTCCTTTGATTGTTCATATCCATCACACCACTTTTCTCAGCAATAAAGTAAGGATAATATATAACCATTCCCCTATTATAGAATTCCTCCGCAAATGCCTTACCCTTCTGGTAAGCCTCGTGAGCCTCCACACCAACTGCCCTGGGCAAATTCAGGTCATTTCCAATTGCAGTAGCAACCCTAATTGTCCACAGCAATTGGGAATCCAACACTGTATCAGTACTAAAAAGCTTCCATGGTACAGTAGGAATACTCAATCTTTTCAACTCGTAAAAGCCAATAAACTTATTCATATATAAACCTCAATGGATAATGGTGACGTATCTCTTCATATGATACCTTGACCGCAGCCTATGTTTTAGAGATACTTTCATAGAACCTGCCCAACTGTTGAACCTTGAAAACTAAATGTATAAGGTCATGTTGGACATGCCATGTGTGTACCGAGTTTTCTGAAACCAGAAGCTCGTCATTTCAATGGCGATGTAGTTCACTCCAAACGGAAATAGTCAAAAAGAACTCCTGCATCAATCCCTGCTATATTGGTTCTAGCAAACCTGTTGTATAAGTCCCTGTGTCCATCTACGAGATTCTTCGAAGTAATGCCATGTTTAATTGACAAATACGCCTCCATGTATGCAGCAAACTTGTCACAAAACTCAATTATTCCGCCATCCACAGGGGAAAATGTGTCTTCATTATAATGTTGATTTATTTTCTCCGTACCAACATGCATAATTTTATTATCAAGCATAATCTTACCTGCAAATTCATCCTCAGTAAAGTAGCGTATTTCCTGCCTCCACTTTTCAGGCAGAAGTGGCAGTAGCATCTCTTCCATCTGTATATCCTCAATGGTTTTTATCAGTTCTCCCAGTCCGCCAACAGAATTCTTAACAGGAGATATTATGTCTCTTGTAAGCACTTCAGGAAGATCGTGAAACAGGCCGGCAAAGAAATTGTTGTACTTGCGACTATCACACGCATCGAACTGGAGGGTAAGTATATAAGAAAACAGAGCTACTATTAACATATGACCGGCCACTGAGGTCTCAGGTATACGTTGGGTCTGGGCCCATCTCTGTTGAAACCTTAGCTGTCCCATCAAATTGAGAAAATCCGACGCCCCATGGCTAAATACCAGCTTGCTAAGACCGTCAATATTCTTGTGCTCATCCAATTGCTTCAGCAGATTCCTCTTTGTTTCCTCCACACCATAAAAGCCCTCATTCATGCGATATATTATCTCAAATTCCCAGTTGGTGACCATATAGTGGGATGCACTTAATATGCTTTTTTCATGGAGGCTGTAATCTGGGTCAAAAAGATACATCTCCATCCTTTTTTTGAATTCGCCAGGTATGTCACCAATGCCGATTTCAATAAGCCTGTCCATTACAAGTCTATTCAACTGATTTCCATGATTCTTCATCAGCATATGGAATATGGTGGGTTTAATATCTGTCAGCAGTGTCCTATGGAAAAACTCAAATATAGCCCCTTCTATAAGCTTAATCCAATCTACAGTGCAAGTTTCTTCCTCTAGTTTTCCAAGGACATATGCGTAGAAGAGCTTGTGTGCCTGCTTATCCAGTTCAGTAAAGCCTTTACCTGGCCTAATGTGGTCATTCCACCGCTGCATACTGGCAGATTGGTATATGAACCGTAGAATCCCCTCTCTAATCATACACATACCCTCCTTGAACTTAATTCCAGTTAATATTATAACACTACAGCTAATAACTACAATAGCATTGAGTCTGAGGAATCACACAAATGGTTAGATAATATCAGACACCCCCACCTCCTACTCGTATGATTAAATATAAAGCAAAATCATATACAAGACAATTTATACGAGGAGTGAAAAAAATGAATAAGAAAATATACTTGTCTGATGGCAATAAAAAAATTGCTGGCGTGTGTGGAGGCCTAGGCGAATACTTTGGAATAGATCCTACTATCATCAGAATAATTTGGTTCCTTTCATTTTTTCTAGAGGGTATTGGGCTACTGGCTTATTTCATTGGTTGGATTGTTATTCCACGGCGTAGAAGCTGCAAATATGACAACTGGTAAGCTCTGGTCCTTTCGGTATAGAGATAGGTCTTTGTTGCCTATCTCTATATACATTATTTTACTTCCGTCTCCAGCCATTATCTGTTAGAATATCATTATATCAATTAGTGCTGGTTAATACTGGAGGCTGAGTATGGAAAACAAAGCTTGGGTCATAGCCGCAAACATGGGGCTCGGTCATCAGAGGGCAACATATCCATTGAGGCATATGGCCTTCGAAAGCATACAGCTCTTTGGCGAAAATGAATTGTGTCAGAAAAAGGAGAAAAGACAGTGGAAAATATTCCAGAACTCCTATGAATCTTTGTCAAGAATCAGACGTATCCCCATTGTTGGCTCTTACATGTTTAGCTTTCTAGAAAAACTCCAAAATATTTCACCATATTACCCAAGACGGGATCAATCCGGTCCGTCTCTTCAGGTTAAATCACTTTACACACTGATAAACCGTGGTATGGGCAGGGGCATGAGTGTGAAGCTCAACACCATGAGACTGCCGGTGGTAACCTCGTTCTATGCTGCAGCAATAGCTGCAGAGGAGCTGACGGACCTTCCTATCTATTGCATCATATGCGATGCAGACATCAACCGGGTTTGGGTGGCTGAAAAGCCTCAGGAGAGCAGGATTATTTATTTTGCCCCCTGTGGAAATGCAATGAGACGCCTTAAGGAATACGGCGTGGCCGATGAGAGAATTTTTCTCTCTGGTTTCCCACTTCCACTGGAAAACATAGGAAACGACATGGAAATAATCCGTAGCGATCTAGCAAAAAGACTAATCCGCCTTGACCCCACAAAGCGGTTCAGGAAAATTCATGGAGAAGAGGTCCGGCATTATCTTGGCGACAAGTGGAATCCCAATGCAGAAGCAGGCCCGCTAACTCTGACATATGCAGTAGGTGGCGCAGGAGCTCAGGCAGAAATTGTTGCAGATGCCTTGAAAAGCCTTTCAAACATGATTAAGGAGGGCAAGATCCGTTTTAACCTCGTTGCCGCACATAGACAGGAGGTCTGCAAATATTTCGAAAACTTATTAAGCAAAAACGGACTATCCAGGTCAGACGGTGTCAGAATAATTTACAATCAGGATAAGAATGAATACTTTCATGAGTTTAATAAAATAATGCGGGATACCGACATATTGTGGACAAAGCCTTCGGAGATGTCCTTCTACTGTGGTTTGGGAATACCAATCATAATAGCTCCTCCAATAGGCCCTCATGAGATCTATAATCAGCGTTGGCTCCGGGATCTCGGTGCCGGTCTTCACCAGTCCGACCCTCGGTATTGCAGTGAATGGATCACTGACTATCTCATAGACGGCAAGCTTTCTCTGGCAGCCTGGGATGGCTTTCTGTATGCAAGAAAGCTTGGAGTAAATAAGATACAGGAGGTCCTTTCCACAGGGAAAATGGAGAGGCACTACTCTCCTCTTCTCAGATAAGGGCTGAATCAGCCCTCATACATTTTTGATACTACGAAGGACTCAAGTGCTTTTGGCACTAACCTTCTAAGGAATACAAATAATTTGTACTGAAGCCCGACTGTTACACACACAGGAGGGTTTTTTCTGCTAGCAAGCCTTGCTACTACCTTTGCAACAGTAACTGGATTCGGCCCGCTAGTCTCATCCTTTTCCATAACAGCGATGGATTTTTTGCAATACTCCAAATACGCCGAACCTTCTCCACTTTCATTCGCCATAACCCTGCTAGATGTAAAGCCTGTTTTTGTATCCCCGGGTTCAACATAGGCAACCTTTATTCCAAAGGGTCTTAGTTCATTTCTTAATGAGCCTGTCATCCCCTCCACCGCTGCCTTTGACGCAACATACATAGATTGATATGGAATTGGGAAAACAGCTCCAACAGATGACATATTAATTATCAACCCCCTGCCTTGCCTCCTCATATGGGGGAGCACCTGACGTATAACCCTGTGTACTCCAAAAAAGTTGGTATCCATCTGCATAAACACCTCTTGTGGGGATGTATCTTCAACGGCTCCAGCTATGCCCATGCCTGCATTATTGACAACTATGCCTATTTCACCCTCCAGTTCAATGATGTTGTCTATTGCAGCCTTGACAGATTCATCATTGCATACATCCATACGAATCATGGTTATCCCATATTTGTCATGGACACTTCCTTCATTTTTCTCTGGCGTATTTCCCATTACTTTATTTCTCTTTACTTCACTTTCCAACACTTCACTTCCAGCCTCTTCATTTTGGGCTATACTACCGGCCGATTCACTTTGGGCTATACTACCGACATTTTTGATATAACTAGTATTAGCTTCAGGTGTTCTCCTGGAAGTCCCATAAACCTTGTATCCCAGTCCAGCCATGTATTCTGCACAGGACCTTCCAATACCTGAAGATGCCCCTGTTATAAGTACAACCTTTCCATAATGCATTTTCATAATAAATCCCCCTGTCAATTACTTCAGATAGTGTTTTGCTCCGCTTCTCAACAGTTACTTTACACTATCTCTAAACTCATCGTGCTAATCCATACCAATTTTATCATAGAAATCCAATACACAAAACCCGCAGCCTCAATTGCCTTTATTTCCCAGCTATACAAATCACTCTTGTTTCTAAACCTATATTATACGGCTATTCCATGGCTTCTTATTTTGCTATTGCTGCATTATATACTTATTGCATAATATGTGGTAAAATATTTGCAGTCTTATATTTGGTTTTGCTTATACAATTGCGAAGGAGAGATTACTTAACTATGGATATCTTTGAAAAGTGTTATAATTACATGGATTATAAGGAGGCTTTGGCAGCTGGAATTTACCCATATTTTCATGCACTTGAAACAGGACAGGACACAGAAGTTATTATAGAAGGAATAAAAACAGTAATGGTTGGTTCCAACAACTATTTGGGGCTCACCTCCGACCCAAGAGTAAAAAAAGCTACTATAGATGCAGTAGAGAAATTTGGTTCTGGCTGCTCAGGATCTAGATTTTTAAATGGAACCCTTACTCTTCACCTAGAGCTGGAGAAAAAGTTGGCTGAATTTGTGAAAAAGGATGCGGCAATTACCTTCAGTACAGGCTTTCAATCAAACTTAGGAATAATAACTGCCATAGCAGGCAGAAATGACTATATTCTTTGTGACAGTGAAAACCATGCCAGTATAGTTGACGCATGCAGACTCAGTTTCGCAAAGACACTGAAGTTCGAGCATAACGATATGAATGACCTTGAAAGGCTACTGGCCAAGATAGGTGACAATAATGGAAAACTAATCGTTGTAGACGGAATATTTAGCATGGAGGGAGATATTGCGGATCTCCCTTCAATAGTCAGGCTAGCCAAAAAGTACGGTGCAAGAGTTATGGTGGATGATGCCCATTCCTTCGGTGTATTGGGCGAGCACGGTAGAGGCACCGCTGAACACTTCGGTCTCGAGGATGAGGTCGACTTAATAATGAGCACCTTTAGCAAGTCCCTAGCAAGTCTGGGGGGATTCGTCGCAGGAAGTCAGGATGTCATTGATTATATAAAGCATAATTCAAGGGCCTTCATATTCTCCGCCTCCATCCCACCGGCAAACGCAGCGGCAGCCATAGCGGCGCTGGATATTATTCAGGCTGAGCCGGAACGAATCCAGAAGCTAAGAGATATATCCCAATATATGAGGCAGGGCTTTAAGAAGTTAGGAATACCAATATACGAGGCTAACAGCGAAATTACGCCTATAGTCCCGGTAATGACATATGAAAACGAGCCAACCCTAATAGTAACGAAAATGTTACGTGAGGAAGGCGTTTATGTAAACCCAGTCATATCTCCTGCCGTTAAACCCGGTCTTTGTAGGATCAGAACCAGCTTCACCGCCACACACACGAAGGCGCAGCTGGATTATGCACTGGAAGCCTTCCGTAAGGTTTTTGAAAAGCTTGGGACAATGAGCTGACGAATTAATTAACTTCCTTGGTCAGGTGGAGTTTAGTCTCCATCTAGCTCCCATGCTCCCATAGTGAGACGAATCAACTCAAAAAGGATACCTAATAAAGGGCATCCTTTTTTACTTTTCACAAACAGTGTTCATTAATTATTCTTCATGGTAACATCCAAAGACCTATGCAAAAAGTCCAAAGCCATCTTCTCTAAAATATCCTTCCTATTTAGTTCTGAATTCTCCAGAACACGGTCGAGAAGATACGATAAAGCTTTCCCCACCAAGATGCCTTCACTATAGCCCATATGTATCAAATCCCGGCCGTTCACAGCCAGATCCTCAAGCCCCATACAGCATCCAGAGGCAAGCAGACTGTCATAAACCTCCTGTATCCTGTCAATATACTCAACTCTGTCATGGCCACCAGATGCTTTGCCGTGGAATAAAGCCTCGCCCCTCTTGATTTTTAGCAGATCACCAAATATCTCTTTACCTACTTCAAATACTGCACTTGCTATATGTCCCGGCTCAAGCCCTATTTCCATATCAGCAAACCTCAGTAAACCTAGTATCCTTTTCATATTTTCATTGCTAAATTTGAGCTTATGCAATATATCCTCTGCAGATGCTAGGAAATTGTCACAAGCCGCAAAACAGCGCAGCAACATTGTCCACCTAAGGCAAGTGTCTGCTTCTACAGCCTCTAGAACGCCCAGAACTCCCATATCATCTGCTTCTACAGCCCCTACACCCTTCAGCGCTCCCATATCGTCTGCCCTTACAGCCTCTAGTCCTCCCAGACATCCCGGATGAACAAATGAATATCCAAATCTATCTAAAATCTCCCCCATAAGCCCCGTATCCACCAACAGCTTGAATTTCGCCGGCTCATCCGAAGTCAGTATCCCTGTGAGCTCCTCCCTGATTCTCTCACCACTGATTTTCCTTATAAGGCTACTGTTGCTACTAATTGCCTCCAAGGTACGCTCCTCTAGATCAAATCCCAGCCTTGCCGAGAACCTCACAGCCCTAAGCATACGAAGCCCATCCTCTCTAAACCTTGCAGAAGGATCACCCACTGCTCTAACCACTCGGCGCTCTATATCCTTCATGCCTCCAAAAGGGTCAACCATCCCCGTCTTAGCACTCCATGCCATAGAATTTATCGTAAAGTCCCTGCGCCTTAGGTCGTCCTCAAGGCTCCGTGTAAACTCCACATTCTCAGGATGTCTGCCATCCTCATATTTACCATCAATACGAAAGGTAGTGACTTCATATGGCCTCTTGTCTATCAATACTGTCACTGTTCCATGTCTAAGTCCTGTATCCATGCTCCTTTCAAAAAGCCCCCTTACAGCCTCCGGATATGCATCAGTGGTAATGTCCCAGTCCATCGGCACCCTTCCCATCACTGAATCCCTGACACATCCGCCAACAACATACGCTTCATAGCCATGCTCTGTCAGTACATCAATTATATTTACAGCCCCTTTAGGCGGATCGATACGGCTCATATCAAGCCCTCCTTCATACCTGAATCAATGGCAAAAAATCACTAGAGTTACTTGCGAAATAATGTTATATTATCATTGCCACATATTTTACCACATTCAGTCATGAAAATTTAATATTTCTGAAACAAATTTGATGCATTAGGCGTCATAGTAATTAGCTGCACTCATTTACATATACATGGCAGTTCAACATAACTGCAAATGTTTGTAATTACAAGACAATCAGCTTGTGAAACAGACACACAAGCTCACAAACACAAGTAATGACTGCATAACATAATACTATTTAGAATTGGTAAAAGCGTAAATAACAGGTTTTGAAAGTGAGGTCTGAATATGAGATATAGTTTGAAAGCATTATTTAAGCGCAAGGCTGTTGTAATCACTGCCATTTCAGCCCTAATACTTGTGGCATTAATTGCAACAGCTTTACTTACGGGGGTTTTAGGTAACAAGCCAAACACAGAAACACCCGGTAGTATAAGCACTGGACAGGATGAAAGCATTAACCCAAAGGCTCAATCCGGTCTGGTAGGGTCCCTTGTCGATATATCAGCAGATGAATCAGACAGCCTTGGCATCAGCACCACTACTGCATTCAAGCTGACTTTCAACAAGGCCTCTGATGAAAAAACTGTGGCAACCTCAATGAATGTAGAGCCTGAACAGGCCTTCAGCATTAAAAAGCTCTCTGATAAAGAGTTTAGCATGGAATTTCAAGAACCTCTGAAGGGCAATAGCATATACAGCTTAACATTAAACGACAAAGACACCGGTGAAAAAAAATCCTGGGCATTCCAGACGAAAAAGCAGTTCAATGTCATACGTTCTATGCCCCGGAACAAATCAACTAGAGTCCCACTCAATTCAGGTATTGAAATCACCTTCAGCCACATAGGCATTGAAAATCCCGATGAATATTTTGAAATTTCTCCAAAGATCGAAGGTCGCTTTGAATGGAATAAAAAAATACTAATTTTCGTCCCCGCCCAAAGCTTTAAAGAGGACACCATATATACAGTCACAGTAAAAAAAGGCCTTGGAATAAAAGGGAGCGATGACATACTTCAAGACGACTATATCTTTGAATTCCAAACTGAATCCACTGAAAAGGACTCATCTGAGCGTTTTTTTAGATTTTATGAGAGCATGTACAATTACACCCCACGGGAAACTCCAGCACTACAGATATATGCCTCGGAAGAACTTAAGGACACCACGGTGCCGCTTGAACTATACAGCTATCCCGATATAGAAAGCTTCATGCATGACCTGAAGAAAGCAACAGATACTCCTAGCTGGGCTCACAATAACAATAAGGATGTTTATGATCTGACAAACCTAACAAAGACAGTAGCCCTTGATGGACAGATAATACATTACCAACGTGATTTTGATTACTGGCAAAACAGCTACGTCCTATTCCCCTCTGAGATATCTGAAGGCCATTATCTTGTGGTTGCAGAAATCGAAGGGCGTAAGTATTACACTCTACTGCAGATTAACAAAGCTTCAGTGTATATAATGACAACAGTTGATCAAACTCTATTGTGGCTTAATGATACTACCAATGGTCAGCCTATTTCAGGTGCTAGCTTTACCTTAGGCCAAAGCTCCGCAATAACAGACAGCAAAGGGCTTGCTGTAATTGATGCTAATAATGGAAAATTTGGATACTCAATGAACTACTTTGTAATATACCCCCAAATTGGCCCCCCCTTTGCTACAAACCTGGAATACTACAACAATAACTATAGCTATAATTATGACTATGACAGCTATAGTTCGCCAACATCAGATGACTACTGGGCATATATGTATTTTGACAGGGATGTCTATCTTCCCAGTGATACAATAAATATCTGGGGCATTTTAAAACCAAGGGATGGCGCTGTCAGTGAGACTAAAGCTGTGCTTGAGCTTTGCAATAGAAACTACACGCCTGATGGTAATAGTACGTCAATACTGACCTCTCAAGATGTCACTATCTCTCCTGATGGCACCTTTATAGGAAGTCTAAAGATTATTGATTATAATCCCCAATATTTGTTTGTGCAGCTGAGAGTCGGCGATGAAACCATGCTCACCGAGTACTTGGAGATAGCTGAATATACCAAGCCTTTGTACAAACTTGATATAAGCCCTGACAAGAACAATGTGTTTGCCTGGGATACAGTTAATTATGATATTACTTCCTCATTTTTTGAAGGAACACCAGCCTCAGGGTTTAAACTAGATTACTCAAAACGAATTAAAGGAAACAATGATAAAGGTACGCTTGAATCTGACAACAATGGAAAGGCAAGGCTTGTTGTAAAGCCAACAACAACAGAGACTGGCTGGAAACCTATCGATATGAGAATAACTGTTAGCAACAGCGTCGCCGAAGAACAGCAGGTATATGAATACAGCTATATCAACGTATTTCCCAAAGACACTATGATAGAAGTTAAGTCCAAAACAGAAGACGGAACAGATACCTTGTCCTTTACCACCAGCAGAATCGACATTTCCCAGTTAGATGGTCTGGACCGTCAATATTATAGTCCAGATGATTACAGGGGTAAAAGCGTCGATATGCCTGTGACAGTATTTCTTTACGAAAGATATTACGAAAGGACTAAAACTGGAGATTATTATGACCATATAAATAAAGTAAGGCGGGACACATATCGATATGATCAGAAAGAAAGACTGATACAGGAATATAACTTCAGTACGGTAAACGGGAAATTTGATATTCAATATGCTTCTGACAAGAGTAAGCAATATTTTATCAAGGTGTTTGGCAAGGACTCCAGCGGACGTTCCATAGAAGATACTGTACATATTTACAATTGGGAGTCTTATGATCCATACATTACAGATACATATAGATTAGTAGCCGATTGGCAAAAGGTATATAAGACCGACGAGAAGGTTGAAGCCGAGGTAAGGTATTTGAAGGATGAGCCATATACCGGTGGCAGCAGGAAATACCTGTTTATTCGCCTGAGAAATGGCATTCTTGATTACACCATATCTGAGAACCCAATATACAGCTTCGGATTTGAAAATAAATTAATACCCAACGTTTACGTGAAAGCACTATGCTTTGATGGTAAGGGCATCTATAGTGCAGGGATGGAAATGTACAGATATGACAAGGAAGAGAAGAAACTTAATATAGAGGTATCCACCGATAAAGAAAGCTACAAGCCCGGCGATGAAATCAATCTGTCTGTCACAGTAAAGGATTCTTCAGGAAAGCCTGTAGTATCCGAGGTTAATATCAGTATGGTGGACGAAGCCTACTTTGCCCTATATGACCAATATGTGAATACACTTGATTCATTATATAATCCATTAATTACATCAGGATTCATTAATGACTATCTCTCCTACACTCCCGTGATGGAGTTTGGATCATCGGCTGCTGAAATGGGCGGAGAAGGTGGAGGTGATGGCATCAGATCTGATATGAAGGATACAGCTGTTTTCACTAGAATCACCACCGGTGCAAACGGAATTGCTGAGGTTTCATTTAAAGTACCTGACAATCTTACTTCCTGGAGAGTAACTACACAGGCTGTCACAAAAGACCTTCAAGCAGGCAACACTATCACTAATATATCAACTAAGCTACCCTTCTTTGTTAATAGCGTATTCAACACGCGCTTTATGACAGGAGACATACCTTCTATAATGGTTCAGGCAAATGGCGAGGAGCTGGGCGAAGATGATATGGTTAGCTTTAAGGTTACCATTTTTGATGATGAGGGACGAAGCAAGGGAACTTACACAACAAAGGGGCTAGCTAATGTCGGCCATGAAATACAGCTTGATAAACTATCCAAAGGCACTTATGTTGTAAGGATTGAAGGCTCCAGCGGCAATCTGTCCGATGGTATGGAGCGTAGCTTTACTGTTTCTGACAATATGCTCGAAACCACCGTGGTTGATTTAGTAGATCTGACCAATGACACTATCATTACAAATAACGCAAAAGGCCTTACTACACTTGAGTTTTTCAACAAGGACTCCACTGCTCTTTACAGCGAGCTGAGCTATCTCTACCGTAACTGGGGTAGGAGAATTGACCAGGTACTTGCGAGAAAAACATCGGGAAAACTACTGCAGAACTATTTCAATAGAAATACTTATACTGACGACGAAGCTGATCTTTCAGACTATCAAATGAGTGATGGCGGACTTGCCCTGTTTACCTATGACAGTAGCAGTCCGGAAATATCTGCTAAAATGTGTTCTCTGGCAGCTGATGGCATAGATAGAAATTCCCTTGCCTCTTACTTCTACGAACTAATTGATGATGAAAAAGCTACACCCGGAGACAAAATTTATGCATACTGGGGTCTGGCCGCACTAAAAAAGCCAGTATTGCTTGAAATTCGTTCTATTCTAGAATCGGAGGAGCTTGATCTTAAATCAAGGCTAGTATTGGGTGTAGCCCTTGCAGACGCCGGAGACTATCAGGGTGCATCTGCGATATATAGGGAGGCTATGGAAAAGGCAGGAACCGTCACCAATGTTTATGCATTTGTCGAAAATGGAAGCAGGGACGATACCATTGAGGCTACCGCACTTTGCTCCTTAATCGCTTTAAAAATAAATGCACCAGAAAAACTAGAGCTTTTCAACTATGTAAAAAGCAATTCCACCTCTACCCTTCAAATTAACTTAGAAAGTATGATATTCGTTACAAATTACATCAAAGATGCATCGCTTAAAAACAGCTTCACTTACGAGCTGGACGGTGTTATTAAGTCGGTGGAGTTACAGAGGGGCAGCTGCTTGACGCTAACCCTCACACCTGAAAAATTGGCTACAATCAAATTCAGTGAGATAACCGGCAATATTAATGTGGCTGCCTCATATACTTCGCCTATTAGCGAGCATATGAAAACCGATAATAATCTTGTATCCATTGAACGCGTCTATGATAACGGTAGCACCACAACATTTAAGCGTTCTGACATTGTAAAGGTGAAATTAACAGTTAATTTTGATGAGAGTGCGCCGGATGGCTACTATGAGGTTACAGATATACTGCCTGCAGGATTCAGATATATCCAGCCAGTATACGGTCAAAACTATCCATATGAGGTAACGGGTCAAAAGGTTATATTCGGTTACTATTACAATAAAAACACACGTTTTAAAAAGGACAGAATAATATCGTATTATGCAAAGGTTGTTACGCCGGGTTCATACACTGCCGATAGCGCTGCTATACGTCATGCAGATATGGACATAGCAGATTTCTCCGAAAAAATACAAGTAATAATAAACAAGTAGCTCTTCCGAGTAGAGTTCGGTCTCCACCTGACTCCCTGAGTGAAGCGAATTGACTAAGACATTGGAGGTAACAAAATGAGAAAGCAAAGCTGCAAAACATTATTTGTAATACTTGCAGCCTTGCTTTGCCTTCTTTTGGTAAGCGGAGTCCTGTTGGGTAATACATTTTCACAAACTGATTTACCTGTTGCTACGCCCGATGCTGCTGGGACCGCGCTTGCCAGTAATGCTGCTGTCCAGAGCGAGTCTGAGCCAGACAGCACTGTTCCTATGCTTAGGTGCCTACACTTCACTGATAAAGATTTTCTAAGGTCTGTAAACGAAACCACCACATTTCATACTAACAGCAACCTTGTGACCGATACTGTTAGTGACTCCGGCCTTACACCCCGCAAACCGGCAAAGGGCGGCATATCACCCCATCATCTACTAGCTGGTAGGATGATTGCAGACTTTTTCAGTACGCTTGCTCTAGATCCACCCGAAACCATTGTGGTCATAGGGCCAAACCACCATATGTCCGGCAACAACACCATACACACCTCAACATCAAGCTGGGGCACCCCTTTTGGTACACTTGAGGCTGATGGTGAGCTTGCTTCAAAGGTAATTCAAGAAATGAAAGCATCTGAAAACAATGCTCTGATGGAAGAGGATCATTCAATATCCGCTCTGGTACCATATATTAAGTACTATTTACCAGACACAAAAATAGTACCGATAATTCTCCATGGCAACTATACAAAAGAGAAATCAAAAGAACTGGGAACTCTGCTGGGTAAGACAGCTATAGAAAGGCCTAATACTCTTATTCTGGCTTCCATTGATTTCTCCCACTACCTGGATGTTTTGGAAGCTGATGAAATGGATGTAATAACACTCGATGCAATAAACTCATGGGATATTGATGAATTGAGCATAATGGGAGATGACAACCTGGATTCACCACCCTCAATTATCACACTATTGACAGCAATGGAGACTGTTGGCGCAAAGGAAATTGAAGTATCAGGCCACAGTAATTCCTCCAAGATCACAAAAGGCGGATATGACTTTACAACCAGCTACTTCACTATGTTTTTTAGGTAAAATGAGTGATATTATTCGTTACCATGTTTTACATGCATTTTATAGCGAGTTTTTATGGTTTATATGAAAATTTTGTTTAACATTTATAGTGATTACGGGTATAATAAAGGATGGACAAACAATTATGAAATGGAAAGCAGGAAAACAAATGAGATGGCTTGAAGTAAATAGCTCCAAACCACTGAAAGGCACTATCAGGGCCCCCGGTTCAAAAAACAGCTCCCTTGCATTATTAGCAGCCTGTTGTCTCGCTGATGAACCTGTACATATTACCAATATTCCTGATATTTCAGATATAAATATTGTATTTCAAATATTGAACAGTATAGGCGTAACATATGAAAAAAAGGAAGGGACGTACATAATAGACCCACGCAATATTCATACAGCCTGTATTGATACAAAGCTCTCGTCATCATTTCGTGCCGCCTATTATTTTGCAGGCGCATTGCTAGCCAAACACCATAAGGTATCTATAGGCTACCCTGGAGGTGATAACTTTATCTCCCGCCCTATTGATCAACACCTTAAGGGTCTAAAGGCTTTGGGTGTAAGGGCAGAGATGCATAAGGACTACTACCTGCTTGAAGCTGATACGCTACAAGGGGCAGAGATATTTTTCGATGTAGTCACTGGCGGAGCAACAATTAATGTCATGCTGGCGGCGGTATTAGCCAACGGCAAGACCACTTTGTATAACGCAGCAAAGGATCCTGAGGTGGTAGATACTGCAGTTATGCTCAATGAAATGGGCGCCAAGATATACGGAGCAGGAACTGATACAATACGCATTCAAGGGGTGCGTCAGCTTGGTGGCTGCAAACATTCCTGCGCACCGGACAGACTTATAGCAGGAGCATATCTTATAGGAGCAGGTATAACAGGAAGCACTGTTACAATCGAGGACGTAATACCGGAGCATCTTGAGCCCTGTATGGCAAAGCTAACCGAAATCGGCCTTTCTTTTGAAAGAACCGAAACCAGTATAACAGCAAATGGTGAAGGGAAAATTAAGGCAACAAGGATACGCACAGGCAAATACCCAATGTTTGAAAGCGATTTTCAACAGCCCGTGACGGTTCTGCTGCTTAAGGCCTTGGGTAGGAGCACCATTTCCGACCGTATATATCCAAAGCGCTTCAATCACTGTGACCAACTGAACAGAATGGGTGCCAACATAATAGTAAGGAACGGTGTTGCACGTATCAACAGCCACAGGAAGCTCAGTGGCACATGGGTACATGCTGGTGATATCAGAGCCGGAACTGCGCTAGTGCTTGCAGGGCTTATGGCTGAAGGCACTACCAGAATTACCGGTGTTGAACATATAGAGCGGGGCTATGAGGATATAGTAAGAGACATAAGGCTCCTTGGAGGGGATGCTTCAATGATAAAGGGCGATGGTCTCGAAGGAATGGAAACGGAAATGCTCCATATTTGATTGTTTTCAACGAGTATTAACCAAAATCCCGGTGTCCGAAGACCCCGGGATTTTTATATAAAGCAGCAAACCCAAAGGGCCTCTGCTACCTATATCTATTATCAGCTTATTACACTTCCTCACCAAATGTGAGTCTTAAGCTAATATTTTTATTATCTCTGTTTACAACAACTGTTACAGTGTCCCCTGGCTTGTAGGTTTCCTTGACCTTGTCAAGATCCTTTATAGCTTCAATTCTGTTTCCGGCCATGCTGACTATTATGTCACCAGGCATTATACCTGCCCTATCCGCACCGCTACCCTGGGTAACATCCGTAATATAGATACCCTCTGCAATACCATAATAACTGGCATATATACTGGATATTTCCCTTCCTGAAATTCCAATAAAGGGCCTTCCTTTTACATAGCCATACCTGATTAGCTGATCCACTATAGGCCAGGCATCATTAACCGGAATAGCAAAGCCTAGTCCTTCTACGCCCGATGCGGCTATTTTGACAGAATTAATGCCTATAACCTGACCCGACGAGTTCAAAAGAGCTCCACCACTGTTTCCTTCATTTATTGCCGCATCAGTCTGTATAAGATTCATCGTTCTGTTCTCCAGCTCCATAGTTCTGTTTAGAGCACTTATGACGCCAACAGTTACCGACCCTGCAAATTCCATGCCTAGGGGATTTCCTATAGCCACTGCTAACTCTCCTACCTCCAGCTTTGAAGAGTCCCCAAGCTCAGCTATCGGCAAATCCCTCTCATCTATTTTGATAACTGCCAAATCTGTTTTTTCATCGCCACCTTTAAACTCAGCCTTGGCTTCCCTTCCGTCCGGCAGAAAAACCTCAAGTATTGTCCTTGCATTAGTGGTGCTTTTCGGATCTGCCCCATAGACCACATGATAATTTGTCATTATATAGCCATCTTTTCTGATTATTATCCCCGAGCCTTCTCCAACTTTACTGTTAGTGCCACCAAGATAATTATTCCTGGTCCCTGCTATTGTCATTCTGACTCCGACGATAGCAGGCCCCGCCTCTTTTGCAATTAAGGTAACATCAGAACCCTTGGGCAGAGCTATCTCCGTTGCTTTACCATTTTTAACTCCACTACCTCTGTCTTCTCCCTCCTGTAAACCATTCGCTGTAGAGGTCTTTGCATTTTTAAGGGAAATAGCTTCGCTGGTGTCAGATGAGTTAGAGCTCACTGTCTCGTTTTTCGCTTGCGGGTTGTGGGCAGGAGCATTCATTTCAGCCAAGGCCAACGACTTCTCAAGAGCAACAGAAAACTTGCTATAGAGCAGTATTCCAACAACCGTACTGCTAATAAGTGATGTTATAAGAATAACAGCTATGTATGTCATAATACTTCTCTTTTTTCTAGGTGGTTCATAATTTTGATTGTTAAAATCATAGTACCTTGAATTGTTATTCATGATAGACCTCCTGTAAAAAATCTTATGTTTATACAACTATTATTACCCTATTTTATGTAGTATTTTTGAATTTTTCTTGAATAACATGTTAAAAAACTGTTAATTTTATATTTCAATGAAATAACAAATCAGAGAATACCCTGGATTAGATAAATTAGTGTATTCTCTGAGATAGTTCTTCCAGTGCTATAAAATTGCCGGATATCAATTTGGCTTATGTAGCTTGCATTATTTCACTGTCACAAGCGTACCCAATACATATCCAGTCTTTCCTTTAGATGTGGTTATTTTATACCAGTCGCCACTTTTCGAAACAAGAGTGACCGTTTCATTTTTTAGAAGCTTGCCCAAAATTGCAGATGATGTGGTTGGCTTTGCTCTCAGATTGAGAACCGCCACATTGACAACTGCCGTCCCTAAGGTATCAGGAGGGTTTTGATTCGCAGGTGGCTGTGTAGTACCAGTCCCACCGCCAGGAGTTGTACCAGGGTTAACTACCGCTGTGCCGGACTTTAAGGCCTTTACCTCTTCCTGTAAGGCCTTAATTGTCTTTTCATGATTCGCCAGCTTAGTATTTAATGCCTCATTCTGCTCAAGAAGCTTTTGCATTTGTGTAGACAGTTCATTAAATGTTGCATCTACATAGCTCTTACTGACTATCGGATCCTGATCTGAGCCCGGAACGGAGCTTTGGTTTACTGCTGAAACTATATTAATACTCAAAGAGATAACAAGTAGAAGAATAACTCCTGTGGTTGCTATTTTGGATCTGAGTTTCATACATAACACTCCCTTTAATAATTCACGTATATTTTATATTATAACAAAAACATGGTGGTTTTTGGTTACAGAATCCTTAAAAATAGATGACATAATGAAAAGTAAGTCAATCTAGTGCAGGTACTTCAATCACAGCCTGCTCCATAATAGCCTGCTGGATTTCCTTCCAAATCTGGTCTCTGCCCTGCTTTGTTTCAGAGGAATATGCAATTAGTCCAGCACCTGCCTCGATATTTAGCGTCCCTTTGATTTCGGATAGCCTGCCATGTATCTTGCTCCGGGATACCTTGTCAGCCTTGGTAGCAATGACAATATGAGTCAATCCCTTATTAGTTATCCAATTATACATCATAATATCATCAGCTGTTGGGCGATGCCTTATGTCTACGAGCATCAGCACCATCTTTAGCTGCTTTCGATTGTTTATATAGGTTTCGATCATCCTACCCCAGGTGGCCTTTTGTTCCTTCGCGACCTTTGCATAGCCATAACCAGGCAGGTCGACAAAATACAATGTGTCATCTATATTATAAAAATTAATACCTCTTGTCTTTCCTGGCTCTGAGGAAATTCTCGCAAGGCCTCTTCTATTCAAAAGTGTGTTTATAATAGTAGATTTCCCTACATTGGACCTACCAACCAGCGCGATCTCCGCCATTTCTACTTTAGGATACTGATTGGGTTTTACTGCTGTAAGCTCAAATCTCGACTTATGTATATCCACAATGTTTCTCTCCTTATCTACCTTTTCATTAGTCAATAACTATATTATACTAGAAAATGCCGGTTTGTATAAATATATTAAATAACTTTATCATTTTATATTAATTCGAGCAAAAAAATCACAAGGATAAGGCCATGCATAATAAGAAAACTATTTACGCATCAGTCCACGAGCTTATAGAATACTCACTTCAATCAGGTGACCTTACAGCAGGCGGTTACTCCGCTTCACGAGCTGTGGAAGGAACCCGAGGTCATTCTGCTGTCAGAAAACAGGTAAAGGAAAGACTTTCTGATAATGACACCTATGAGGCTGAGTTGCCAGTAGTCTTCCGGCTAGAGGGCAGTACCTTGCAGCTGGAGGTGAACGGCAGGATAGACGGTTTGCTAAAGGATGCCTCAGGAGTGACTATACACGAGATTAAAACTACAACCCACCCTCTGGAGCATATAGAGCATGACCATAACCTGTTGCACTGGGCCCAGGCCAAATGCTACGCATATATGCTGTCTCATATGTACAGCCTTGACTATGTTGCTATACGACTCACCTATTTTCAGTTGGATGATAAACAGGAGAAATCCTTTATTGACCTTTACAGCTTTGATTCTCTTGAAGCATTTTTCATGCCTCTAGTCAACGACTACATGGCATGGCAGGAAACTGTCCACGGCTGGAACATTTCCAGGGACAGCTCTATTAATGGACTAGCTTTCCCATATACAACATACAGGCAAGGCCAGCTGGAGCTTATTGAAAATGTATATGACACCATAGAGAACACTGATGTCCTTTTTGCCCAGGCACCTACAGGCACCGGGAAAACCATCGCTTCGCTGTACCCTGCTATAAAAGCACTTGGTGATGGTCTTATTTCAAAGGTGTTTTATCTAACGGCCAAAACAACTACAAGAAGCCTTGCTGAAAAATCCCTTGCTGATATGAGACAAAAGGGACTTCGTATAAAATCAATAACCATAACAGCTAAAGAAAAGGCCTGCCTATGCCACGAGAAAATCTGTAACACTGAAATGTGTGAGTATACCATAAACTATTACGGCAAGATCAAAAAGGTAATGGCAGAGGCATTGGAAGAGGACACACTGGACAGGAAGACTATAGAGAGCTACGCTCGAAAGCATACAGTATGTCCCTTTGAGCTGTCGCTGGATCTGTCTTTATTTTGTGATGTCATTATCTGCGATTACAATTACCTATTTGATCCGAGAGTATATTTAAAAAGGTATTTCACCAAGAAGGGCAGCTACTGTTTCCTTGTGGACGAAGCCCACAATCTGGTGGACAGAGCCAGAGATATGTACTCCGCAGAGTTGTCACAACGATCCTTCTTTAGGCTAAAAAAAGCAGCTAAGGATGAGCTCCCGGATATATATGATGCATTAGACAGAATTTATAGATATTTTCTTGATACTTCAAAGTCCATGATACAGGACGAAAATAATCAGGAAAAAGGCTTTTACCATGTGATGAGAGAACGTCCTGATGAGCTTCAAAGGCTTTTAGAAGGCTTCACAGGCATTCTTGATAACTGGCTAACGCGAAATCCACCTGTATCATTTATGGAAACGCTACTTGAGATTTATTACGATTGTCTCCATTTTATTAATATATCACAGCTGTATGACGATAGGCACGTTGTGTGCTTTGATAAATCCACAGCGGACTTCAAAATTAAACTGTTTTGTATAGATCCATCAAGTCTTCTTCAGGACACAATGAATAAGGGGCGGGCATCCATACTGTTTTCAGCCACCCTATCTCCTATGAGCTATTTTATGGGAATGCTCAGCGACGGCGAAGGGCGATCATTGGCCATCCCCTCTCCCTTTCTTAGTGAAAACCTTTGTGTGTATGTGGATGATTCCATATCGACAAAGTACAAGACAAGGCAATTCTCATACGACAGTATAGCCAAAGCGGTGCTGGAAACGGTTACTGCAAAGACTGGTAACTACATAGTGTTTTTTCCATCCTTCCAGTATCTGAATGAGGTCTACTACAGGTTTATGGGGATTAGCCAAGGTATTCAAACACTGTTTCAGACGCCCGGTATGTCTGAGGCCGCAAGGCAGGATTTCCTGCTCAATTTCGAGAACGTGGGAGAATCGAGCCTTGTTGGATTTGCTGTTATGGGTGGGGTTTTCGCAGAAGGCATCGACCTGACGGGCGATAAGCTTTCCGGCGCTATCATCGTTGGAGTTGGTCTTCCCCAAATCTGCAATGAGAGAAATATCATTCGACAATACTTCGATGAAAAGTACGGAAGTGGCTTCGAATACGCCTATATATACCCAGGACTTAACCGTGTACTTCAGGCCGCCGGCCGGGTCATCCGCACAGAAGAGGATATGGGAGTAGTAATACTGCTTGATGAACGCTTCTCATACCACGTTTACCGTGAGCTCCTTCCCCCGGAATGGAGCCCCGTTCCCCGGGCCTCCGACGGCTACGCCCTTACCGAAATTCTTAGCAACTTCTGGAAATAGGTGAAATTGGTGCCAGGCACGTCACATAGACACTTATTCATTGGATCCTGGAAAATAAGTGTCTATGTGACGTGCCTGGCACCAACTCTTCAATCTGCGAACCTATATACCTGTTCTTTTGTAAAGGTCCACTCCGGCGTGGTAAGTTTTTCGCCAAAATCCAGTGGATACCATGGGTTTCCCTCCTCATTTGCAGGGTTTTTAAGGATGTGAATATCCTGTGCGGGCATATAACTCTGAGCAGCTATAAATATTTTTTCACCTGTTTGAGGATTTTCAGCCATATCCATTACAATTATACAGTGCCCCGGAGATCCCCCCTTCAAGAACACATCGCCAGTCTGCATTTCCTGCAAATCAATATTATCCATCTCTTTTGAAAGCGATAATGTGCCTGCGTAAGCAAAAACTATATCGAGATATTTTCTGAAGCTTTCATAGTCCGTCCCTCTGCTTCCCTGCTTCACCCATTCTGCCTTGTTCCCTGTGATTTTGACCCTATTTCCTTCTATCCATTTTTTATATTCAGCATTAAAACCATTTGTAAAGTTAAAATGGATCTGATCGTATGACTCCTGTGAATACAGATACTCCGCCCTGAGCCTCATCACAGCGTCGGCGCACTGTTGTAGATCCCTTTTACCCACATCTATATCAAGAACTGCAACGTGAACATCCCAAGGCTTTATACTTCCATCGTAATATTTTACCCTTGCTCCATGGGGCTTCAAAGGAAGATTTCCTAAATAATCACCAAAGGAGCCTTCCTCCGGTATGATACGCTCAAAGCCAACCGGCGTTTGTACTCTTTGCGCAACATTCGTACCGGTTTCATGTATTAGTGCAAATGCTTCTTGCAAGGAATTACTGTCTACACTGATATTAGTATCCGTTGCTAGCTGACTTTCTGACAAGCCAGATGAACTGTCTGATACATCCGACAAGTCAGCAGTGTCTATTGGGTTTACAGAGGCGTTAGATTGACTGTCCAATATACCCGTTGAATTCTCTATGACTGGCTGTTTATCAGAGCCTAGCCCATTTTGGTCAGAATCCGCCGAATAATTCCCCGCAGTCGCAGCGCCATCCTCGGTGCTTTCTTGCCCCGCCCTAGTCTTCCACTCAAATGAATATATAAAACCTACTATTACAGCCAACATTAATGCCAATACTAATATAAATATATTGATCTTCTTTTTCATCTCAGTGCCCTTCCTACAAACTGTGTTCTCATTATATCTTAACATAAAAAGGCGGCATTATTTTACCAAACCATACCATGTTTTCAGTATGAAACCATTAAAAAATGTTTAAAACGTGGCTTCTGTTGGAAATTATTACTCAAGTACTGTAAAATACGAAATATATATAATGGCTTTTTGAGCTATAATACTACTTGTGTTGAACTGCACGAAATTGATTATGAAAAGGAGATATACAAAATGAAAGCATCCATCGATAGAGACGGCTGTATTGCCTGTGAGCTTTGTGCAACAACTTGCCCGGAGGTCTTCCGCATGGCTGATGACGGGCTGGCAGAGGTACATGTTGATGAAGTACCCGAAGGCGCTGAGGAATCTGCCAAAGAATCTGAGGAAGGTTGCCCCACCTCTGTTATCACGGTTGGAGACTAGTTCGAAGAGGTGCCTGGCACCAACTATTATACGAGGTGAATTTCCGTGAAAAAGAACAAACAATTTTATTGGAAACTGTTTTTTTCTACATTTTCATTAAGTGCATTTACGTTTGGCGGTGGCTATGTAATTGTACCTCTTATGCAGAAACGGTTTGTAAAAGAGCTAAAATGGATTGATGAGGACGAGATGATGGATTTGGTCGCCATAAGCCAGTCTGCTCCGGGACCTCTTGCCATAAATGCTTCTATTATCGTGGGCTACAAAATGGCAGGCATACCGGGGGCACTGCTTACAGCCTTTGGTACAGTACTGCCACCCTTGATAACTATCACAATAATTTCATTCTTTTATTTAGCCTTTCGTGACAACATGATAATACAGGGGCTAATGAAGGGGATGCAAGCCGGTGTGGCGGCAGTCATTGTAGATGTAGTCATCAATATGGCTGCAAAAATTATTAAGATCAAAAAAATACTACCTACCATTGTTATGGTGCTATCCTTTATTGTTGCCACGCTGTTGAAAGTCAATATTGTTTACATTCTATTGATTTCCGGAGCGTTAGGAGCCTATACTGTTTTCCGAAGCAAGCATCCACCAGGAAGCAATACAGATATTCAAAATACAATGACTCACTTAACTGCTACTGAGTCTGATAATAGCGATAACGCAGTTCATGCAACCACACCCCAGTATAGCAGCCATAGAGAGGAGGGAACAGATTGATATATCTTCAATTGTTTTGGAGCTTTCTTCTTGTAGGATTATTCAGCTTTGGCGGCGGTTACGCCTCCCTCCCACTAATTCAGGAGCAGGTCATAGAAATACATGCATGGTTGACCCCTGAAGAATTTATGGATATCCTTACAATCTCCCAGATGACACCAGGCCCCATTGCCGTAAACGCATCAACCTTCGTAGGCACTAAGATTGCAGGCATACCTGGTGCTTTAGTAGCTACAGCTGGTTGCATCACACCTTCATGTATCCTTGTATTAATACTGGCAACCCTTTATTACAAATTCAAGGGTTTAAAAATAGTCCAGGGGATTATTAAAGGATTACGCCCAGCTGTTGTAGCACTTATTGCTTCTGCCAGTCTTTCCATACTACTGACAATCCTTTTTGGCAAAGCTGCTATCCCCTTTCAGATAACTGATCTTAATTGGATTGCAGCCGGTCTATTTGCAGCTAGTCTGTTTTTATTAAGAAAATTCAAAATGAATCCTATATACGCGCTACTTGTAACTGGTATTGCAGGCGCTATATTGTATTGTGGTAAATAAGGTGCAAGATACGTCACACAGACACTTACATAGAATCACCTCAAAAGTTACCCTCTCATGGTAACAAAAAACACAAATTAAGTGATTACATAATCGTTTAAATAGTTTATAATTCAATTTAGTGGAATGTTATGTAACTTTTCTACTAAATGAGGCGTTTCTTGCTGAAACTATGCATTATCAGAAAGGATGATTCGATATGGCATTTTACAAAGAGCCCTGTATACATTGTGGGGAGTTCCTTCCCCGGGATTCTCACATCTGTTCAAAATGCGATAGTATGAACCCCTTCATGTATAACTGCCCAGTCTGTCTCAGGGAAATCCATAAGGGGGCATCCTTCTGCCAGGGATGTGGCAAGCCACTGTACATTTTATGTCCCAAATGCATGGAAAAAACTTTTGTTCAGGACATATGCGAGCATTGCGGTGAAAGTCTTATGAAGCAATGCACCAATAAACGCTGCGGAAGGATGCAGTTTTATGAGAACGAAAAATGTACTGCATGTGGAAAGAACCCTATTAAATAAAACACAACCATCAACACAACGTTCATAAAAAATATTGAGTTATTAATAGGAGGATACTATTATGTTAAGTTCATTTACACGCAATTACGAGGATAACAGCACAGAAGCCGGTTTTCAGTTCACCTTCTACTGCGATCTATGTAACGACGGATTTAAATCATCATTTATCGAATCAGAAACATATAAAAAGGGTTCTTTGCTCCGTGGTATATCTGGTGGCGCAAGGGCACTTGGTAGTCTGTTTGGCGGCACCCTTGGCAATGTAGCCTGGAGCGCAGGGCAAGGCAGTGATGTGCTTTCAGAAAGATTCAATGGCATGAGCCCTGAGTGGCAAAAGGAACATGAGCAGGCATTCATAAAGGGGCAAAATGAAGCCAAACAGCATTTCAACCGTTGCCATGGCTGCCGTCAGTGGATCTGCGATTCAGATTTTAATGAAGACGAGGGTATGTGTGTAGAATGCTCACCACGACAGAATGTTGCTATAGCTAAGGCAAGAGCAAACAGGATGGTGCAACAGATTGATGAAGTCGCAGAAACTACAAATGTATTCCGTGGAGCCATCGAAAGCAAGACCATCACCTGCCCAAACTGCAGCAAGCCCTCCGGTGGTGGCAAATTCTGCAACAATTGCGGCCATAATCTCTCACTGAACAAATGCCCTAATTGTGGCTCTCAGGTAGCTCAAGGTGTTAGGTTCTGTGGAGAATGCGGCAACAAGATATAGAAACAACGCTGATATTCATTGGAACATTTTTTGTAAGCAAACATAAATTTTCAACGAATTATGACGTTGAAATAGA
Organism: uncultured Oscillospiraceae bacterium; assembly: GCA_964512095.1. GTDB lineage: Bacteria > Bacillota > Clostridia > Acetivibrionales > DTU013 > DTU013. The sequence continues at coordinate 46,725 of CAZEIH010000003.1, forward strand.
ATCAATAGTGAGGTAACATAATGAAAAAACTGATTTCGATATTATTAGCGGCCACATTGCTCTTAAGCTGCTTTGTCGGGTGCTCACTTATAAATAAGGATAAGAATGGTGATACTCCACCTGGCAAAAAGACAACAGCAAATGTTGAAGGGCCAAAAAGGGGGCCTGTAGGTGTATGGGATATTCCTGTGCCGGATATAAATCCACTGGGCTCCCAGGAGCTTTATAGCAGTACGGGCTATTCACAAGGGTCACAACACAGCTTAAAGTACATAGAAAACTTTGTGGAAAATCAGAAAACAGTATTCGGTGAGGTTTGGACTCTTAATGTAACTGACTCATCTGGCATACCACTGGAATTTCTAAAGGAGTATATTACTGAGCTTGGCGCTAATATCTATTCAAATGTTTATTGGGACATGCTCACCTTCACATACAGCGAGGATGAAAACAGTCTTTGGTGGGGTGATGCCCAACTGGACGATTCTGGCTATATCCTCACCGTTGTGAAAGAACCCCGTGTACCTCCAGGAAAGGAAATGAAATTCTCCACTGCTATCTCTGATGAAGATGAGCCATCGGTCACCTTTGTGACACAAACCGACGGTAAAAAATTTCAGTCAGCTGAAATAAATGTTCCGACAGGCGCACTTTACCTGGAATTGAGCGGCACCTCTAAAGCAGGCATACTTACCCAGAATGTCCACTATAGACGTGAACTTATATCAGTCAAATCGAAATCCTTTGTACTTGACGATCTTCCCCAGACCTCCCAGCCTCTCACCTGGCGCTTCATATGGGAGGACGGTCAAGAACCTAGTGAATTTACCTTCAAGCTCAACGAACTTGGTGATCTCCCAGAAATAAAGCAGGGTGATGATCTGGGAATGCTAAAGGTTCTGGGTGTACCCCTTAGGAATGCATCAGTTGAGCCGCAAAATGGAATGGAATATGAATATGGACAGGAGTATTCCCTAGAAGGAGACATAACTCCTGAAGGTGACACTGTATTCTGGCTTCCTGCCGGATACTGGAATGTCCTGCTTCCAACAGACTCCACCGGACTGGATACTTGCAAAACAAGACTTGTGCCGGTCAGTGCGGGACAGGAAACAATTGTTACAATACCCAATTCACTCAGCAGCGCATATACAACTTTAAACCAGTATTACGCCGAGCCCGGTGATATTACAGGAAGAATTGTAATCACTGAAACGGTAGATGAGGGTGATAGCGCAACAATTTCCATGCTAGTTGAAGATCCGCAAGACAGAGATGTGTTTCCTGACAAAAAGAATACAGTAATTACTGAAGGCGGAAAACAGGTTGAAATACTTGATATTACCCGACAGATTGCACCTCCAAGTGTAGTCCTTGTGCTTGATTCCTCCGGCTCTATGGGCAAGCTAATGCCGGCGACAATAGAATCTGCTAAGAAATTTATCAACAGTCTCCCTGACAAAACCTTCATTAAGGTAATCGACTTTGACTCTTCAATTCGTGTACTCAAGGGCGACACCAGGGAAGCCGTTATTAAGAGCCTCTCCTCCGTTACTGCCTCTGGCTCGACTATGCTTTTCGATGCAACAATAGAAGGTATAGGATTACTGGAAGATAAGAATCGTCCTGCTGTTGTTCTATTCGCTGATGGTGCCGATTCCAGTATAGACGGTCAGGGCGAGGGCAGCAGCTCCACCCAGGAAGATGTCATCGATTATATAAAAGAGGCCGGCATACCTCTATATACCATAGGTTTCAGAGATGGCGCCGACAAGCAGGCAATGAAGGATTTCGCCATTGCTTCAGGCGGTGAATATTTTGATGCCAAGGACAATAAAGCTCTAGATAAGGTTTTCGAAGCAATAGGAAGCAAGTTTGGCAATTCATTCTTAATGAAATATAAACGTCCAACGGAATCAGCCCTTTCGGATAAGCCGGTCATAACATTAGTACTGGATGCATCAGGCTCTATGGACACCGACCCCGAAGAGGACGAAGGCTGTGGCTTTCGTATGGATAAAACCAAAGTCCTGTTTCATGACTTTATTATGAAGTTACCCGAGCAAAGTCTTTTTCAGATGATAAGCTTTCAAACTGGGCCTATAGGTGGCGAAATAATAGCACAGCAGCAGGTGACTACAGACGATAAAATGAAAATGCTGCAGGGACTTGGCGCCCTCAAAGCCGACGGGGGAACCCCAATACTGGATTCAATAAGAACAGCCTATATGAATCTAATCTCTGTTCCCACCAGTAAAAGGGTTATGGTTTTCATGACAGATGCAGCACTGGAGGTTGATGAAGAAGACCAATCTGAATTCGAGGCATTATTGGGAGAAATAAAGAAGAACAATATAACTGTCCTATGGGCAGGCATGGGTGTAGAAGACAAAAAAGAAGTTTTTGAAAGGGCTGCCCAATTATCCGGCGGTCGCTATGTTGTAAGTGAAGAAGCTGATGGCTTAAAGTCATCCCTTGAGGAAATCCTGGGTCTCATCGCTAAGGAATCAGGCTCTGCAAACATTCCCCTATCTGTCTCAATAAATGAGCAGACTGCTTCAGGTGCTAGCTTCAATTATTCAACCTCCACTGAGGTAGAATTCTCCAAACCTGCCAAATTAGGCAAGGTAGCTGATCCCCAGCCTGTCATGCTATCTGTTGGTACTGCTACAAAGCGCTATGACAAGCAGGTTGCAACTCTGCTGACAGGTGTCAGTAGTCCTGGAGAAGAATCAATAATGAGCAGGCGAGTCACCTATAATAAAAAAGAAAAAAACAATGCAATGGAAATATCGGTAGGAGAAGCCTTCTATTTTGATAAATTCAAAGGGCTGGAGGCACCTCCAGAAAAATGCTTCCTTGCCCTTGAGCTCAATTTGAAAAAATGTAACCTCAAACAAATTAGAATATTTTATACCTAGCTTCCATAACCACTTTTTCTTGACAATGAACGAAGAAGGTAGTTATCCTGCTTCTGATGCCACCTGGTTGTCTGAAAAGCCAATTTCCGCACCTGGAGATCCTGAAATCAGCATCCCCGCAGGTCAGAGCACATCAGGCATGATAGTATTTATTGTTCCAAAGGATCCAGTAACTCAAGCATCCCTTCACTTTTATGATACCTTAGAGGGGCATATACATATGGCTTTAGTGGGAAAAATGAAAACTGACATGCTGAAATTGGACACTATGCCAACTATAGTAGCAGGCGAAGTAACTGACGCTTTTTCAATGAAGGTAACTGCATCAAAGGATACCAGTACCATTGATATTCACAAAGCTGCAGATAATACAACCTTCAGAGTCATTGAAGCACAATTTGATTCAAAGGTACAAGTATTACTGGATATAGACCCGTCTAATAGGTTCTACCTGAAAATCAATACAAATTCAGGGCCTCTCATGACCAAACTGAGTAATGCTACAGCATCTCTACCCTTAGGCTTTATGTCTCCTGTAAAATTGGCGCCATCTTCGGCCAACAAAGTACGTTTATCCTATTCCCTGGCAAAAGCTTTATCAGGGGCTCAGGCGGAAATATGGGCCGATTTGGATAATGGAAGCCTGCAATTGCCAGTAGTGGAAGGCAAAGCATATGGCAGCGTTGTAAATAAGCCTACTGTATCATCCCAGGGATTACAGCTGCGCGTGAATCAGCTGACGACTCTTGAAAATGTAGGTGAGTATGGCTCAAGCTGGGCAATAGCGGATGTCACATTCACCTGCCCCGCCGGTACCCAAGGTGCTGCAATACCCGAGGATGTTTTCTATCTTGTTCGCGAGGATCTAGCTACCTCCGGCGCTATGGATTTATCATCCATATCACAACTCACCACCAACGGCGAGGATGATTCAGAAAGCTCTTCTGAGGAAGAATCCTACGATGAGGAGGAGTCCTACGATGAGGAGGAATTCTATGTGGATGAAGAGGAGGAATCTTACGAGGATGAGGAGTCCTATGATGAAGAAGAGTACACTGGTGACGACGAATCCTATAATGATGAATCAGATGAATATGACGGTAGCGAAGATGGCGATGAAGATAACGATACCTCCGGAGGAATAGGCTTGTGCGATTTCGGAAATACAGACACAACTGAAGGTCTGGCGCTTCGCGATTACTCAACTACCAGCCTGCTTTATGGCATTAATGAAGGCTGGGGTGTTTACAGTGGTACCCAGCGAAGAGGTCTTGTACTTTTCTCACTTCCTAATGAAAACTCAAGTTGGGTGCTTAAATCCAATTTCTTTACAGATTTGAAAGAACCCCTTATAAAATCAACTTACACAAGCCCAGAACTGCTGGTACAGGATACTCCTATTGAACTTTTCGATGAAGAATTTAATCAACTACTTTCTCAGGCAGTTAATAAAGCAGTACTGAAGTATCAGTCTGTTAAATCCTCAGATGGATCAGCAGGGTTCACGAAAACAATTGACTTTACACAAGGTAATGGCAAAAACCATATTCCCGTCCCAACCATAGTAACACCCGGTGCTGAGAAATCAAAATCTATTAAAGATATTAGTCAGGCATTGAATGCACTTCAATCACTTAAGTGGATGCCAAGCGCCGATTTAAGCTGGGCATACCGCTATTCTCCTGAAGCTGTGCTTACACAGGGCTGGGGGTCGGAATGGGATCTTGGATATCTTGCAACCGGACTTATATCAAAATCCGGCTATCTCCCCAAACCTAGGTGTATAGCTCTTACGGATACAGGAAAAGCAAAGCTGCAAGAGCTCTGTCCTGTGGAATTGGAGAATGACTTCTTTTTGCCTGGAATTTCATACATTGATGAAACCGGTACAGGAAAACTCCTTGTAATCCCTTTTATGAAGGATATTAGCGAACTTGAAGGTTTTGTCTATATAACCTCAAATCAAGAATCAGCGGAGTACACACCAGTTAATGCAAGTATATCAGTATCTGTCAAAATCGAGTCAGATGGAGATTCCGCAGCTGCAGTAGCAAATGACATATCCAATGTACTCGGCGGCGGAGAAGCTGGAGCAACAATACTTGATGAAGTCGAGCTACTCAATAAGACGATTTCAATGGCAGACCTCAGTACAGATCTAATAGAAGTTGGCTTCATGGAAGCTGGAAAGGGTGTCGGCACAAAATATATGGCTGCCATCAGCACACCAGGCGGTACCGAACCCGGAGAATATGCCGTCGATACCGGTAAAGACAGAGTCTATGGAATCAAGATAACCTTTACACTTCCCACCGGGGAACTTGTACATGAAAGCGAATTACGCGATGGAGACAGACTCGATAGAATCTATCACAATATAGCAGTTAATTTACCTGATCTCCCGAAGGAGGCTGTAAATAGCCTACAGAACGCTGCTGATAAAGAGTATAAGGCTGCAAAGGATCCAAGCTCCCTATCTGCTCTCAAGTGGTATGGCCGCAATATAATAAATCGTTTCATAACCGCTCAGACCGCATATGATAAGGAAACTGGAGAAAATATGGGCCTCGTACTGGGACGTACAAGCAAAGAGCGTTGCATAGTCCTGACATCTAGGTTGAATGAGAAGGACAGCAAATTCAGAACCACAATGGACCTCCTTCAGGCGGTTAATCAATGCCACAACGGTGATAAAGACACACAGGCAGCTTATAACATTGGCGCAGGTATGTTTGTATCACTTCTAGAAGGTGACGCAATGACAGGCGAAAACAGGGTAAACTTCCTCGATCTCTGGTTAAGAGCTCCCCAGGGTACAGCCATGGTTCTGGTGCCAAATGTTGAAGATGGTAAAGACAGCGCCATAGAAGCTCTTGAAAATGCCGGCTATCCCGAAAGGCTCATCAGCACCGTTCAGGAAACAGAGAATATCATCATAACACTTGACAAGCCTATTAGGTATGACGGGCAAAATCGATGGGCATGGCTTGAAATAAATCCACAAACATATGAGACTATATCCGTTTTTGATACAGGAGAGCATGCAGGCGCCGAATATATGTCAACAATGAAGGGCGTAGTAGAAGATGGTGGAATGTTTATAGTAGGTGCCTTTATGGGAGTTGAGGTTTCCTTATGGGCTGTAGCAAGCTTCAGCCTCGAGCTAACCAACTACAAACAGGTTTTGGCTGCAGCTGAGCAATATGCCATGCAAACAGGCAAATATCTTGATGCAGTCTTAAAAGGTTACACCGCCTCCCGAGATATGGAAATCTCCATAAACGACGTGGTAACCCTTGTTACCGGAAAGGAAATAGATGGAGGACTACCGGCAACAGTCAGTTGCACCGTCAATGTAATGGAGGGCTATGAACAGAAATTCAAGCAAAAGATAATCGGCTTCAGCGAAGGCTACAACAATGCAGTAAAGGTCTACTTCGAAGCAGCAAAAGGCTCCTAATCCCGCGGCCCAGGAGCCCGGTGATTAGTGGAACATGGGGATGTATCTGCTGTTCAACTTTGAAACATAAGACCCCCTTCCCCCAACTTTGCTTCACCATATAAAATTTATTTTGGAGGGTAGTAATATGGCAAATGACATTTTTGGTGGTTTACTTAAAGGCTTCAGCTCTTTTATGCCTCAGGATGATCCAAATACAAAGCTATTCCAGCTAGGCAACGAGCTGAGTGAGCTGCAGCAACAGGAAACACAGGCTTATGCGACCATAGGCAAAAAGGTATTCGATGAAGTCAAGAGCAACCCTGAATTCAGTGATCTGATTCTTGAAATTCAGACTGTTCAAAGAAGACAAACACAGATCCAAAGCCAGCTAAAAGCAGCCCAAGAGGAGAAAGATGCCTCAGAAAGAAAGGCTCAGGCACGCAGATGCCCAGATTGCGGTACTGAAACCCAAGAGGGCATAAAGTTTTGCGGAGAGTGTGGTGCAAAAATAGGCACATCCGCCTGCAGCAGCTGTGGTACTGTAAATCCGCCAAATACGCGCTTTTGCGGTGAATGCGGCAATAAACTTCTATAATTAAGATTGGACAGGGACTGGAACAATGGGTTAACCCTAGTGTTCTAGTTCCTGCCCCATTTGCTTATGCTATTTATATGCCTCTTTGTTCAGGTCTATTTGTCCATCCATTGCATTATCGTTATGTGCTATTTGCTATTTATATACTTCTGAGTCCATGGGCATACATATATGCACATGCCGCACAAAGTCAGATCTATACCTGCTTTTGCCGCCATTTCTCTGGCAGCCTTCCTGCAGTCATGGGCCTTATAAAACTCATCACGTTGCATACCTACTATCCACCTCTTCCCAGAAACAGCCTTTCCCGGACAAGCGTCCCTGCACCTGGTACAATCCCCGCACATCGACTTATATACCGGTTCTCCTGTATCCAACTCAGCATTAGTCAATACACTGCAGATCCTTAAGGCCGACCCATACTCTTTGGTTACAAGGAGGGCACATTTCCCAATCCATCCCAGCCCAGCCCTTGTTGCAACTGTTTTATGAGGCAGTACCGTACTCCACGTTTTCTCAGCAGTCACTACAACACTCTGGGTCTTCGGTGAAGCTTCATAGCTATTCTTTCGCAATATTGCTGCTGCACATTCAGCCAATTCATTCAAAAGCGTATTGATGCGGTTATATTCATAATAATACTGCATATCCGGACCAGTCTTCAATCTTCTGATGATTTGGGGTCTCAATGCCACTCCAATTGCGATACCGTAGCGGTAACCTTCCCTGATCTGCTGCGGCACAGATGAAAGATCTGCATATCCTACCAGCGACGCTCCTTTTTCCATAAGTCTGTCGCGCAATTCTGAACTAATTTCTAATACGCCATGAGCCATATTTCTTTTTCCGTACATTTTAAAATCACCTACCATGCAAGTCAATTCGCTTCGCTCAGGGAGTCAGGTGGAGACTGAACTCCACCTGACCAAGGAAGTTAATTAGTTCGTCTTCATTCATCGTCGACCTATACAGGTCGGCATCTTCTGAAGACATAGATAAAAATAATCCCGCCAATTTCAATAAGTCCCAACGTAGTCTCTTCAAACCGGCTCCCTATTCTCCCAGCTCTATGAAAAGGTAGTCATCAAAACATTTGAATCCCACCGCAGAATAAGCATTTACCGCCGGCGTATTATTCTTCCTAGCAAATAGCGTTGGGGTCTTTCCCCTTGCCACTATCCTGCTGCATATCTCTGACACCACAGCCTTACAGTATCCCTTGCCTCGGTATGCTTCCTCAGTGTACACAGACCCAAGCTGGCTTGTCGCCGTCGTATATGCTTGAATTTTTGCAAATGCAACAAATTCACCATTGACTAAAGCTATCACAGCATCCTCCTCTGGGTCATCGCCAAGTGAATCAATGGCTTCCTCTCTGCTCACATTTTCATCAAACCCCACATTGCGCATACGCACCAGAAAATCAGCACCCTTATCAGCTTTGACGGCCTCCTTGGCATCTACCAGCTCCAGACCGTCTATCGTAAAAGGTTTAAATGACCTGTTAATAAAAAAGCTGCTATCATTGCATTTGGTAATATTTTTACTATCCTTAACAAGGTCATATATCGGCTTAATGATCTTTTCCATGCCCATGAGATACTGAAATTTGCGTTCCTTCATCAGCTGAACAAATAAAGGAATAGCCTCACAGCTTTCATAATGTGGTATACAGCTACCAAGATTATAAAAAGGAAGAATACCCCTGAGTTCATCCCCTTCAAAGAAACCAAAGTAATCGCCACACCTTCTCGTCTTCATATCATTTTCCAGACCAAAATTAGTGACATTGGCGTAATAAAATGGTGCCTCTAGCTCATTTCTATTAGCATACTCCAGCGCAGCCTCCTTGTCATTATTATCAAGTAAACGTATCATAAAAAACACCTCCATAAATTCATGGACTGCCCGCCTTCCTACCCTTTACAAATAAAAAACCCGCAGAATCACTCAAAAGAGTGACTCCGCAGGGTTCATCTATACCTTGCGTGTAGGATTCGTTCCGTCCCTATGCTGCTCAGTTCCGATAATACTCTTTGAGCATAAATCAAAATATCCAAGTTTCACCTTCATATTAACGGCACCTAAACATACTCACTTTCCCGGTATTATTGCACAAATTTACCATATTGTCAACACTCTTTTTTAGGTGCCATTTTTTAGGTGCCAGGCACGTCACATAGACACTTATTGAGATAATAAGTGTCTATGTGACGTGCCTGGCACCTAAAATTCTTAGATGTTGACCTTTTTCCAGAAGGTGGGGGCCAGAAGCAGGAGTAGCGGGAATAGTTCCAGCCTGCCTGCGATCATGCAGAAGGAGAAGACAGCCTTGCTTAGTGGCGAGTAGGATGAGAAGTTTCCCATAGGGCCAACGATGCCAAGGCCGGGGCCTACATTTCCTATACTGGTAGCTACTGCAGTAAAGTTGGAGACCAAGTCCTTACCCTCTATTGATACGATGAGCAGGGCTATTACAAAAATAAAAATGAATGCATAGAAAAACACTGTTGCACTGGACAAGGTGTCCTCATCAACTGCCTTTCCGTTAATCTTAACAGTATATATGGACCGTGGATGTATTATTCTGTGTACCTCCCGCCTCACCAGCTTCATCAGAAGCACTATGCGGATACACTTTATTCCTCCGGCTGTCGAGCCTGCACTTGCACCTATAAACGTCAGCATTACAAGTATCGATTTACTGAAGGAGGGCCACAGATTGAAATCCGTAGTCGAATAGCCTGTCGTAGTAATAATTGAGCTGACCTGAAACGATGAATGCCTCAATGATTCCCATACGGATCCGAAAACATTTCCGGTAAGGTTCAGTGTTATAAGAATGATAGATACCAGTATAATCCCAAAATAGAGCTTGAATTCGACATCGCGAAAAAATTGCTTTATATTGCCTTTGATGGCTTGATAATAAAGCGAGAAATTGATCCCGAAAATGAACATAAATACCGTGATGATTACTTCAGAATACACATTGCCATAGGTGCCAATACTGGTATTTTTTACTGAAAATCCGCCTGTACCGGCAGTTCCCATCGAATGCACGATGGAATCGTAAATTGGCATCCCGGATATTACAAGTAAAATAAACTGAATTAGTGTCATCGCTATATATATGATGTACAGTATTTTAACTGTTTGGCCTATTTTCGGAACAAGCTTACCAGGGCTGGGGCCAGGGCTCTCTGCCACGAGAATATGTACGGAACTACCCTTTACTGACGGTAATACAGCCAGCATCAATGCAAGCACACCCATCCCGCCAACCCAGTGGGTAAAGCTCCTCCAGAACAATATTCCCTTTGGCAGGCTCTCCACCTCTGTCAATATTGTTGCTCCGGTGGTCGTAAAACCTGATACTGACTCAAAAAAAGCATCCATTGGCACAGGAATAGAGCCGCTTATCAAAAATGGTAATGCCCCAAATATGGATACAAAAAGCCAGGATAGCGATACTATTGCAAAGCCATCTCGTGAGTATATCTGGGTATTTTTTGGCTTCAATAGATGTAGCAGAAAACCCGCCGCCAGAATAATGAGCATGGAAATCAAAAATGCATACACATCGCCCTGACCGTATATAACCGATACTAGAAGTGACGGGATCATAAGCGCAGCCTCGATGCACAGTACAGTACCAAGACTGCTAAAAATCATTCTAATGTTCATTCGGTAATCCTCCAGGACGAATAATATCATTGAAATCCGAGAACTGTTTGTCCTTTACTATGAGGATGACGCTGTCACCAAGCTTTATAACGTCTCTTCCGTGGGGAATAATAATCTCATTTTTTCTAACAATAGCACCAAAAATGACACCTTCTACCAGCTTAATATCCTGTAGCGGTATATTCAAGAACTTTGTTGACTTCCCAGCAATAAATTCTAAAGCCTCAGCCTTATCACCAATTATCTTATATAGCGTTTCAACCGGATTGCCCATAGCATTTTTCAAGCCTCTTACAAACTTGATAATCCCATTGGCTGTTATCTGTTTGGGGCTGACGACACTGTCGATGCCCATATTTTTTACTATTGAGGCATAATTGATCTTATTAATTTTCGCAACAACCTTGTGAACTCCACATTGTCTAGCATATAATGCAGCAAGTAGATTTTCCTCGTCTCTCCCCGTGAGAGTAACAAAGGCATCCATATCACAGAGATTCTCAGAATTCAAGAGGTCTTCATCAGAACCATCCCCATTAATAATCAATGTGTTGGGAAGGAGTTCAGAAAGCTCATAGCACCTGCTTTTGTCAATTTCGATGATTTTCGCCTTCATTCCAGCTTCATCGAGGTACTGGGCAAGATAGAAGCCTATCCTTCCTCCGCCTATGATCATAACATTTTTAACTTTATCATTGTATAGCCCCACACGGCTACAAAAGCTATAAACATTGTTTGGCCTGCCGATAATATAAAGCGTGTCATTTTCGTTTATCTGAAAATCACCGTTTGGTATGATAACATCATCTTCTCGCAGTACTGCTCCTATCAGTATTGAAGATGCCACTTTACTTGATATATCCTTTAGCTTCATACCCACCAACTGCATACCCTCAACAACCTTCATTTCCACAAGCTCAACACGGCCCTTGGCGAAGGGTTCCACGTTCACAGCTGTAGGGTAGCTTAGCACCCTGCCAATTTCATTTGCGCAAGCGTGCTCAGGGTTTATTACCATATCAAGTCCTAGATCCCTCTTGAGGGCAGATAGCTCATTGGCGTATTCAGGGTCCCTGATCCTGGCTATCGTATGCTCGGCACCGAGCTTTTTTGCAGTAAGGCAGCAGACCATATTCATTTCATCGCTAGTTGTAGCTGCAATAAGTAAATCGGCGCCATTTACTCCCGCCTCCATTAAAATTTTAGTGCTTACGCCATTACCCCTAATACACATAACATCCAAGTACTCAATAGCTTTTCGTAAAGGCTCAGGATCTTTGTCGATTATAGTAATATCATTATTCTCCTTTGACAGATTCTCTGCCAATGCATAACCAACTTTTCCATCTCCGATGATAATAATCTTCATTTGTCATCTCCCGTTCAATACAGTGCTTTGGGCTGTTTTTCATAAGCTACCTTACAGATTCAATATAGCTTTAGTTTAATCGCAAGTCAATTCGCTTCGCTCAGGGAGTCAGGTGGAGACTGAACTCCACTTGGCCAAGGAAGTTAATTAATTCGTCTTCATTCATCGCCGACCTATAGAGCTCGACGTCTTCTGAATACATAGATAAAAGGCGAGGCGCTCTTTCGAATCCCCCACCACCGATTTACAAAAAACGTATTCTTTATGTTTTGCATTGTACCGTATTCAAATAAAAAGGTCAAATAAAATTTGTCAGGACTCAATACACACTCAATCTGCGTTTCTATTCCTGTTATCGAGAGATGTGCGAAAATCATCAAATTGCCTGAGTATTTCAGGCTTATCCACGAAAAAACGATTCAGTGTTTCTATCTTCTCAAGTGCATTATTTGTTACATTATGCTCTATTAACTCAACATTCATAAGTAGGTTTTCTTTAACACCAATGGTGCTAAGAAATTTTTCTATCGTGTAATGCCGGTCCAAAAGAAACTTGCCCACACTTCTCCCCTCTTGGGTTAGAGTTACCAAACCGTATTTTTCATAACGAAGCAAGCCTTGGCGTCCAAGCTTCTGTACCATTTTTGAGGCAGAGGGGGCTTTTACATTCAATGCTTCTGCAAGAGCGTTAATACGAATATATCCATTCTCGATAGCATTCCTGTAAATCATCTCCATGTAGTCTTCCATACTATGGGATAATGCTTCTTTTTTCTTATCCATGATTTCATAGCCCCGAACAGTATGAAATTCCTTGTTACTCACTCAACCTCACTCCTGACAATATGTAAACCCTTGTTGTTCATACAACCTCTCTAATACACAGGTTATGGCATTTTTGCTCATACAACTGATCAGTCTCCACTTACATTATATGAGTAACATATTTTTATATTATTCATATATTATCCATAGATAAAAGTTTTTCACGTGGCTAACTTCTATTACATAACCAAAAAACCGGAGGTATAGTCATGAATAAGAATTTAGTACCATTACATCAAATCCCTTGTGGAAAGAGTGCGAAAGTAAGAAAACTGAATACAGCAGGCAATGCCAGAAGGAGAATGCTTGACCTGGGGCTAGTGAAGGATACAATTATTGAATCCCTGAGAAAAAGTCCATCAGGAGACCCAATTGCATATGAAATAAGAGGTGCTGTTATTGCACTTCGATCAGAGGAGGCATCAACAATTCTGGTGGAAATACTTTAGCTTGATACAAAAGGATACTCTAGCATGGATGCGAAGGTGTGCTTTAGCTTATGTGTGAAAGGATACTCTAGCATGGATGCGAAGGGGTGCTTTAGCTTATGTGTGAAAAGGTACTCTAGCTTGGATACGAAGGGGTGCTTTAGCTTATGTGTGAAAAGGTACTCTAGCTTGGATGCGAAGAGGTGCTTTGGTCTAGGCACATAGATATACTCTAGCTTGAGGATATTGAGGAGGAATATAAAATGGGATTGACTAGCCAATCTACAGGATCTGGTACACTAAAAAACACTTTTACTGTTCAAAAAAAAACTTCTGGAGAATTCATCATCGCTCTAGCCGGTAATCCAAACACCGGAAAAAGCACTGTATTCAACAGTCTTACAGGGCTAAATCAGCACACTGGAAACTGGACGGGGAAAACCGTCACCACTGCCCAAGGGCGGTATAGCTACAAGGGCAAAAACTTCATAATGGTAGATTTACCTGGAACCTATTCATTAATGTCCAATTCTGTTGAAGAGGAAGTTGCTCGGGACTTTATTTGTTTTGGGGATCCCGACACCACTGTCATAGTAACAGATGCCACCTGCCTAGAAAGAAACCTGATTCTTGTGATACAGATACTTGAGATGACAGACAAAGCAGTTGTATGCGTAAATTTAATGGATGAAGCAAAGAAAAAGAGTATCACAATAGACCTTAGCAAGCTCTCAGAACTATTAGGGGTGCCAGTGGTGGGGACCAGTGCGAGAAGCGGCGATGGCTTAGATGCTTTAATGGAAGCGGTATGCAAGGTTTCCAGTGGTCAAATAGAAACTAATCCTGTAAAAATACACTATGACAAACCCATTGAAGAAACCCTCGAAAGAATTGGAGCCAGTCTCAATAAAGTACTCTCCTTCAATAGGCTCAACAGCAGATGGATTAGTCTAAAGATGATAGATAACGATCCAGTAATCATATCCTCTATTTCAAAATATGTATGCCAATCAGGCCATGAGTCCTTAACTGCTCTCATCCCTACATCAACCATCTTCTCTCTGATCCAAGGTGACAATCATACTATTAGAGACAGTATAGTCTCAAGTATTGTTGAGCTTGCAGAGAGCATTAGCAGTCAAGTAGTCACCCGAAAGAAAAAAGTGCATAATGAGATAGATAGAAAAATTGACAACATCTTGACTTCTAGAAAATTCGGCATCCCTACCATGGTAGCACTTTTGGGTATTGTTTTTTGGATAACTATCGTTGGAGCAAATTTTCCATCAGGGGTATTAGCGAATTTTCTTTTTGGAATAGAAGATAAGCTAACTGCATTATTTTTGGCATACAAAATGCCCGAATGGCTCCATGGTGCACTGATACTAGGCATATACAGAACTCTTGCCTGGGTAGTCTCTGTTATGCTGCCTCCGATGGCAATATTTTTCCCTCTCTTCACACTTTTAGAAGATATAGGCTACCTGCCAAGAGTTGCATTCAACCTGGATAATTTCTTCAAGAAGGCCTGTGCCCATGGAAAGCAGTCTCTGACCATGTGTATGGGCTTTGGATGTAACGCAGCAGGGGTAATAGGCTGTAGAATTATAGATTCTCCAAGAGAACGGCTAATTGCCATTCTAACAAACAACTTCGTACCCTGTAATGGACGTTTCCCAATGCTGATTACAATCTCAACCATATTCATAGCAAGAGCAGGACTCCGTCATTACGAGACCGGAGGTACACAAGCAATCTCACATAAAGGTGAGCTAGTCTCCTCTCCCTTATTACAAGGTGTAATAGGGACTTTGACAATGACTAGCATCATCATTCTGGGTGTGTTTATGACACTGCTGGTTTCCAGGATACTATCCAAAACAATACTTAAGGGACTGCCCTCATCATTTACACTAGAGCTCCCACCCTACCGTAGACCACAGATTGGAAAGGTGTTAGTTAGATCAGTACTAGACAGGACACTATTCGTTCTTGGTCGGGCTGTAGTAGTAGCAGCACCTGCAGGTCTGGTAATATGGATCATGGCAAATATCAATATCGACGGGATCAGCCTACTTAATCATAGTGCCGGATTCCTGGACCCCTTTGCTGCTCTACTAGGGCTGGATGGATACATACTGATGGCCTTCATACTGGGACTTCCGGCAAATGAAATAGTCATGCCAATAATACTTATGAGCTATATGGCTACAGGTACAATATTAGACATGGAAAGCTTGGAGGCACTGGGGGCATTGCTGGTGAAAAACGGCTGGACCTGGCTTACAGCTGTTAATGTAATGTTACTTAGTCTCATGCATTTCCCCTGTGCTACTACATTATTGACAATTAAAAAAGAAACAGGAAGCTGGAAGTGGACACTGGCAGCCTTTCTAATTCCCACTGGTACTGGTCTACTAATAATCTTTACTGTGACCCAGATAGTAAGGCTTTTAAGTTGAAAACCCAGCATAATAGTGCATTATGACTGGGTTACAACAAGACTTATTATTAGTTAGAAGAAATGTCACTTTAGTGCATCAAAAAAGCCGATGGGCACAAAGGTTCTTCCGTCAATTATTAGAGAAGCCTCAGCCAACTCTATTTCTGCACCTTCAAACAGGAAACTGTCTTTTCCTATTACAAGTTTAATATTTCCGCCAAGTGAAACACTCCGCTCAGAGCCGTTCCAGGTAACATCATATCCTAAAGCCTCTGCTGCTGCACGAAGAGGAATCATTGCATTCCTAATAGCCTAGTTCTTCTCCAACAATAATAACCTTTATCCTGCCTTTAACCCTTT
>CAZEIH010000003.1:62894-69345 GCA_964512095.1 uncultured Oscillospiraceae bacterium
TAATAGCCTAGTTCTTCTCCAACAATAATAACCTTTATCCTGCCTTTAACCCTTTGATAGCCTGAAATAAGATAGCTGCAGCATATACGTGAAGGACTGCTGCAACCACTTGTAATACAAGTATTATCTAACTGAAGAGACATACATTCCCCTTTTTCGCGGCAATAGGTTTCAGATGAAAGCCTCACGCAGTTTGCCGGGGCTGCAGTTCTTTTCACCCTACTTACTGCAGCCTCAATATCATCTACTATTTTGCTGTAGCTTGTAATGATTATTACTGATTTAGGACCGTAACAAATAGCAGCAACCCTATTACTATTGCCATCAACATTGTATAGCTCACCATTCTCAGTAATTGCATTAGTACTGCAGAGATAGGTATCAGCAAAAAAAGCTTTCCTGTATATTTCTGCGGTTTCCTCTCTGGACAGACCTGCTGCATAGCGGTCCTGGAAATTATACCTTCCTGACCTAAGGTGGTCGATAACTCCGCATTCAAACAAAGTTACAGATCCTCCTACAGAAACAGTCTCGTCATCATTCATCAACTCGGCAACCTTATTGACAACACTGGCTTTTGATTCAACATAAAAGCCCTGCATGTTGTTTTTTTCAAGATTCTTAATTGTTTTAGCTATCCTTTTCTCAATAATTGTTTTTAGATTATTGTCCACAGAACATCCAACTCCTGTCTTTCTGATCTTATTTGGGCCAATCCGTTACGCAAAACTTATAAAACCATGCTTCCTCATTCATCGTGTCCGACCTCGGCTAGCCTAATATCGTTTGATATAACACTCCAGAGGCTTAAATTCCCGTGTAACTCACGGTACACAACATTATAATTCCCCCTTCTTTGGAAAAATACAAAGGGTTCCTGTCTTTTACCAACGTCCTATACATATAAGGCGCTCCAATACGGCAACTATAGCAGTTGTCACAATATTGGATGCGAGTATAGTTAGATGCAATGGGCCAGTAGCCCATTGCATCTTTTGGCGTCAACCATTCCTTACCTGTTCCAATATTAATATGTCATTAACCATCACCTAATCTGGCAATTCTTCTTGCATCAATTCATTATTCTTCTTAAATCATCAACAAGCTCTAGGAAACCACTGCGGTAACCATCTGTATCTTCACCTAATGAGCTCTTAGCACGCTGCTTAACACTTTCTAGCGAAGACGTGCCCATATACTGAGAATCCCTCAATAATAATCCTAATTCAGCAACAGAAGATGCAAACATAAAGTTTTCCGATGGAGTTTGACTAATATCGTTTTCGGTAACCGTATGTGCGAACCTTTCACTAACATTGGAATTTGGCTCTTTATAGCGGAGCGCAACTTCCATCCACTCATTTTCCCACTCCTGTCTAACATCTGCCGTCTGATATTTCAGCTGGGATTTTTCTATCTCATCACCTGATTTGTATGGCATAACCTCATAAAAAGCTGTAACACTATGGCCAGCACCTATTTCGCCTGCATCCTTGGTATCGTCATCAAAGTCTTCATTTCTAAGCATCCTATTGTCATAGCCAACAAGCCTGTACTGCTTTACCTTTGCCGGATTGAATTCTACCTGTATTTTGACATCCTTGGCTATTGTTAAAAGGGTTGCTCCCATCTCATTTACAAGAACCTTTTTTGCTTCCTGCATGCTGTCTATGTATGCATAATTTCCATTGCCCTTGTCAGCCAGTGCTTCCATTTTGTTATCCTTTATATTGCCTGTGCCAAATCCAAGTACGCTAAGGAATACGCCTTCATCCCTTTTTTTCTCTATCAGCCTTGTAAGCTCGCCTTCACTGCTGACACCCACGTTAAAATCACCATCGGTAGCCAAAATAACGCGATTGTTGCCACCTGCTATATAATTCTGTTTTGCTATTTTATATGCAAGTTCTATTCCTTCGCCGCCTGCTGTGGAGCCTCCTGCTGACAATCCATTCAAAGCCTCTAAAATCTTTTCCTTTTGATCTCCACGAGCACCCTTAAGCACCACACCAGAGGCCCCTGCATACACGACTATAGAAACTCTGTCGTTTTCACCCAGTTGTTCCGCCAAAAGCTGGAAGGATGACTTGAGCAAGGGAAGCTTCGATGGACTATCCATGGAGCCTGAAACATCAAGCAGGAAAACTAGGTTTGATTTCGGTAAATCTTGATTCTTCACCCTCTTGCCTTGAAGTGCTATCATAGCAAGATAACTATCCTCGTTCCAAGGGCATTTGCTGATCTCAGTAGTCACTGAAAACGGCACCTCTCCTTGAGGATCAGGCAAATCATATGAAAAATAATTAATTAGCTCCTCGATTCTGACTGCATCCGCCGGCGGCCTAATCCCATCATTAATATATCGCCTGACATTACTGTAGGAAGCTGTGTCCACGTCAACTGAAAAGGTGGACAGAGGTGACATGCTGACCTTCATGAAGCGATTCTCTTCAACAGCATTGTACTCCTCGGTGTTAAATTCCGCTTCTTTTTCCTGCATCTCTGTAAACATTTGATTTTCCATCAATGGGTCAATTTGGGTATCAGAGACTTGATTTGTAGTTGCATATGCCGGTGGGGCTCCAGGGGCTACATGTGCTGAATCTGGATATGAGTTTTTTTGTCCACCACCACATGCCGTCATTGTCAAAGCCATAGCTGCGGATAATAGTGTTGTTAATAAAACCTTTCCTCTTTTTTTCATTTTTGTTTCCTCCCTTTTTTATGTATCTATCTCTCTATATACGAGATTAGATTGGAGGAATAGCATAAAAGTTCCATATATCTTGAAAAAAAAATTCACCTGTCGGGGAAATGGCTGACTTTTCAATTAATGGGCAGTTATTCAGCGCATTATTCACTTTTACACCTATTATTACAGTGATAATGGATGTTTGGCTGTGATTATGTCTACACGCTCAAGACTTTTATGCATTTTTCTGCCCATTACTTGCAAAGTCATCCACCTGACATTGTTGTGACTGTTTTTATCTATGTCCTCAGAAAACGCCGACCTCTATAGGTGGGCGATGAATGAAGACGAATTAATTAACTTCCTTGGATAGGTGGAGTTCAGTCTCCACCTGACTCCCTCCCTGAGTAAGCGAATTGACTTATACTCTATAAAAGATTGTTGAACAAATCGGCCACATCAACAGACAAACCTTGAAAAGCAACTGATTTACCCAACTCACCTTTTTTGAAAACCTTTAGATTATCAATACCACAGTTCACAAAAGTATAAATCATGATAGTTTCCTGCTTTTTATCAATAACCCAGTATTCTTTTACGCCCGAAAGCATGTACGTATTTAGTTTGTCGACCATATCCTTGCTTCTCGTGCTATTTGACAGTATCTCTATCACTAAAGTTGGTGTACCCATATATTTGTTTTTTTCGTTAATGTTGCCCTCCAGATCGCAGGCTACAAGCAGATCGGGCTGCATCACATCAGGCTCCTTGAAATCCCTTTTCCAAAAATGTACGTCAAAGGGTGCCAAGAAAACCTTGCATTTCTTGCCCTTAAAGTATTCATTGAATAAAATATGCAAGTTTCCCAGGATTTCCTGATGATTAATAGTGGGAGAAGCCAAAAGATAGATTTCACCATTGATGTATTCCATCCTAAGTGTGCTTTTTTCCGAAATGGCCATAAACTCCTCATACGAAACCTTTTTTCCGCCATACTGATAATCCAATGCATTTTCCCTAACAGTAAAGTACTGCTCAATATCTGTGATGTATGGGGTCAGCCTGGCTACTTTTGTTCCATTTTTCGTAATAACAACATCATTTTGTTGTTCAGCTATTTCCATATATTTGCCCAAATTCTGCTTGAACTCTGTAGCGGTCACAACTATGCCTTCTTTGTACACTAATCTTTTCATGCTAAGCACCACCTTGAGTAAATTATCAATATAATTATAATCCATCGCACAAATCTTCGCAAGTGTTTCGTATGATATATCATAAAATTACGTGCGATTACATCCATAATTATGTTCGTTTATATTAGCGTTTTTGTGCGACTGCTTTGAAGATGGCCTAGATAGACCTTTCTACATACTAGAAATATCAGATATCCCAACATCCCGCCCAGAGTATTTAGAAATAAATCATCTATGTCTGTAGCGCCGACTGCCAGTACATATTGCAATGCTTCAATCATTAATGAAAGCCCTGCTGATAACAAAACTGTCTTGAAGAATCCTGAATACTTTTTAGATACCAGGGGCAATAAAAATCCCATCGGCATAAATGCGACAACATTTCCAAGCAGGTTTGTGATAATTATATCCCTGTTGATATTAGCATTCAGGTATTGTAGTATTGTTCTGAGAGGCACAAGATTCATGCTGCGAAAAAAACTTCCCCGGCCGTAATGACCACTTATTAGTGTGAGAAAAAGAAGTAACATTAGGTAAAGTATAAAAAGTACAACCCACATTATTCGGAATAGCTTTCCCCACTTTTTTATTTCATTCATCATTCATCTTCATCCTCAGGCTCTATATTGTCTGGAAATTGCTCATCCTTGGAAGCATTCCTGCTTGTATCGATTACTTCTTTTGCTTTATCCAGCAGCTGTTGTGGGACATACAAATCTACACCATAGATCGTACCACCCATAAAGACCATCATATAGCCGCCTGCCTCCCTATATTTGCGTAATACCGGGATATTATTGTCCTTGAGGATAGCCTCAATTATATCTGCATTAATACTGTTATCAGCAGTAATTAAGAAGGCTTCCTTCATGTTTTTATAATCCGGTTCAGGATTCTCAATCTCGATTTTTTCAACAATAACATGGCCACATTCGTTGCACTTATCGATACCATCTCTATATTCTATTTTACATTCAGGGCACCAGGGCATAAAATCGCCTCATTTCTCTAATTCGTCTTCATTCATCGCCGCCCTATAGAGGTCAGAGTCTTCTGAAGACATAGATAAGACTCTATGCCTGCTCGGGAAGGCTCCTGTAGATTAGTACAGAAACCGGTTCCCGTTAGCAAACATTGTAATACTAATTATTTTTAACTAGTCTTTTCCATAAGAGTCAATAGTCTGAATAGTTCCATCCTCATTGTATTTCAGCTCTGTGAACTTGACACAACGCTTGTTGTCCACACCACCTGACAGTGAGCTGTCATGGTAAAACAGATACCACTTACCATTGAACTCAACTATAGAATGGTGTGTTGTCCAGCCAATTACCGGATTAAGTATTCTCCCCTTATATACAAACGGTCCCTTTGGATTTTTACTGATACCATAAACGATATAATGAGTCGTTCCTGTAGAATAAGACAGATAATAATACCCGTTGTATTTATGCACCCATGGTCCTTCAAAATACCTTCTATCCTCATCGCCTGCAAGAATAGGCTTGCCATCCTCGTCAACTATTGATATATTCAATGGCTCTTCTTTAAGGCTCAGCATATCATCACTCAGCTCCGCTACTCTTGGGCCAAGTGCAGACTCTGTTGGTGACGGCTCTCCACCGTCCGGATCGAAGCTGCCGGTTTTCCATTTTTCCAACTGTCCGCCCCAAAGGCCCCCGAAATATATGTATGCTTTGCTGTCATCATCCACTAATACAGCCGGGTCTATGCTATAGCTTCCTTCAATAGGCTCCTTTTGGGGAACGAAGGGACCTGTAGGAGATGGGCTGGTAGCAACCCCCAAGCGGAATATGCCCTCCTTGTCCCTGACGGGGAAATAGAGATAGTATGTGTTGTTTTTATATGCTGCATCTGGCGCCCACAGCTGAACAGATGCCCACGGAATATCCTTAATATGCAGAGCTTCTCCATTATCAACACAGGGTGAATCAATGGTATCCATGGACAAGACGTGGTAATCCTCCATCATATATTGGTCGCCATTGTCATTTGATGCTATATCCAGGTCCTGATCGTGGGATGGATAAATGTAAAGTTTTCCCTCATAAACATGAGCTGAAGGATCCGCAGTATAAATGTGCGTTACTAATGGTTCATTTGGCTTTGCCTTTCTATTCATCACATTTTCTCCTATAAGTTTTTTTTGTTTCTGTATCGACATTATCATTATAACCACTATATGAAAGAAACTAAACAGTAGCTTGTATTTATCTATGCCTTCAGAATACGCTGACCTCTATAGGCCGTCGATGAATGAAGACGCTCAGTCTCCATCTGAATCCTGAGTAAAGCGAATTGACTGTCTATTATGCAAATGCAGGAAGGCCTAGCTTTTTCTTTCCTTTAGCATTTTGTATATGTCTTTAATCATTGCAATCAGCTTTTTATTATCACTACTCGGAGTAGGTTTTTCATTTTCCACATACTCGACCACCGATAGTATGGGCTCTACTAACCTTTTATCCGGCATTGCATCTGATATCTCGCTTCTTGAGCTTGCTTTTAAATTCAGCCCGAAGCAATGTCTAATCATACTATT
>CAZEIH010000003.1:69445-71184 GCA_964512095.1 uncultured Oscillospiraceae bacterium
CGCTTCTTGAGCTTGCTTTTAAATTCAGCCCGAAGCAATGTCTAATCATACTATTGAACAGATTGTATATAGCATTTTCGTCTTTTTCCTTCAACAGCTGTGCATATATATCGTCAATAGGGTCTTTGATTTTTTTGGGGCGCTTTAAAAAATATAGAACTACAGCTCCCAATATCAGCAATACTATTATTGAAATAGCTATAGCCTTATTTACCCGAATTGTCCAGAAACCATCGCTCTGGGGTGCATAGCTTATCTGCTCTATTCTGACAGTTTCAAGGGTATTATTACTACCGTCAGACTCATGTGTTTGTACTTCCAGTGTCTGAATGCTTCTATCTGCCCCATCAACTGTGACTGTTACTCCAGGTATCTCCGCTTTTTCATACGTGGCAGTTTCAGTATCAAAGTAAGAAATATAAATAGGATCAATAGTAATTTCCCCATTTATCTTTGGAATTAATGTAACCTGAAATTCTCTTTCGGCATAGTACTGATTGTTGATAGCGCTTTCTGAATATCCCGCTTCATACTCAAATACAGAGAAATTCGGAAGCTCTTCCTTAAATATTTTATCAAGGCTCTCCATACTGCAGTCTCCTGAAGCTTTTACATTTAAAGTGATGGAGCCTTTATCTGCCTCGCTTGTATCGTATTCCGCATCAATCTTCAGTTTACCAATTATCCATGAAAAATCCGAAGGCTGGTTTTGTGTAGGAAGAGGTTTTACTATCAGCTCCTTGGGCTCAGATAGTAACTCAAAACTGCTGTCAAGAAAAAATTCTTCTGCAGAAACATAAGCATAAAAAACCTTTTCCGGAATGGTATAGAGCCCTGGCTTTAGGGGTGTCAAAAAGGATAGCTCCGCAACTGCTTTTGTGTATTCACTACCATTATGCACTACATTTTCTGTATTAAGCGAATCAGTTGGGACTTTAGATCTCAAAATATTATCTATATGTAGGTCCTCAACAAAAAAGTAAAAATCAATCTCGTATTTGGAATAGAAATCGTAGGCTAGTGTCGTCTTTTGACCAACGTATACTTCATTATCTGATAGAAGAGCTTGCAGAAACGCATCTTCGTCTCTTTTCCCTAGGATTTTGTTATCTCTGACTGTAAGCTTCAGCTTGTTTGTCATGTATGTTTGACCATTATAATCAATTGTTGCCCAGACTACAAATTCGCCCGCGTATCTAGGATATACATCATAGCTTAATGTTTCTACAAAAGCCATTCTGCCATTTACTTCCTTGTTGGATATCTCGTTATCGTAACGACATGGTACAAAAAACCATTCCATTCCAACGATATCTTTCACCGTCGCACCTTCAGCATTTACCATGGTGACCGTCATTATTGTTTCGGAGTCTATGTCCATTTCCTCCGATTCTATCTCTAAAATGAACTGAGGCTCTTCTTCAGCCATTACACTAATGCCCGACAAGCAAAAGATTGCTATTATAAGCAATGTAAGCTTTATTCTGGCTAATATCCTTCTACCAGTCATATCTGTCCCCCTCATACTCATACTTATTATGAAGATTATTCTTCAAACTGTCAGCTTCCTGCCTCTCCAGAGCCTTAAGCACATTTTCAATTGCTCTTCTCCTCTGGTTTTCCTCACTAGACTCATTATCGCTGTCGCCCTGTTCACCATCGTCGCCGTCCTGATCACCATCGCCGCCGTCCTGATCACCATCGTCGCCGTCCTGATCACCATCGTCGCCGTCCTGATC